>JBOHHE010000460.1:0-53944 GCA_050700355.1 Pseudonocardiaceae bacterium
CTCTAACATCCCCCGCAACCACACGGCCCCATCTTCTAAGGCCGGGGTGGTGGTGGTCTTGCGTATGGAATTCAGTGTTTTCCGCAGGATGCTGGCCGTCCGTGCGGAACCGACTTCGTTGATGTAGGGGGCAAGCTCGGGCACCAGTTGTTCAGCTTCCCGCCAGTCGCCCACCCTGACCAGACTTTCGAACAGGTTCGCCGATCGGCTGTATCGGCGCCGAACCCTATGGTGGAGAGTGTCGGCCAACGCCTCGGCAAAGAGTTGTGCTGATTTATCGTGTTGACCGAGTTCGGCCCACATACGGGCTTCGAACCAGGCGAATTGACGCTCGTCGACCCACCAGGCCCACCCGGGATCATCGTCCCGCAAGCCATCGAGGAACAATGCTCGAGCTTTCTGGAAGATACGCAACGCCTCGGCTTGCTGTTGCTGTTGGGCCATGGCATAGGCGCCACGGGCCAGGAAGAGGGATTCCACGCGAGGACTGAGCCGGTCAGTGTCAAGAACTGATGACACGATGTTGAGGGCTTCATTCGGGCGGTTGAGGTGTTCAGCCTGCATGCTCATGTTTTGCAGCGTCAGCAGTTCCAGGCTGCGGTGCCCGGCTGCACGAAGATAATACAGCGCCTCCTGGTTGATCCGGCGCATGGTGTCCTGCTGATCAGCGTCATAGAACAACCAGCCAGCAATTTCAGCCAACTCTCCCACAGTCGCATATAACTCACGCCGCAAGTGCTTCGGGCAGGTGCTGACCCCGATACGGCGATGCGCCGAACGGAACAGGCGCAACGCTTGGACAGATGTCTCGTTGCCACCGACCTGGGCATCAAGCGCCAGTAACTCTTGCATCCGGGTCCGCAGGGAGATAATGAACGCCTCGTCAATGGGCTCGACGCCGGCCGGATTTTTTTCAGATACCACACCCCAGGGTGGCACGGCCACGTTGGTGCCGCCCGACAGCAAGGCGGTAGGGCTGCTCACAGCCGGGATGCGCAACGCCTGCGCATGAGCCTTCGCTGCGGCGTACGCCTTGGCCAGCTCCGTTTCCCGACTCCGGGCTTCGTGCTCCCGCTTGGCGGCGAGCACCTCCTCGTAACTGGCCAGCAAGTCACCGCCCGCCTTGAGCAGCCCATCTGCCGTCGTCCAGAACTCCCGGGTCAGTAGCTGGCGGCCCGCTTCGGCCTTGGCGATCGAGGAACGGCTGTAGCCGGTCTTATGGCCGATCTGCTGCTGGACGACGCCCGCCGCTTCGCGCAGGGCGGCCAGCTGCTGGCCCAGGGCGATCCGCATCGCCACCAGCTCAGGAGGTTCCGGGCTCATCGTCGTTCCCCATCGTCTTTGCTGTCTTCGCAGGCTGTAACGACACGTTCGTGGGGGTTGAGCGTAGCCGAGCGTTCACCGCTGCTACCCGGAGTGGAGCAGCGTTGTCCACCGCCTTTACCAACCGTTTGCCTACGTTCAGGCCCCAGGGCCGGGATAACGAGTCACCTGAAGAAGAAGTGGCAGGTGCCTGGTGTCAGTTGGTCTGCGTCCTCCCCTCACGCAGGCAATGCACGACTGGCTGGGTATCCGGACTCCCCGAACTGCGGCTTCCGGTTGGATTCGGCCCGGCTCTGGGCGCCGCTCATACGGCCAGCAGATGAGCGGGGTTTCCGGGGTGTGCGGAACGAGGGTGCGCGGCCGGGCGATGTCTTTGTCAGGGTGACAGTTCAGGGCTTGGTGTCGAGCTTTCGAGTTGAGCTGGCTGTGGTCAGCGTTCTCGGAGGTAGGTGACTCCGGCCCAGTGGGCGAAGCCGGCCAGGGAGTCGGTGTGGCGCCGGTCGGTCTCGGCGAGCACGGCGAGGGTTTCGTGTACCGAGGGGTGGTAGCGCACTCGTGGGGGGCGTGATCGCGGGCGGAGGAGCCCGCTTGTGAGGCATGCCATAGCTATGTGCTCGCGAAACGCCGATGATGCCCAGTCGATCCACGTGGAGGTTACGTGCATGCTGCCAGCCCCCTTCGCGCTGAAGCCACAGCACAGCCCGCTCGGCGCACTGTCCCGCTGTCCTCGCCTGACCTTACGGCCACCGAACGCAGGTATGTCCTCGCGGCGCTGGAGTCAGGTTGGGTCTCTGGAACCGGCCCCTACATCACCGACTTCGAGCAGCGGTTCGCCCAGAAGTGCGACCGGCAGCACGCCCTCGCCGTCGCCAACGGCACGCTCGCGCTCGAAACGGTACTCCGAGCGCTCGGTATAGGCCCAGGTGACGAGGTGATCCTTCCCGCGCTGACCTTCGCAGCGCCAGCATCATCAGTACTCGCGGTCGGGGCCTCTGTGGTTCTGGTCGACATCAGCCCGGAGACCTGGACCATCGACCCTCAGCGGCTGAGCGAGGTCATCACGCCCAAGAGCCGGGCGATCATCGCGGTTGACGTGCTGGGACACCCAGCTGACTACGACGCGCTCGGAGGTTTCGGCCTTCCGATCATTGAGGACGCGGCGGAGGCTCATGGGGCTCGCTACAAGGGGAGGCCGTGCGGATCATTCGGTGCCGCATCGATCTTCAGCTTCCACGCTAATAAACCGATTACCACGGGGGAGGGCGGATGCGTGACGACCGACTCCCCGGATCTGGCGGGCGCGATGCGGCTGCTGGCCAACCATGGCATGAGCGCTGAACGGCCCTATGTACACGATGTTGTCGGGCGCAACTTTCGCATGACCAACCTTGTCGCGGCCGTCGGCCTGGGCCAACTTGACCGATGGGACGAGCTTCTGGCAGCTCGGGAGCGGGTTTGCGCGCGGTACGACCAGCTTCTGGATGGTTCGGCGTATACAGGAAGGCCCGTTGCGGAGTGGGCTGATTACTCGCCGTGGTTGCACACCATCGCCGTCGAGAACCGTGCTCAGGTCCTTGCCTACGTGCGTGAACGGGGTGTCGACGCGCGGGCGATCTGGCCGACCTTGGGCAGTCAGCCGCTGTTCGGGCCGGTTCGACACTTCCCGGTCGCTGAGGAGGTCGCTGCCGGTGCCTTGTGGCTTCCAACCAGTTCGGCGATGAGCGACGAGGACGTGTCCTATGTCTCCAGCACCGTCAACGAGGCACTGGCGCACGCGGGGGGAAGCCGGTGACGGCACGCATCTGTGTCGTCACCGCGGACCACCGCCACGACGAGCACCTCACCGACCTCGTCGGCAGCCTCCGGGCTTTCGTACCCGCCGCCGACATCGCCATTTACAACTCCGGCGAGACCGAGTCCCTTCGTGCGCACCCGGTTCACGGATCGGTTCCTGTGTTGCCGGTCGGTCGGCCGCTGAACTATGCCAAGGTCACGCCATTCTTTCTGGACATGTTCGAGTGGGCCGGCGGCCAGGGCTACGACTACATCGTCAACGCTGAGACCGACATGGTATGGATCAAGCCAGGCTTCGAGTCGTTCCTCGCCGACATCATGCAGGGCTACGACTACATGGCACCGGGGTTCAAGCGCGACACCCCGCGCACCTCACGGTGGCGGCCCTATCGCAGCCTACGACCTGAGCTTCCCGAACTGCTGGCGTTACTCGGGCTCACCAGCACCAACCAGTGCTTCAGCCCCGCGCAGGTCTTCAGCACCCGCTACATCAACACCGTCGTCAACAGCCCGCTCTATCCGCAGTTACGGGAGTTCGTCATACGCAACCAGGCGCCGGACAAGTCCTTCACCCTCCAAGAGGTGCTGCTGCCGACCCTGGTCGACGTCTTCTCGCTCTCTGGCCGCGATTACCTGGCCCATCTGAAGAGCGTGAACCGCTACCGGCCGTACCATGCTGCGGGCAGCGTGAGAAGGGCACTAGACATTCCCGACGCCTACTTCGTCCATCCCATCCGGCGCGACAACAGCGACCTTGCGCGCGTCGCTGTACGCCGACTCATCGCGGACGACCGAAGGGCGTGGGCTAAAGCGTGATCAGCGTCATCATCCGCTTTAAGAACGAGGCGTCCTACCTGGGGGCTGTGCTTCATGCGGTGCGGAATCAGCAGACGCGCGAGCAGATCGAGGTCGTGGCAGTGGACAACCTGTCCGACGATGGCTCGCGCCAGCTCGCCAGCGACTACGCTGACCTGTTACTTGACATCGATGACTACCGGCCTGGTGCGGCGCTCAACAAGGCTATCGACGGATGTTCCGGCAGCGCGGTCGTCATCCTGAGCGCGCACGCCATCCCCGCCAACGACACCTGGCTGACCAACCTCGCCTCGTGGCTGCCCAATCCCGCAGTGCTGGGCACTTACGGCAGCCAGCTCTACCCGATCACATCCCGCTTCCTCGACAAGCGCGACCTTGACATCTTCTCGTCCCTTCGGCCCCGCACCGAGCGCCGAGACTCAGACTTCTGGAACGCCAACTCGATCTTCCAGCGCAAGACCTGGGAGAAGGAACAGTTCGACGAAGATGTCTACGAATTGGAAGACCACCACTGGACCAAGCTGCACCTGGCCCAAGGCGGACAATGGGTCCGATTCGAGCCGACCGCGCTGGTTTACCACTACGGGCACGAGGCCCGCAACGACCGGACGTTCCTACCGCCGTCGCCGCTGACGGACCAGCAGCGCATCCACCAGGCCATCAGTGCGTTGATGGGGGGCGATGAGCCATGGCCGGTCGTCATGTCGGCTGGGCTGACTTTGAGCAGCCTCTCGCATGTGCCGGAGGCTGCCGACGCGATCCCTGCGCTCGGTCATGTCCTTGCCACCCATGAGGACTTCGACGTCCGTTGGCGGGTCGCCGGAGCACTGGGCAGGATCGCCAGTACCGAATCGGTCGCCCATCTGGTGCGTGCCCTAACCGACCCGTCCTTCTATGTCCGCGACGAGGCCGCCTGGTCGCTCGGCAGGCTCGGACGTCTCTCCGTGCCCCACCTGCAACAGATCGCAAGCAGCCTTGAGCTGGATTTCCAGCCCTTCGCCGCGCTTGCCATAGGTCTGACCGGAGACCGGGCAGCCGGACGCGAAGCCGTCGACCTCATCCGCCGTTGCCTCGGGCAGGACCACCAGCACGTACGCCGCGACGCGCTGTACTTCCTCGGGGAGATCACCGCTGTGTCGGAGGCAGCGTCACTGGCTCCCGTGGTTGCCTGCGATCTCGCCGCCGATGACGACGACCTGGCGCGAGCCGCCACCTGGTGCTGGGGTGCGCTGGCCGGCAAGCATCACGAAGCCGCCCGGCCACATATCCCGACCATCCTTGATCTCGCCAGGCATCACCCTGTGGAGACGATCCGATATGAAGCGGTCGTCGCGCTCGGCAAGGCCGCGCCGCCGCACCCCTCGGCGGAGCTGGTCAAGCACCTCCGGCGAGTCCTCCACGAGGACGGCGCGGGCCGGGTCCGCTACGCCGCCATGCAATCCCTGCGGCTGCTCTCCTCCGCAGGCGTCACTGTCCCTGTTTGCGCGGGCCACGACACGGACCCCGACTTCGGGGTCAGATTTGAACACCGCCTCTTTCTTGAGCAGACGGGAAACCAGTAATGCCAACAGCGTTGATCACCGGGGCAACCGGGCAGGATGGCCTGCACTTGGCGGCTCACCTGCGCCGACTCGGGTACCGCGTCGTCGCCATCGCCCAATTCGGCTCGCGTTACGAGCACGATTTGATCAGCCGGCACGCTGGCGATATCCAGGTGGTCGCCTGTGACATCACCGACTTGGTTTCGGTCGTCACGACCATCCGTGAGACATCTCCTGATGAGATCTACAACCTGGCCGCGATCAGCTCGGTGCGGACCTCCTGGGAGCAGCCGTTGCGGACATGCGACGTCAACGGCAACGGCCTGCTCACCATCTTGGAGGCCGTTCGGTTGGCCGAAAGGACTGCCGAGACGAAGATTTTCCAGGCGTCGAGCGCGCAGCTATTCGGGGACGTGGACGGCGAGTCATTCAACGAAGAGACCCCGATCCGACCCACCACCCCTTACGGTGCGAGCAAAGCGTTCGCGCACTTCATGGCCGCCAGCTACAGGGCGCGCTACGGGATGTTCGTCTCCTGCGGCATCCTGGGCAACCACGAGTCCGGGCTACACGACGAGGGATTCGTCGTGCCCCGAATTACCAGCACCGTGGCGCGCATCGCTGTCGGCCACGCCAGTGAGCTGGTGCTCGACAACCTCACCGCCACGAGGGACTGGGGCTACGCGGGAGACTTTGTGGTCGCGATGCACGCCGCCCTTCAGCACCCCACCGCAGAGGATTTCGTCATCGCCACCGGCGAACTGCACACCGTAGAGGACGTCGTGAACGCCGCTTTCCAGGCGGCCGGCATCACCGGTTGGCGCTCGATGGTTCGGCTGACCGGCAGGGCCACCGGCCAGCCGCAGCGCATCCCACGAGCCGATATCAGCAAAGCCAAGCGGCTACTCGGCTGGAAGCCAACGATGACCTTCGATGAACTCATCGCCCACATGGTGGCGGACGCCATCGCGTCTGAGCGCGCCACCGACCCGGCGCCGATTGGCGGGCGAGAGTGATCAGGGCACGCCCGTGGTCGTCGCGTCCGCCCGGACAGAGCAACTGGGACACGTTGTGGCCCAAACTGGTGAAGGCGGCGCAGTCCACCAGCAATCCGGAGCGGGGAGCAATCGATGACCATCAGTACGACCTGCTGCGCCAGACCGGGATCTTCCGCGCGCTCATACCCCACGAGTACAAGGGCCACGCGGTTGATCCGCTTGCCGCGCTGACGCTCATCGAAGACCTGGCCAGCGTCAGTGGCACGCTCGGATGGTTGGCCTTCACCGGGACCATCGGCGGAATGTTCAGTGTCGAGCTGCCCGATGTCGGCGTCGGTGAAGTCTACTCCGACCCCGACGAGTTGATCGCCTATGCCGGAGGTATCCATGGCGAACTGAGTCGGCGCGGTGGCGTGTTCACCGTGTCCGGTTACTGGCATATGGTCAGCGGGGTCTCGCGCGCACCTTGGGTTGCTGTGGGATGCACGGTCGTCAACGCCGAGCCTTCCGCGACCGCCGTGGTCCTGATCCCGCGAGCCGCCTGCGAGATTGGCCCCTACTGGTCACCGGTCGGCTTGCCGGGAACAGGTACGGCGCCGCTGACGGTGCGGGACGTCGCGGTGCCCGCACACCGGGTGGCCTACGACGTCCGATCGGACTCCGTCAATCGTCGTCGGCGCCTGTTCCGCGTTCTGGTCCCCAGCGCCATCGCGGCGGTCTCGGTTGGCATCGGTCTCGCCAGTCTCGATGCCGCCGCTGAGCACCTTGCGCACGAGCAACCAGGCACAGGCGCTCGCCGGGCCGACTCCGAACTCATCCAGGATGTGCTCGGCCGACACTATGCGCAGATGCTCGCGGCGCGCAGCCTGCTGCACGAGGTGACCAGCGAGGTGTGGCAGCGAGCCGCCAATGGTGATGACCTCGGGCTCGAACTCGGCGCGCGACACCGGCTGGCCGCTACTCACGCCGCACATGCCGCCGCCGCCGCGGCTGAGACGATCACCCGCCTCGCCGGAGTCGCGGCGGTCACCAATGGCCACCTGGCCTCGGTGAGGTGGCTGGACGCGCGCACCATCCTGGCCAACATCACAGTCCGCGACCTGTACTACCGGGTCTACGGCGGAGTCACGGCCGAGGGCGACATTCCACGTTCGTGGCCGTAGCAAGGTGGCTGAAGCGGGAGAACATGACCATGACTGCGGAGCGACCGTTGCGGGTGTTGACGATGGACCACGTGTCGGACTACCACCGGGTCATCTACGACCAACTCGGTAAGCTTGTCCACGATTCTGGGCTGGGCAACGAGATCTGCTGGAAGTGCCTCGACCGACAAGTGGAGGGCATTGACGTCTTTCACCTGCACTGGCCGGAGTGGTTGCTTCCACCTGACATTGCGCTGCACCAGAGGTTCGCTGCCGCGCTCCGCCGGGCCAGCATCTCGGTGGTGTGGAGCCAGCACAACCTCACTCCCCACGACCGTAACCCCATATGGTGGGACCTCTACCGATTCTGGGCATACCAGGCCGACGGCGCGATCCACCACAGCAAGTGGGGCAGGGCCAAGAGGCTGGAGACGCAGCGGTTCAGACCCGAGTGCCGACACGTCGTGGCACCACATCCGCATTTCGGCCCGCTGGTCCGGCCGCACGGCAACCGGCACGAGATCGAGGCACGGCTCGGCTGGCGGCACGACGTGCTGCGGTTAGCCATCATCGGGCGTCCACGGCCGGGCAAGCACGTTACGGACGCGATCGACGCATTCGCGCGGTGCCGTCGCACGGACATCGAGCTGCGGGTCTTTTCGTTGGCTCCCAACGAAAACCCAGCAGCCGATCCTCGTGTTCACGCTGAGCCGCACATTCGGGTTGACCGGGCGATCTACGACCTGCGGTTGGCCGCCTCCGACGCGCTGATCCTGCCCTTTCACCAGACTCCGATGCTCACCACCGGCACGGTCGCCGACGCGATAGCCCACGGACTGCCTTGTCTTGTCTCGGACTGGGGTTATCTCACTGAGGTGCTGGGCGACGCCGGAATCGTCTACGGCTGCCAACCCTCCGGGCTGCGGAAATGCCTGGACCAACTGGACGAATCAGCGCTTGCTCGCGCGAGAACCGCCGCCCTCGCCTTGCGGGAGGAGTTCTCCCCGAAGCGCAGTGCCCGCACGATCTACCGTCTCCTTCAAGACGTTCGGCTGCTCGCACCCCCGTCCACGACAAGCGGACGAGGCTGTCAGCACGCACTGAGATAGGAAGCCTATGATCGCGATCTTGTCGGATTCGTCCACGCTCACCACCGGGTTCGGCCGCACGACCAAGCACATCGCCCAAGCTCTCCACCACTCGGGCCGACCGGTGGCCTGTTTCGGGCTCAAGGCACGCCCCGAGGATGTCGGCGAGGACATGCAGTACCTGGTCTGGCCCGCGGAACAGGGCGAACATTGGACCACGTCCCTGCCGGGGTTCTTCGCCGCGACAACGCCCGATTGCCTGGTGGTCAACATGGACGCCTACAACGCCGTCGAGGTCATTACGGCGGCGCGCTCGGCCGGCTACGGCGGTCCCGTCGTGTTGTACGTCGTCTTCGACGGCCTGCCGATTGGCACGCACTACCTGGACATCCAACGCACCTGCGACGCGATCATCGCCAGCTCACGGACGGCCGCGTCCTACCTGCGTTCCCAGGGACTGGAGGTCGCCGGCATTGCCCCACCCGGCGTAGATACCGAGGTCTTCCGCGTCGATCCCGATCGCGAGGCGCTTCGAGCGCGGACCGGGCTCGCCGACGCGCACGTCGTCGGCGTGTTCGGCGTCAACAGCGAACGCAAACAGACAGCACGGGTCCTGACCGCGCTGCCCGACATCCAACGTGCTCTCGCGCCCGCCAGGGCGTTCCTCTATTTGCATTGTCGGGCGGTTGGTTACTGGCGGCTCGCTGACATGGCGCGCGACCTCGGTGTGGCCGATCAGGTGCTCTTCCCGGCTACCAGCGAGTTTGACGAATGGCGCGGAGTGCCTACGACATTGAGCGGTCAAGTGCCTCGGCCACAAGGGAACGGGGGCCAGGCACCGCATGCGCCAAGTGATCTGTCCTATGTGGAGCGCATGAATCTGTGTGACGTGATCGTCAACGTGCCGCACAGCGGCGACATCGAACAGGTCATCTTAGAGGCGCAAGCGTGCGGCGTGCCACTCATCCACACCGATGATCGCGGCGTGATGGCTGAGGCGGTCGGCGCGGCCGGCATTCTGCTGCCGGCGACGGACGTCGGTATCGGCCGGGCCGGCGAGCAAATCCAGCACGTTGCCACCGCTGACATCGCGACAGCAGTCAGCCGCTTGTTGCGCGATGACGCCGCTGCCGCGGATCTCCGTCAGGCTGGCCTGCGCAACGCCACGAACTATCCGTGGACCGTCCTAGAGACCGAGGTATGCAAGGTTGTCTCCACCGTTCTCGGCGATTGAGAGTGATCTCTTTGACTGAACACCTTGGCGACGTCAAGACCACCGCGACCATGGCGATCATCACCGGCGACCCGGACCGCGTGCCAGCTCTGGCCAGTTCCCTCGGCCCCGAGCCGCACACTGTGACGCGGCAGCGCGGGTTCGTCACTTCCGAAGTGCCGGACGTTCACGGTTCCGGCCTGCCGATGCTCGTAGTTTCCACCGGGATCGGCGGGCCGGCGACCGCGATCGTCGCCGATGAGCTGTGGCACCTTGGCATCACCCAGATCGTTCGGGTCGGGACCTGCGGGTCGATGCAGCGCCACGTGCGTCCCGGTGACCTGGTGATCTCTTCGGGAACGGTGCGGGACGACGGAACCAGCCGGCAGTACGTACCCCTGGAAGTCCCAGCCGTCCCGGACTCGCAACTGTTCGTCGGCCTTGCCCAAGCCGCCCGCGAAGCCGGTCTTCGGCATCACATCGGCGTGACCCACTGCAAGGACGCACTCAGCGGGGAACGGCCCTTCGGGATGCCGTTGAGTCCTGAGTGGAGCGCGCGGTGGAACATCCTGCGATCCATCGGGGTCCTCGCTACGGAGATGGAGTCGGCGGCGCTATTCGCGGCGGCGATGGTGCGCGGCATCCATTGCGCGTCGCTCGTGGTCCCTGTTGACAGCTCGCTGAGCAAGGATGATCGCCTGCGCGCCTTATGCGACGCCGCGCGCCTGGCCGGGACATCCATGATCGGGTTGGCTACCACCGGGGAATCGGCCACATGAAGATCGTCATCCTCGCGGTTGAGCCGGTAGCCGGTTGGGGCGGCAGCGAAGAGCTGTGGGCCGACACAGCCCGAGCTGCGCTGGCCGCCGGACACGAGGTCTGGTTCACCCCTCGCGTGGACCCGCATGGAGACGAGGCGACGCCGAACGAACTCGTCGCCATGGGAACGACCAAGGTGCCCCGAAGGTCATGGACGGACGCCGAAGGCCAGGTGCGTGCCGAGATGGTCCCTGCGACTCTGGCGTCCGTCGCGTCGCGCGCCGACATCCTGTTCGTCAGCGTGGGTGGCTCGGTGCGCGACCTGCTCGACGACGCCCTCGTCAGCTTCATCGAGAATGCCGGAATACCGGCTGCGGTCACCATCCAGCTCATCCGCGAACACGACCTGCTGCCGGATGCCCTCCGCGCGCGTGCGTGCCGGGTCATCGGGCGTCTCGGTGCCGTGGTGGTCCCCGCGCACAGAAGCCTGAAGACCTTGGAGCGCATCCTGGCTGCCGGGCTTGAGCACGGCACGGTGATCCCGAGCCCCATTCGGCGTGACCTGACCGGGCCGGTTGCGTGGCCCGATCTGGTCGTGCCGACAATGGCCTGTGTTGCTCGGCTGAGTCCAGTTCAGAAGGGGCATGACCTGCTACTGGAGGTGCTGTCCGACCCGCTCTGGAAGAGTCGCGACTGGGCGCTGAACTTCGTGGGCAGAGGCTTGGCGGATCACTATCTCGCGGAACTGGCTACCTTCTACGGGCTCGCGGACAGGCTGACACTCACCGGGTTCCGAACCGACATGCGACAAGTCTGGGCGGATAACCACCTGCTTGTGATGCCGTCGCGGGAGGAGAGCATGCCGATTGCGATCATGGAGGCGATGTACTGCGCTCGCCCGTGCGTGGTGACCGACGTCGGGGACAACGTGCGACTGATCACCGATGGCGTCAACGGGTACGTGGCCGAGGGCGATCGCCCTCGCGCGCTGGCCGCCGCCCTGGAACGAGTCTGGGAGGGTCGTGACGATTGGGAGGCGATGGGCCACCGTGCCTACGAGACGTACATCGCCAATCGTGACCCGGCCCCAGGAAAGACCATGCTGGCGCTTCTGGAATCAATGAGCGCCACCACGACCAGCCGGATGGCGGCTATCGAATGACACGACCGCTCAAACTCATGTATCTGGCGGGAACTCAGGACCCGCACACAGCGCTACGGCTCATGCGTGCGATCAAGGATGATCCCAGCGCGCTGTTCGTGCCACAACACGCTGTGGCATGCTTCTCGGAGAAGCCTGATCGGTGGTGGCATCGCGAAGGCATGCCGCTCGGTGTTCACAACTCATGTCGCGGCCATCATGTCCGCGTCAGCTAATCAAACAGGCCAGCCTTATCTGACGCGGTCCGGGCGCGATTCTTTGACCCCAAATATGGTTGGTTGTAGGCCGCGCGGCGCGCTATGAGCTACGCGATTGCTGACGATCCGCGTGCCTCCAAACCCGCGAACATCCCGTGACTGGGGTCAGGCCCGCTCGAACGTCCAGATGGTCGTCTTAGTTCCCAGGAGCCACAGCGGGTACTTGTCCCGCATCCGCAGCGAATCGGGCACGACGCTTCGGGGAATCGTGGGCGCGAGCAAAACCACCCATCCACCAGATATCGTGACTCGAGCCATCTTACCGAGCACGGCGCGAAGCCATTCGGTCATATCCCCTTGGACAGTGAACTGCTGGCCAAACGGAAGGTTCGAGACGCAAGCGGAGACCGACGACTCCTCGCGGTCGAGTTTCGTGGCGTCACCGAGGTGAACTGAAGCTGCCGGAACATTTCTCCGCGCGATCTCGACAGCAGAGGGATCGTTATCTACTCCTTCCGCCTCCCATCCTTTCGCGAGCGCTTCGGCAAGGATTGTTCCCGAGCCGCAGCACGGATCGAGAAGAAGACCAGACGGCTCACCCGCCAAACCGACCATGGCCGCGGCGACAGTCGGCCGGAGCGCTCCCTGCCGCTCGACTTCACGGCCGTCGTGCTGACGCATCCGGACGTCCGTGAGCCGCAAGCCGGCCACCAACCGCCCAGGCTGGTATTCACTGACCCACACTTCCATCTGCGCTGGATCGCCGAACTTCCACTTGGGCTTGTCGCTTCGGACCATCTGGCTCATCTGATTGCGCAGCTCGGTGCGCAAGAAAGTTCGCTCATCCAACACCCGTGCGATCACACGGAAGGTCATCGAGGACGCGAGTGGCCGTACTTCCTCTGCCCAGACCGACAAGGCACGCTGCACCCGTTCTGGTCGCCATATCCTGCCAGAAATCCAGCGCGCGTTGTCACCGTCCGAACGAAGCGTTCGCCCGACCTCGATAAAGACGTCGTCCGTTGTCCGCAACGACAACGCGGCATGCCTGCGGCCACGGTCAGCTTCGAAGAGGACGAAGTCAGCCCGGCCATCGAAGCCTGAGTCTGTCACTGTGATGCCCGGCAAGCTGGCGAGTTCCCGGCTCACCAACAGTGCTAGTCCTGGCATGCAAGTCGCGAACATTCGGGTCACCCCTGGGCGTCCCGACTGGTCCGGCGTCGACTGCTTACCTCCGCTACGCTCTGGCTTACTCCGCTGCTCAGATCCGCGATTCACCCGATGAGGTGAGTTGCCGTGTGAACCACGGCGTTGGTCTGACCGTTGAGCCTGCTCCGACTGACGTTTACGCACCTCCCAAGGGTAGATAACCCCCAGCTTCAGTGTCCGAGCCGTCGACACCCTGCGGTGGGAACCCAACCTTCGCCCACAACCTGTTGGCGCTGACCGGCGACGCAGGCAGATGTTCGTACCGGAGTAGCTCGCGGACCGGCTCTCACGACATCTTGATCGTGGCAGTCTGTCACAGTACGAAGTAGGTCGACCTGATTGATGTCGGGTGAACGGAGCGGCAATGTGTGCGGCAGCGGTTCGGCTGACGAGACGTTCTCCTACCGAGCGGCACCACGTGCGTCGTGCCCGATGACGGCGTGGTTCTGGTATGGGGCCGACCTATGTTCCGCCTTCCTGGCCGCTGGATCCGGAACCTTTGCCGTGGCGGAACCAGGTGGCACCGGACACGACCTGCCAGTGGCGAAGCGCATGGTTCCCGTACGTGCGGGAACCTTGTCCATGGACAGTATGGAGCGAGGCCGACCAGCCGACCGACTCACGAGAGTGGCTATCACGTCATCGGCCTCGTGCGCGCAGGACTCAACCCACCCGACACCGATCCAATCCACGCCGCTCATAGCACGATCCCACAGTCCTCATCTCGATCGACTCGGCAGACCTCGTCGAGGAGAAACAGGGAAATTCAGCATTCATGGCGCAACAGCCGCGCGGGGCGTTGACCGTGAGCGGTCGGCATCAGCGTCGGCCGGTCAACTTGCGTAGCCGGCCCATGGCTCGTCGGGCCACCTCAGTTGGTCCACCGGCGGAGAGGTAGGAGCGGATCAGGGTGGCGTCGCGGCGCACTGCCGCTGCCACGCCGAGCCGATCGGGCTTGGGGAGCGGGGCACTGAGCAGCCGGTCGGCGGCTGGGCGTGGGTTCCGGCAGAACTCGGTCAGCGGGGCGAGGGCGGCCTCCCAGGTGTAGCGCTGGGCCACCGCCGCGATCCGCTCCCGGCAGCCTGCGGCGAACTCGTCGTCGTAGAGCGTCCGCGCCAGCGCCGCGGCCAGCGCGGCGGGATCCTGAGCGGGCACCACCAGGCCGAGTTCCTCGGTGTGGACCAGCTCGGCGAAGGAGTCGCCGTCGGTGGTGACGATCGGCAGCCCGGCCCACAGGTAGTCCAGCACTCGGGTGCGGAAGGCGAAGGTGGTCTCGATGTGCTCCAGGTGGGTCGTCACCCCGATGTCCGCGTCGAGCAGCCAGTTCTGCCGGTCGGCGTAGGGCACCCAGGTCTCGTTGAAGAACACGTGCGTACCGGTGAGCTCGAGGGTGTCGGCGAGCCGGCGGGTCTGCCCGGCCATGCCCATCTCGGGCACATCGGGGTTCGGGTGACGCATACCGAGGAACACCAGCCGCAGGTCGTTGTGCTCGGCGCGCAGGGCGTGCACGGCATGCAGCAACGTCAGCGGGTCGAACCACGAGTAGACCCCGCCCGCCCAGAGCACCACTTTCTCTCGGGAACCGAAGCCCAGCGTGTCGCGCAGGCCGGGGCCGGTGCGCTGCGGCGGCTTTGCCGGCAGCCCGAAGGGGGCGACGGCCAGCAGCGAGCGGGTGGTGGGGTCGGCGTCATACATGGTGGGTGACAGCCGCCCGATCGCGGCCAGATGCCCGAGCCAGAAGTGTTGCTGGCGCTGCGAGGCGCACACGAAGAAGTCGCCGCGGCGCAGCTGGTTCGACAACACTTCGGTGGCGCCGTTGACCACCTTCACGCGTTCCCGGTCGTCGAGGTCGCGTCCCTGCTCGAGCTGTTCGAGGTGCATCGGGTCGTAGATGTCGGCCACGACAATATGATTCGACGTCTTCAGCGCGGGCACCTGCTCCAGCACGTCGCCCTGCAGCACTATCACCTGTGCCCAGTCCAGCTCGGAGCCGATCTCGCGGACAGGTACCTGCCGCACCTCGAACTCGGCAGCGGGGGGCTCGCAATACTGGTTGAGGCAGATCAGCCGCACGTCGTGTTCTCCGGCGAGTACCTGGGCGATGTTCCAGGCCCGGATCGCCGGTCCGGCCATCCGCTGTGACACCGCATCGGGGGTGATCACCAGGATCCGTCTGCGGGCCGCATACACCTCTGTCACACCCAGCATCTCGACCAGCACATCATGTGCCCGCAGGTAGGGGGCCAGCGCGAAGGCGGGCTCCAGCGCGTTGCGCATCAGGGGTCGCAGGTCGGCGTCGGTGCGGACCCGGGCGGCCTGCTCGGTGCGACGCGATATGGCCAGCGAGGGCAGCATCTCCACGAACCGGTCGATGGCGTAGACCGCCGCCATGGTCACTCGGGGCACAGCCATCGTGCCGGCGATTCCCGTTTCATCGTCCGTGGTGCGGCGGGTCAGCTCCAGTTCGGTGGGGTCACAGTCGCCACGGGCGGTGGCCCGGCGCACGGCCAGCGCGAGCGCACCGGGCAGCACGGTGGCCAGCGTCTGATCGGAGGCGTTCTTGTACAGCGTGGCCAGTGCGTTGCGTTCCAGCAGGTAGATCTCGCGGGCCGGGTCGGCGCCACGCAGGGAGGCGTGGTGGCGGTGGTAGGCGATCGAAGCGGGTTCGTAGCGCACTCGATATCCCCGCAGGTTGAGCCGCCAGCCGAGGTCGACGTCCTCATAGAACATGAAGAACCGCTCGTCGAAGCCGCCGACCTGCTTGAAGACCTCCTTGCGGACCAGCAATGCGGCCCCGGTGCCGAATAGCACGTCGCGGGGAGTTTCGTGCGAGCCGTCGTCGAGTGCGCCTGCCTGCGGTTTGTACCCCATTCCGTACCAGGTCAGGCCGGCGTCCACGAAGTCGATGCGCTCGCCTTCCCAGTCCAGCACCTTGCTGGCCACTGCGGCGACGTTCTTTTCGGTGTGCAGTACGCTGACGGCGGCGCGCACCCAGTTCCGGTGCGGGCGGGCATCGCTGTTAAGGAATGCGACGACAGCACCGGTGGCCTTCCTGACGCCCAGATTGCAGCCGCCGGCGAATCCGGTGTTGGTGGCTGAACGAATCAGCTTGGCCTGTTCGACGGCTGCGGCGATCCGGTCGGCGCTGCCGTCGCCCGAGGCATTGTCCACGCAGATCAGCTCAAGCCGATCGGCGGGCCAGTCCAGCTCGTCGCGCAGCGCGCGAAGGCAGGTCACGGTGTCCTCGGCGCTGCGGTAGTTGACCACGATCACCGACACCTTCGGCAGCACTGGTTCGCTCATGTCGGAGATCCTCCCTGGGGCCGCGGGTAGCCTGCCGCATGGCGGGCGGGCTCGTCCCGCAGGGGCCCCGTCCTCGAGCTGAACCGTTCTGCCGGCTTGCGCCTAGCCGCCAGGAGGCATGTGAATCGTTACCGATTGTTGCTGTGACCCCTGGCCAGGTGCTGCACCGAAGGATTAACCTGCCCTAGGTCACCTACACAGCATCACCACCGGCGTCCGGTTGTGGATGGGTGCGGTGTCCCCGCAGCATCGGCAACACCGGGAAGGGGCGGGACGTGGCGGTAGGTCCACCTGTGCTCGACCAGCACACCCGGCGGTGCATCGGGGAGCCGTCCGGTGGATGAGCTCCAGGTGAGGTTATTCGGCGACGTATCGGTCCAGCAGGAGGGTCGATCCATCCCTTTTCCGTCAGGTAAGGCTCTCGAGCTGTTCTGTTATCTACTCATTCACCGTGATCGTCCACACACCCGTGAGGCCCTGTCAGAGGTGTTGTGGCCCGGGGGAAGATCCGCTTCCGCTAAGGGGTATCTACGTCAGGCCTTGTGGCGGCTCAACGCGACAGTCCAATGTCGGCCGGATAGCCACCGCACGGAAACCGAGCTGCTCATCGTAGAGCCCGACTGGGTCCGTATCAATCCTCATGCATCATGGTGGCTGGACGTGAATGCGTTCGAACGATCCTATACTGCTGTTCGCGATATATCTGGCCACAGCCTCACGCAGAGTCAGGCGCAAAGCGTGGAATCCGCTTTGGAGCTCTATCGTGGAGACCTGATGGCCACCCGATATCATGATTGGTGCGGCTACGAGCGGGATCGGTTGCTCCTCGCTTATTTAGCAATGCTAGATCAATTGATGTGTTATTGTGAGACGCAGCGAGTCTACGCGAAGGGGCTGAGCCTCGGACAGGTCGTACTGCGTTACGACCCGGCCCGGGAATGTACCCATCGTCAGCTGATGCGTCTGTACTACCGGGCGGGGGACCGGACCTCCGCCATACGCCAGTACGAGCGTTGTACCTCCGTCATGGCTCGGGAGTTCGGAATCCAGCCCTCTGCGGGCACCGTCGCCCTGTATGATCAGATCTGCGCCGACCGGGTTCCGGATACTCCGATGCCGCTGTCCATCGGACCGTCGATGGTCGGGCCGCCCAAATCCGAGCGGTCGGAAATCGCAGCCATTGCGGGCCTACACTTACGACTCGATCAGATCCAAGCCAGTCTGTACGCACTGCAAGAATCCGTTCTCCAGGGTGGTGATATGCGTTGGGGGCATACTCGAACCATTCCGGGCGGTTTGTCGGAAAAGAATAGCGGGCTGCTGGGCATAGGTGGTACCGAAGATAGTCCATGAGACATCGGGACGAGGTGAGAGCACGTCATGGCGGACGGTGAAGGCTACTCCACCTCGCTGCAGCATGTGCTGGCCGAACTGGCCCGCCTTGATCTGCTGCTGCGCATTCAGGTCTGGCGACTACGGCAGTCCAACGGCGCACCCGATGAGGGATTGTCCGCCTTCTATATTCCTGATGCCGAGGTTGATGCGTTACTGGACAAACCGGTCGGGTTTCCCGCCTGGGTCGTTGCTCAGCCCGCCATCGAGGTTCCGGAGAACGCTGTCGAGCAGTGGGAACAGCTGGGCGCCGAGATCGCCGAACGGGTGGCAGGCAGCGTGCGCGAGGGGGTGTACCTGAGACTGCTGGCCCTGGCCGAGTTGTTCGAGCTGGCATCGTTCGACGTGGACGTCGTCGTGATGTGTCTGGCCCCCGAAATCGATCGACGTTATGAACGCCTTTATGGCTATCTGCACGACGACATCACGCGGCGGGCACCGACGGTCGATCTGATCCTTACCCTGCGCTGCGCCGATCTCGAGTCGAAGTTGGCCGCGCGGACCCGGTTCACCCCGCAGGCACCACTTATTCGGCACCACCTCGTGGCGCTTACCGAGGATTCCGTTCCGTGCTCCCTGCTGGGTAAGAACGTTCGGCTGGACCCGCGGGTCGTCCGATTCCTGCTGGAGGACGACCAGCCGGACGACCGGCTGCGGAGGTTCGTCCGGATCGTCGTGCCTGAGAATTCCTTCGACGATCTGGTTTTTCCGGCGCAGTTCAGCACGCGGCTGGCCCAGCTCGCCGAGCATGCCGGCGACGATCTCGTTCTGTACTGCCAAGGTCCTCATGGCGTCGGCAAGCAGGCTGCGGCGGTGGCATGCTGTCAGTACTGGGGCGTTGTGCTGCTGGTCGTGAACACGCAACGGCTGCTCAACTGTCCAGCCGAGGAATTCGTCACTCTGGTCGGCCTCATCGACCGCGAGGCAAGGCTGCTCGGTGCGGCGGTCATGTACTGGGAAAATGTCGATGTTCTGCTGGCTGACGAGCAGCAGATGACGCTGTTGCTTGCCACGCTGGCGGCCTATCCCAGGCCGGCATTCCTGGGCGGGGACACGATATGGGAACCGGCCGATGCGCCGGATGCCATGTCCTTCGTCCGGCTGGAGTTCCCGACGCCGGGTTACGCCGAACGTGTCCAGCTGTGGAACACCGCGCTCGACGGGCTGGGGGGCAGCGAGCTGGATCTGGGCACCCTGGCAGGCAAGTTTCGCTTGAGCGGTGGCCAGATCCGCGCCGCCGCGGCGACCGCGCGCCACCGTGCTGTTGCCCGGGCCCCCGGCGCGCCCGCAGTGACCCAGGACGACCTGACTACCGCGTGCCGCTTGCAGTCCAACCGTAAGCTGGCCGCGCTGGCCCAGCACATCACCCCGCACTACACCTGGGATGACATCGTGCTACCCGCCGACCGGATGGAGCAGCTACGGGAGATCTCCAACCAGGTCCGCTACCGCGCCATGGTCTACGAGGATTGGGGTTTTCAGCGCAAGGTGGCCGGCGGGCGAGGGCTCTGCGTGCTGTTCGCCGGCCCGCCCGGCACCGGCAAGACCATGGCTGCCGACGTCCTGGCCAACGACCTCGGCCTGGATCTCTACAAGATCGATCTTTCCACCGTGGTGAGCAAGTTCATCGGTGAGACCGAGAAGAACCTGGCCCGGATCTTCGCCGAGGCGGCGAGCAGCAACGCCATCCTGTTCTTCGACGAGGCTGACGCGCTGTTCGGTAAGCGCACCCAGGTCCGCGACGCGCATGACCGCTACGCCAATCTGGAGATCAGTTACCTACTGCAGAAGATGGAGGAGCATGAGGGGGTGGTTATCCTGGCCACCAACCTGCGCAAGAACATGGACGAGGCATTCATCCGTCGCCTGCACGTCACCATTGATTTCCCGGTTCCTGATGTCGAGGACCGTCTGCGCATCTGGACCCAGATCTGGCCCGCCGAAGCCCCCCGGGAGGCCGACCTCGACTTGGGGCTGCTCGCCCGGCAGATCGATCTGTCGGGCGGCAACATTCGCAACATCGCGGTCTCCGGCGCATTTCTGGCCGCCGCCGACGGTGGCACGGTCACCATGGCCCACCTTCGGCGGGCGACACAACGCGAGTACCACAAGATGGGCAAGGTGCTGACGGCAGGAGATCTCGACAACAACGCCCCGTGAATGGATGAGGACGCTGACGATGCCCACCCGCCAGTTCGATACAGCCAGTCAGACGACAACTCAGCCGCGCTTCGCGCACCGCATACCGATCTCCGAGACCGCGCCGTGTGAGCTGGCGAACCACGCGCTACTTCAGCTGCAGCGCCTGCGCGGGAACCGCTACGTGCAGCAGGTTCTCGGCCACGCTCCACCGCGGGCGAATCAAGCGACCGCCCCGGTGATCCAGGCCAAACTGATGCTCGGCCCAGCCGGTGATCGCTATGAGCGCGAGGCCGATCGCGTGGCGCGTGAGGTGGTGCGATGGACGGGCCAAGGACGAACGGCGGACGGAAGTGGCGCCGTACGCGCACCGCTCCAATCCGCCGTCCACCATTCTCCGAGCAGCGCCGGCGGGCCAATTAATGCAGAGGTTCAGCAGTCGATCCGACACGCGCGTGGGCGCGGTCAGCCGCTTCCCCACGGCGTGCGGGAACCGATGGAACAGGCCTTCGGAGCTGATTTCAGTAGCGTCAGGATTCACACGGACCCCCGATCGGATCGGCTTGGCCAATCGCTGCAGGCTCGGGCCTTCACCATCGGGCGGGATATCTTCCTCCGGCGGGAGGATCAAGATCTGGAAAGTTGCACGGGACAAGAGTTGCTTGCCCACGAATTGGCGCATGTGGTGCAACAGAGTGGCGGTGTGCGGACAGGCCACCCAGGCATACCCATAACAGACGTAGCTCCAGCAGTGATCCAGCGCGTCGGAGGCGAGAAAGTAGGTTTCGATTTCGTCCCCGCAGAGACTGACAAAGTGATAGCGGACGGACAGAAGCTCCTGCAAGACATTTGGGCACAGGCAAGGAAATCGTGGCACGATGAAAAAATAGGAGGTATGAAGGTCAACATAGAAGATGCCGCCAAGGAGATGATCGATAGGCGGGCAAGGTCGAAGGAGCGTGAAAAATATGTAGCCGACCAGAAGGCCGATCCCACAAAATATCCCCAGCATGTCGATGTGGCATTTCCGGAGATGCCTGCCGTCAAAACGAAATACGGCTTTTCGGTGTATTACGCAGGACAGCTGACGAAAAGTGCCGGGCAGTCCGAGGCGATGTTGAAGGGCGCCATCAATAAGCTCAGCCGCGGCCTGCTCAAGCTGGAAGGCGAAGAGATCAAATACAGAACGGAATCGAAAAAGGGGGCAGCTTGGTTCACCATCGCCACGCTCAAGCGAGGCGAAGCGGCATTTAAGAAGAAAACTGATGTGGGGGCTGACGGTGTTGCGCGGGAAATCTATTCAAAGAGGGGGGTTGAGACGGGCTTCAATGATCCGACTGTGCCCAAGGAGTACGTGAAAGACAGTCGCGGTGTCGAGACACGTCGTTACGCCTATGTGGAGAAGAATTATTATCAGATGATGGAGTTCTTCATGACCCACAACATGGAGGGACGATTCCAGTCCTACATGCGCGCCGCCGGTGACCCCAGCCCTGATATATACGAACATCGGGACGAGGCCGTGGACATAGTGCGGCCAGAGGGATCAGCGTCTGGTAAACTCACCGTCGAACAGATGGCGGTTGCGCATCAGAAGCTCGGCAGCGGACCGCAACAGCGCGGTGTCAGCCTTACTGCGACGCCTAAAGTGAACGCTACCTATGTGAATACGGGGGAGAATTTCCGTACAAATCGTGGGTTCCGTTTGAAGGTGGATCTGTCCAGGGTCCCGGCGGCGCCCGGGACCCTGCTTGTCAACCATTACTCCCATCGTGGAGTGATCGACGATTCAGATTATGATAACAGGCGCGAGCGAATACCGCTGCCCGGCGAGAAAATGTCGAGGTATCCTTATAAAGAAAGCTCCATACATGCCCGGGAGCTCTTCTTATCGCAACTCAAACCCGAATGGATCGTGACCATAGAGTCACACGACAGCGGTAATAAGACCGGGTCGGGAACGGGTAGTACCACCATCGATTCCGCAACAGATCTTGCGGGCCATAAAAATATGTTCAAGCTGGCGAGGGAGCAATTCGAGGGAGGCAAATATCGGACCGGTTTCAACTTCGGACTCAAGGAGGAGGACATCGGTAAAGCCGATCCCTCGGACTCCGTCAATCCTAATTTCAAGGAAGGATTCAATGGCTCTCGGCTATTTGTGAAGGGCTGGAAAGAAGGCATGGGTGAACACGGTAAAGTTGGTCATACGGATGATGCCGAACGGGTCAAGACGCACGGCCTTACCCTACCGCAATATATCTACGATCAGCCGATGAAAAAGACGGATCCCGAAGACGAGTTCGATCTATACCGCCTTGGTTACCTTCGAGGTCGGTCAGGCAAGCCATGTATCACGTCGCACAAGGACCTGCGGCAGCTCGATAAGTGAGGTAGTCGTCCTTGGTGCCGATCGGGCCATGATCAGACCACCGGGCCCACTGCCTGCGGGGAAGTGCCCGCGCTCGACCGGCACGTACCGGTCCGACGCTGTGGACACCTCCCCGCCTGCCTCCTGCCGAGGCGCGACGGCAGACGCACTCGAAGACATGCCGGCGATCCCCGCCGGGTATACCTGCGCAAGTGCGGGAGCCGATGGGAGCGAAACGGGCAGATCATGTTCCATGATCTGGACGCCACCTTGGCGGCGCTCGTGCAAGGTGAGCTGTCCTTGCGTAATGTCGCGATCAGCTTCGCCGGGCCGGATGACCAGTTCCCGCCGTCCAGTGTCGCGCTGCCGGCGATCGCCTTCTTCCTCTATGACGTGCGGGAGAACCTGGAGCTGCGCACCAACCAGTGGGAGACCGAGCGCCAGCCGAGCGGGATGATCACCCGCAAGCGCCCACCGGCTCGGGTCGACTGCTCCTATCTGATCACCGCCTGGCCGAGTGAGAGCGCACCCAACCCGGCGCAGGATGAGCACCGCCTGCTCGGTGAGGTACTCAAGGTGCTGTTACGTCACCGGCGCATTCCGGAGACCTACCTGCGTGGTGAGCTGATCGGCCAGGAACCGCCGGTACCGGCCAGGATTATGGCCGAGAACCAGCTACAGAGCCTCGGCGAGTTCTGGCAGGCCATGGGAGGGCGACCCAAGGCCACCCTGCACTACGGCATCACCCTCAGCATCGACGTCTTCGATCCCGAGGATGCCGGGCCCGAGGTGACAGAAAAGATCATCAAGGTCAGCCTGGGTGTCGGCGGCGCGTAGCCGGCGATCCCGCCGTGACGAGGAGGAACACCAGCGATGCCGCAATACCTTGCGCCAGGTGTGTACGTCGAAGAGGTGCCTTCGGCGATCAAACCGATCGCCGGCGTCGGAACCAGTACCGCGGGTTTCATCGGTGAGGTCGCCGACAATGTCACAACGCCGCTCATGCCCGGCCGTACCGGGGTGAAGCCCGATGGCACCGCTGAGCCCGCGGATCACTATCCGGTGGCCGCCGCCGACAAACCCCAGTTAATCGATGGCTGGGAGCAGTTCAAGAAGTACTTCGGCGATATCCAGGAAGGCAATCGCACGCTCGCCCATGCGGTATACGGCTTCTTCAACAACGGCGGTGGTCTCTGCTGGGTCACCCGGGTTCTACCGGGTGCCGATGACGATCAGTTCAAGGCTGCTCTGGACACCTTTATCCCGATCGATGAGATAGCCCTGGTGGCGATCCCCGGCATGGTCGGCGTCGGGGTGCAGGAGGCTGTGCTCAGTCACTGCGAGAATACCCAGGACCGGTTCGCGATCCTGGATGGTCAACAGACGACCACCTTGGACAAGGCCTCGATCCAGGGCGGCCTTCGTGGCAGCCGCGACGGCTATGGGGCGATCTACTACCCGTGGATCGACGTGGGCGAGAAGGACGCCGAAGGGAATCCGGTGTATCTGCCGCCGAGCGGCCACATCGCTGGGGTCTTCGCCCGGGTCGACACCGAGCGCGGTGTGCACAAAGCCCCGGCCAATGAGGTGATCCGCAGCGCGCTCGGGGTGCAGACCCTGGTCAGCAGGCAGAGTCAGGGACCCCTCAACCAGGATGGCATCAACGTCATCCGCAAATTTGACGGCAACATCACAATCTGGGGTGCGCGCACGCTCGCCACCGATGCGGCGTGGCGCTATATCAATATCCGCCGATTGTTCAACTTCCTGCGTGAGTCGATCGACGAGGGCACTCAATGGGTGGTCTTCGAGCCCAACGCGCCGGAGCTGTGGTCCAAGATCCGGCGCAACATCACTGCCTTTCTCACTACGGTGTGGGCCTCCGGGGCATTGCTCGGTGCCACCCCCGAGCAGGCGTTCTACGTGCGCTGCGACGAGACCACCAACCCCGAGGAGGTCCGGGACCTCGGGCAGGTGATCACCGAGATCGGCGTCGCGGTGGTGAAACCCGCCGAGTTCGTCATCTTCCGAATCAGCCAGTGGTCCGGCCCGTCGAAGTGATAGCGATCGGACAGTAATATTGACCAGGGCGGAATCGTGACCGATTACCCCACGCCGGGGGCGTACTTCCAGGACGTGTTCCCGGTGCCTGCGCCGAGCTTCCTCACCGGCGTGCCCGCCTTCCTCGGCCGGGCCGTCAAGGGGCCGCACGCGCCGCAGCGGCTGACGCTGTGGCCGCAATTCGAGTCCATCTTCGGTGGGCACTTCGACGGTTTCCTGTTCGAAGCGGTTCGAGGCTTCTTCGAGAATGACGGGCTGCTCTGCTACGTCATGCGGGTGGAAGGGACCCGGTCTGCCGTTGACGATCTGGCGCGCGGGTTGGCGGCGTTGGATGACTTCGACGATGTCGACCTGATCTGTGCACCCGACATCATGGTCGGCGGAACCTGGCCAGTCGGCGGCCAGATGCGGACTGTCACCCGCGTGCAGGAGATGCTCCTCGGCCACTGCCGGGATCGAGGTCACCGGTTCGCCATCCTCGACGGCGTGCCCACGGTGGACTCCACCGTGGTCATGAAGCAACGCAACGCGTTGGCCGGAGAGGCAGGCGGTTATGGGGCGGTCTATTACCCGTGGCTGCGGGTGCGCGGTGGTGATGGGCACCTGCGTGACGTGCCACCCTGCGGCCATCTGGCAGGAATTTACTCCCGTAACGACCGACAGGTCGGCGTGCACAAGGCACCGGCCAACGAGGTCGTCGAGGGCGTCCTGGACCTGCAAGCCAATCTCCCCGGGCCGCGCGTCGGCGAACTTTATGGGACTCAGATCGGTGCGCCGTATCAAGGGGCGGTGAACTGCCTGCGTGCACTACCCGGCCGGGGGATCCGGGTGTGGGGGGCCCGCACCCTCAGCACTGACCCGGCCTGGCGCGACGTGAATGCGCGCCGTCTGGTCGGGACCATCAGCCGATGGATCGAGCGTTTCATGGAGGGCCTGGTGCACGAGCCCAATGATGTCCGGCTCTGGGTGCGGATCATGCGCGAGCTCACCGCCTATCTCGACGGGCTGTTTCAACGTGGTGCGCTGAAGGGCCGTACCGCAGATGAGGCGTTCTTCGTCAAGTGTGATGACGAGACCAATCCCAGCGATGTCATCGATGCCGGGATGGTCGTTACACAGATCGGTGTGGCGCCCACCGTGCCCGCCGAGTTCATTATCGTTCGCGCCATCCACGGCGCGAACGGAGTGACGGTCAGCGCGGCCTGACATGGACATGAGGAGGTTCAGCGATGGCAACCAGGCTCGATCCGTATGCTGGTTATAATTTCTCCGTAGAATTGGACGGTATCACGCGGGCCGGTTTCCGCGAATGTTCCGGACTGGAGACCAGTCAGGATGCAGGAGAGTATCGTGAAGGTACTGACAAAAATCTGAGTGCGCGCAAGATCCCGGGTCTCAACACCTATGGTGATATCACACTCAGTCGTGGCTTCACCAACGACAACAAACTGTGGGAGTGGCGTGCCAAGGCTATGAAGGGCACCGTGGAACGGCACAACATCTCGATCACACTGTTGGACGACCTGGGTACTCCCAGGATTACCTGGAATCTTTTCGAGTGCTGGCCGAAGACCTGGACCGGTCCCAGTCTCAACGCCACCTCCAACGAGGTGGCCATCGAGCAGCTCACCCTCGCGTGCGAACGGATCGAGGTCGATCAATGGAAGTAGCCGGTGGCGGTGGCAATGACGTCGGAGCTCGCCGGACGGAGTTCCCGTTCACGTTGCCCCAGGGGCTCATCGCGCCTGGTGGGACGGTGCACCGGGACGGCACCATGCGCCTGGCCACGGCATTCGACGAGATCGAGCCGATCAAGGATCCGCGGGTGCGGGCCAATCCGGGTTATCTGGTCATCATCCTGCTCACTCGGGTGATCACGCGTCTCGGTAGCCTGGACTACATCAACACCAACGTCATCGAGAACCTCTACTCTGCGGATCTGGCTTATCTTCAAGATTTCTACCAGCGCATCAATCTCAACGGGCATGCCCGGCTCCAGGTCGACTGTCCGCATTGTAGCGGCGCATTCGAAGTGGAGACCGCAGGCCTGGGGGGATGACGCGCTACCCCGCGGACCGGCTGCACGAGGAGGTAGCGTACATGGCGTATCACTTTCACTGGCCGTATCACGAGATCATGCAGCTGGACCACCGGGAACGGCAGCGGTGGGTGGCCGAGATAGCTCGTATCAACCAACGGCTCAATGACCACGGAGGTGCGCGGCGATGATATCCACCGGGGTTCCTCTCGGATTGAGCTGGGCGCCCACCGCAGTGGGTAACTGGGTGCCTGGTGCCCGGCCGTTGGAACCGTTCATGACATTCAATTTCGCGGTGGAGATCGAGGGTCTGCTGGTCGGTGGCTTCACCGAGGTGAACGGTCTGGAGAGCCAGATCGAGATGGAATCCTACCGGGAGGGCGGGGTCAACAGCTTCGTACATCAACTACCCGGATCGATAAATCATTCCAACCTGGTACTACGGCACGGGCTGACCGCGATCAGTACCCTGTGGAACTGGTATGACAACACGGTTCGAGGCATCATTCAGCGCAAAAACGGCACCATCATGCTGCTCGATCGGCGGCAGATTCCGATCATGTGGTGGAACTTTCACAATGCGCTGCCGGCCCGCTGGACCGGCCCGGTCTTCAACGCAAGCAGCGACGAGGTGGGTTTCGAGTCGCTGGAGCTGGCGCATCAGGGCCTGACCAAACCGTTGCTCGGCCAGGTCGCCGCGCTGGCGCACGGCGCCGCGCAGATGGCCTCCGGGTAGGAGCCGACGATGCAGCGTAAGGAGCCGACGATGCCCGAGGAGGTGGCGCAGTCAGTGGATCCGGTTCTGGTCCGCAGGCTGTGGCAGCCCGTCGATCGCCCGGGTGTCATCGACCCCGGTCCGTCCTGTGCCATGCTTGCCCGCCATCAGCGGATGGTCACCGGGTTGCCACTGGCCGAGCTGGTGTCGCGACACACCGGTTCGACCTCGGACCTCGGGGCGACCGTCCCGATCGTGTATGCGCTGCCCAGCCAGGCACCACCGCTTCCGGATTCTCGCTTCAGCGGCGCTCAGCTCAACGCGGCAGTGTCCAGCCCGATCGTGCCGGCCCGCCTGGCGCAGCCGGCGGTTGGTCCTGCCAGATCGACGCAGTGGGTACCAGAGCGCTCTTCTGAGCTGGATTCATCCCGTGCGCAGTCCGGGTCGGGATCGACTCCCACGATCTCACCGGGCGACGTTGCCGGTTCACCGGCAGCCATCGCGGTGCCTCCGGCTGACAATGCAGTGTCATCGACTCAGACCGCTGTGCTATCGACTGACAATGTGCCATCGACTGACAATGTGGTACCTGTTGTGCCTCCTTCCTTGCCTTCCGATTCTCTGTCGGTGGGCCGGTTACCGCTGGATCGGCATACTTCCGAACCCGGGTCACCCGATTCCCGGTCGCCCAATACCGGAATTGTGCCAACCGATGCCCGACAGATAGTGGTCGGTCCCGGACAGCCGACAATCGATTCTGCCCAGGTTGTGATCGGCCCTGGACGAGCGGCGATCGGTTCCCCACAGCTGCGGGTCGGTTCTGCGCGATCGGCACCTGCCCAGGTTGTGCCGGATTCGCCTCCGCTGCCGTCCGTGTCCCGCGCTGCTGTCTCCACTGCCGAGTCGGCCGCGTTGTCGATCGTCAGACCGCACGTGGCAGCGCCGCCGTTGGATCGGCTGGCGCGAGAGCTGTATCCACCCGGACGCAGACTGCCCGGCGCCGAAACGATCGATCCGGGACCAGCCGGTCCGGGGCCGCAGCAGCCTCGAACACCGGCTGATTCGCAGCGGGTCCTTCCTGCTGGGGTCATCCCCGCCGGACTCGGCGGCGCATCTCGTTCGGTGCGAGCTGACCGCAGCGGTACGCCGCTCGTCGTCGCCCGCCCCGTGGCGACCGTTGCCCACTCCGACGTCCGGCCTGGAGAACCGTTACTTCTGGTTGATCTCGAGACGGCGACCGCCCGAGCTGTCCGGAACCGTCCGGGTAGTGCCGAGCAGCAGGAATCAGCGGGAGGTCATGTTGCGGGGGTGGGCCGGGCGGCGGGCGCACCACGAAGCGCGGATCGTGGCGTGCAGGACCGTGGCGTGCAGGACCGTGGCGTGCAGGCGCGGCGACCGGCAGCCGCGCCGATGGATGTCGAGCGCATCGTGGACGCCGTGCACCGCCGGTTCGTCCGGCGACTGGCGATCGAGGCCGAACGCCGGACGGTGCGGTGATGGGCCTCAACAAGGCGAGTATGGCGTCAGAACTGCTCGGCCTCGGGCCGGGTGGCGGGGGGCTGCAGAAATTGCGCATTACCCACGATGGGCAGGATTGCAAGAGGAACGGGCCGATTGAGGCGCTGTTCAATCCCCACGAAATCAGTACCTCGAGATCGGTCAGTTGGCAGCAGAAGAAGGCCGCGAGCCAAGGCGGTGGGTGGACCTGGTCCGATATGGAGCAGGAGTTCTTGTCGGTGGCGCCGGAGACGCTGGCCATCGAGCTGTTCTTCGATACCTACGAGTCGAGGTCACAGGTGTCGGGTCTGAAGTGGGCCGCCTCGTTCGTGCAGCCGCTCAACCCGTTTCAGACCGGCGACTCGACCGATGTCACCAAGCTCACCAGGCGGGTGGCCAAGCTCGCCGAGGTGGACAAAGAACTGCACCACCCGCCGATCTGCCGGCTTTCCTGGGGTGCCTTCACGAACATCTTCACCGGCGTGCTGACCCAGCTGGATCAACGGTTCACCCTGTTCCTCGCTGACGGAACGCCGGTGCGGGCCACCGTGTCCTGCAGCTTCGTCGAGTCTCCGACCCCGGCGGATGTGCGGGCGCGTGAGATGAATTCGGCCGATGTGGTGAAGACCCGGGTGGTCCGCCGCCATGACACGTTGCACAGCCTGGCCGCCGAGGAGTACCGCGATCCGAGCCTGTGGCGCCACATTGCCCACGCCAACGGCATCGTCAACCCGCGCGAGCTGGAACCGGGCACGGTGCTGACCATTCCCAAGTTGAGCCGGTAGGGGGCGAGCGTATGACATCCCCCACCAGGGTGCCGGACGTGGATATCCGGATGAACGGTGCGCGCTTGCCGCTGGAGGCCCAGACCGACATCGAGTCGGTGACCGTCCTGGACGATCTGAGTGCGCTCAGCATGTTCACGCTGGTCTTCTACAACTGGGATCAGGAAAAGCTCAAAGTTTCCTGGTCGGACTCGTCGCTTTTCGCGATCGGCACCGAGGTCCAGATCTCGGTCGGTTTCGTCGACGACCTGCACAAGGTCATGACAGGGGAGATCACCAGCTTGGAGCCCACCTTCACGGCCGATGAGCCGCCGATGCTCACCGTCCGCGGTTATGACTACCGGCACCGCCTGGCCCGTGACCGCAAGACCAAGACCTTCTCCCGGATGAAGGACAGCGCGATTGTCAGCCAGGTGGCGCGGGGTGCTGGATTGCGGGCTCAGGTGAAAGACACCCGAACCATCCTGGACTATGTGGTCCAGCATAACCAGACAGATCTCGAATTCATCCAGAAACGTGCGCAGCTGATCGGTTACGAGACCTACGTCAGGGACAAGGTGCTCTACTTTCAGCCACCGCAACACGGTGGCCGGGCCACGGTCACCCTCCAGATCGGCGAGGACATCACGGAGTTCACACCCCGGTTGCGCTCGTTGGCCCAGGTGGGCGAGATGACCGTACGGGGCTGGGATGCGATGAAGAAGGCGGTGGTCGTCGGCACGGCGAGAACCGGCCAGGAATCGACGACTATGGGCGGCAAGTCATCGGGGCCACGGCGGACGAATCGGGCTTTCGGCAAGGCGGGCGCCACCAGCGTGGACGTCCCGGTGCCGAGCAAGGCACGCGCTGACCAGATGGCGCTGGGCCGGTTCGACGATATGGCGCTGACCTATATCCAGGGTGAGGTGGAGTGCGCTGGGCACCCTTTGTTGCACGCCGGCACAGTGGTCGATATTCAGGGGGCGGGCGAGACCTTCAGCGGTGCTTACTACCTGACGTCCGTCACTCACACGGTGCGCCCGGATCAGGGCTACCGGACTCATCTCGAAGTGCGGAGGAACGCGGCATGACGAATGTCTTCGATCAGCTCATGTCCTCCGCCGAGGTGGACGGACGCTTCTACGGGGTGGCGATCGGGATCGTCACGAACAACAAGGATCCCGATGGCCTTGGCCGGGTCAAACTCAAGCTACCCTGGATGTCCGATGAGGTCGAGAGCAACTGGGCGCGGATCGCGGCGCCGATGGCCGGGCCCGGACGGGGTACCTACTTCCTACCCGAGGTCGACGACGAGGTTCTGGTGGCCTTCGAGCACGGCAGTCCGGAGTTCCCCTACGTCCTGGGGGGACTGTGGAACGGTAAGGACAAACCCCCGGAGACCAACAGCGACGGTAAGAACGACGTGCGCGTGATCAAATCTCGTAGCGGGCACGTGATCCGGCTGACTGACACCAAGGGTTCCGAGCAGATCGAGATAATTGACAAGAGCACCAAGAACAGCATCGTGATCAGCGCGAAAGATAATAAGATCACGATCAGTGCCGATGCGGACATCATCATTCAATCCACGAACGGCAAGCTCGTGCTGAGCGGTAAGGGCGTCGAGATCACCTCGAAAGCGGATGTGAAGATCGAAGCGAGTAGTAATCTGGCGGTGAAGTCGAATGCTCAACTGAACATCAAGGGCCAGCTCGTCAATATCAACTAAGGAGGTGGGAGGAAATGGGACAACCCGCAGCGAAGCAGGGGGACCGAGTCGTGGGCACTGACATCCATATCGTCATGGTTCCGGCCGCACCGGCCCCGCCCGTGCCGACGCCGCTGCCGCATCCGTACGTCGGAATGATCAACGGTGGACTGAGCTCCGACGTCAAGATCATGGGAAAGCCGGCGGCGGTGGTGGGTAGCACCGCGAACAACACTCCGGCGCACGTGCCGACGGCGCCGGGCACCACCTTCCAGAAACCGCCGACCAACAGGGCCACCATTCAGCGCGGCAGCGCGACCGTCAAAATTAATGGCAAGCCGGCAGCCAGGGCCGGTGACACCGCTTTGACCTGCAACGATCCCTCCGACCTCCCCTCTGGAACAGTGGTCGCGGTCGGCACCGTGATGATCGGTTGACGGTCATGACGGAGCAGGGATTCCTCGGCAGCGGCTGGGCCTTTCCGGTGCGCCTGGACGATGACCATCACGTGTTGATGACGTCCAGTGGCGATGAGGCGATCCGCCAGTCGATTTGGATGATTCTCGGTACTGCGCGGGGTGAACGCGTGATGCGCCCCGACTTCGGCTGTGGCATTTCCGACTTCGTGTTCGACGTGCATGACGCGGGCACCACCCACTCGATCTGCGAGGCCGTGCGCGAGGCCCTGACCCACTGGGAACCACGTATCGAAGTATTGGACGTCGCTGCCGTTCCCGACGCTGGAGATCTCGACGTTGGGGGTCCCGGCATGGCCGGTTTCGACATCGCAGCGCCGAACCGGCTACTCATCGAGATCAACTACCAGGTGCGGTCGACCAACAGCCGCTTCAACCTGGTCTACCCCTTCTACCTGACATGACCGCCCCACCGCCGCCGATCGACCCGCGCACCCGGCCCCAACTTCTCAAGCGCGCCACCGAGCTCGCGCAGCGCTATAGCGATTGGCGGCCGGATCCCGCACGACCCGACGCCGGACAGGCGCTGATCGGAATTTTCGCCCGCTTCGCCGAGCTGGTGGTCCAGCGGATCAACCGCGCACCGGAGCGCAATTACCTCGCCTTCCTGAATCTGATCGGGACTCAGCCGTTGCCGCCGCTGCCCGCCCGGGTTCCGCTGACCTTCAGCATCGCCGAGCGCAGCCAGGCCGGTGCCATGGTCCCCGCCGGTACTCAAGTCTCCGCCGAATCCTTGGCGGGGGAGCAGGACGAGGTCGTTTTCGAGACCGATGCCCCGCTGGTGGTCACCCGCGCCCAGCTGGAGGCGGTCGTCGTCGGGGATGCCGAGAACGACAGCTACCGAGACTGCACCGCCCAGGCGAAGGGCGAGGATCCGACCCCGTTCCCGGTCTTTGTGGGCGAACAGCCGATGCCGCACCAGCTGTTCGTCGCCTGTGATCCGATGCTGGTCGATCCGGGGGACAAGGACGTCACGGTCGTGGTCAGCACACCGCACGAGGCCCAACTCCACAGTTGGCCGATCTCCTGGACCTACTGGAACGGCGCCGCGTGGCAGCCCGCGAGCACCAGCGAGACAGCAGGTGACGGGGCCTGGTGGGTGCGGTTCACCGGGTTGCCGCAACTGCCTCCCCGCGAGGTGAATGGCATCTCCGCCGGTTGGCTGCGGGCGCAACTGGACATGCCGTTGGCATTGGGGGAGTCCGGGGTGGCGCCCGAGTCGGTCGCGGTCGGTAATCGGGCGCCGCAGGACGAGGTGGCCGGGCTGTTCCCGTTCGGAGAGACCAGCCAGGTCAAGTGGTTCTATCTCAGCGCCGACGAGACGATCGCCGCGGGCGGGGCGACCGTGCGCTTCGATGTCGCGTTGGCCCGTCCCGGAGTGGTGCGCAACGCCGCCATTCCGATTCAGCTGGTGTGGTCCTACAAGGTGCGTGGTGAGTGGAAGGAATTGGGCCGCTCGAGTTCGCGGGCCGATCAGGTCGGCCCCAGCGAGGCCGGCTTGCGGGACGATTCCTGGGCGCTGACCCGCGACGGCACCATCAGCTTCCGGGTACCCCAGCAGTGGCCCCAGGAGCTCTACCGCGGCCGCTACGGCCGCTGGCTACGGGTGGAGATCACCGACGGCGGTGGGTCGTACACGAAGTTGCCGCAGTTCACGTCGCTGACTGCGGGCTACGGCTGGGACCTGCCCACCATCACCGCGGTCGCCGCCCAGCTGGAGACGCCGCCGCAGCCGGTGGCGCCCCCTGCCGCCTTTGCCAACAGCAGCCCACTGGACGTGAGCAAGGACTTCTACCCCTTCGGGGAGCAGCCTGGTTTCAACGACACCCTCTTCCTGGCCTGCCCGGAGACTTTGGCCGACCCCGGCGCCACCATCGGGCTCAGCGTGACCCTGACCAATGGCACCGACGATGGTCCCGTCCGGAAAGTGCACACCGCCGGCAAACCGAGAATCGTCTGGGAGGCCTGGGACGGCACCGGATGGCGCCAGGTGGTCGTGGACAACAAGGACTATGCGTTCACCGGCGATGCTACGTTGCGTATCACCCTGCCAACCGGATTCGCCCCTACGCAGGTCAACGGCACCGAACAGCACTGGCTGCGGGTGCGGCTGGTCAGTGGCGATTACGGCGTGGCCGCCAGTTATCGGGAGAAGCCCGACGGCTATTACCGGAAGAACCCTGACGGTAGCTACACGCCGAATCCTGGCGGGGCCTACGAGCCGGTCGCCGCGACATTCGCGCCGCCGGTGGTCGCGACACTGTTGTGGCAGCCGAACCGGGAGCAGGCGGCTCTGGTTCCCGCCTCGGCCTGTGTGAGCTTCAACGATTTCAGCTACTCGGTTCATCGGGGGGCGTTCACGCCCTTCACCCCGGGAGCCGACCGTGATCCCGCGCTGTATCTCGGATTCGACCAGCCGTTCGACCCCCGGCCGGTGACGCTCTATCTCCAGGTCGAGCCACCCGCCCCGGAGGAGGTCGCCGCCGACCAGCTCGCCGAGATCGACCCCACCACCAGACCTCAGCTGGTGTGGGAGTACAGCGGCCCGGCCGGCTGGCAACCGCTCGCGGCGCTCGACCAGACCGAGGCGCTGGCCGAGCGCGGCCTGGTGCAGTTCGTCGGACCGGCGGATCTGCTCGCCCGGAAGTGTTTCGGGAAGCGTTGGTGCTGGTTGCGGTTGCGCTGGCGCCGGGGGTCGTTCGCCGTTCCACCGCGGCTGCGCCGGGTGCTGCCTAACACGACTTGGGCGACACAGGCCAGCACCGTCCATGACGAGATCCTCGGGTCCGGCAATGGTGATCCTGGGCAGGTCTTCACGGCCGCGCAGACCCCGGTACTGGCGGGCCAGCGGCTGGTGATCCGCGAAACGCAGCCCCCGGCTCCGGAGGAAGCGGCGGCGCTGGAGCCCGACGCGGTCACCGTCACGCTGGACGAGCTCGGACAACCCGACGAGATCTGGGTGCGCTGGCATCCCGTCGTGGACTTCTACCGGTCCGGCCCGCTCGACCGGCACTACACCGTCGATCCGGTCAACGGCGAGATCCGGTTCGGTGACGGCCAGGCCGGGCGTCCGGCGCCACGCGGGCAGAACAACATCCGCATCACCTACCGCACCGGCGGCGGCGCGGCGGGCAACCGGACCGAGGCGACGATCGCGACGCTGAAGAGCGCCGTCCCGTATATCGACGCGGTTACCAACCATGAGCGGTCCCAGGGTGGCTCTCCCCAGGAGTCGATCGAGCGGCTCTACGCCCGAGGCCCCCGGCTGCTGCGCCACCGTGACCGGGCCGTCACCGCCCAGGATCTGGAGGACATCGCATTCGCCTCCTCGGCCGATGTGGCCCGGGTCCGGGCGGTGGTGCCCGGCCAGCTCAACCCGTTCGATCTCTGGCTCGACCCGGAGACGCCCAAGGCCGGGAAGGCACACCTGGAGGCGGCAGCCGGACGGGTCGGGATGATCGTGGTTCCGGATTCCGCGGAGCCCCGCCCGGCTCCGAGTCTGGGCCTGCTGCGCCAGGTTTATGCCCATCTCCGGGCCCGCCTGCCCGCGACCGCCGAGCTGTGGGTGGCCGGCCCTGAATGGATTCAGGTGACGGTCACTGCCACAGTGGTGCCGCGTTCACCGGAGGTGGCCGATCCCGTCCTCAGCCGGGTCCGGGCCGCTCTGGAGCACTATCTGCACCCGCTGACCGGAGGGCCGGACGGCAGTGGCTGGGCTTTCGGTCGCAAGCCGCACCGCTCGGACCTGTTCGCGGTGACCGAGAGGGTCGAGGGGGTGGACCACGTCCGCTCGCTCGAAGTGGAACAGGTGCCGGTGTCCGAGGAACTCGGCGCCCGGCTGGCACCCGTGCTCAGCCGCTCGTTGGCCAGCGCGGTGGCCCAGCCCTCGGCTTCGGACCTGCTCGGCTGGCTCGGCCGGGCGCTGGTCTACTCCGGCCCGCACGCGATCACCGTGACCTTGCGAGGATGAGGATCAGCTCATGCCGATTCCCCTGCCGAATCTCGACGACCGGACGTTCGCCGATCTCACCGAGGAAGCGCGGGCACTTCTCCCCGTCCTGTGTCCGGAGTGGACCGATCACAACCCCAGTGACCCGGGGATCGTGCTCGTCGAACTGCTGGCCTGGCTGACCGAGATGCTGCTTTTCTCGGTCAACCAGATCCCGGCGGCCAACACGCACAAGTTCCTGGGATTGCTCAACGGCCCGCTGTGGTCCCCGCCCGCGGATGGCGATCTCGACAAGGCCATCCGTCAGACCATGCGCGACCTGCACGAGCGCTATCGAGCCGTCACACCCGAGGACTACGAGTACCTGATCCGCCAGACCTGGCCGCGCAGCCCGGAGGCCGCCGGGCTGGCCGCCCTTGCCCGGGTGCGATGTATCCCCGGGCGGGATCTGACCGCAGCCGATCCTTCGATCCCGGCTCCCGCGCACGTCAGCGTGGTCGTCATGCCCGATGTCCGGCTGACGGAGTCCGGCTCGGCGCAGGACCCCTACCCCCGGCCCACCGAGGAATTGACCACTGCCCTGTACCGTTTCCTGGCTCCCCGGCGCATTCTGACCACCCGCCACCACGTGGTCGGGCCGAGCTACGTCGACGTCGGGATCGCGGCCAATCTCGCTCTGCACGAGGACGCACCGCCCAGCGATGCCCTCGAGCAAGCTCGGAACTTGCTGGCGGCGTTCTTCGATCCGCTGCACGGTGGAGCCGCGGGAGACGGTTGGCCCTTCGGGCAGAGCGTGTACGTCTCGGAGATCTACGCCGTGCTGGAGCGAGCCGACCTCATCGACTACGTGGAAGGAGTCCGGCTCACCGGCCCGAACCCGATCTCGGACTCGGACGGGCAGCTGGTCGGCATCGAATTGGACGTCCACCAGCTGGTCCGCCTCGCTCGGCTCGACCTGATGGGCTACGACAGCTACGGCCGGACCCACCCGCTGTCCGGGGCGGCCGTCTCATGAGCGCGCCGATGAGCCGGTACCTGGACTATCTGCCCGCGGCTTTCCGGGAACACCCGTTCGCGGGCCAGTTCCTGCTGGCCTTCGAGGCCATGCTGGCCGGGGCCGACGATGTCGAAGGGCTCGAGCAGACCATCGGCCGGGTGCCCGAATACCTGGATCCCCAGACGACGCCGGAGGAGTTCCTGCCCTGGCTCGCCGGATGGGTGGCGTTGAGCCTGCGCGCCGACTGGGACGTGCAGACCAAACGCGGATTCATCCGGGAGATCGTGCCGTTGTATCGCCAGCGGGGGACGCTCGCCGGTTTGCAGCGCATGCTGGAGATCTATCTGCGGGCCTGGGGCCAAAATGTGGTCATCTTCGACGAGTTCGACCAACCCGCTCATTTCTTTCAGGTCCGGCTTACTCTACGCGACGCGAACCCGGCCGCGTTGCGCGGAACCCAGGAGATCGCCCGGGCCATCATCGATCGGGAGAAACCGGCGCACACATTCTATGCGCTGAAGGTCGCGATCCCGACGATGCGGCTGGTCTCCGAGCAACTGAAAAGAGACGTGGAACGCCCACCCGAGCTACTCATCCTCGGCCAGAACACCTGGCTGCGGACGACAGTGCGATCCGTTAACGGGCAGGACGTGCTGAGCCCGCAGATGCGGCTGGTCTCCGAGCAGCTGAAGAAATACGTAGAAAGTATAGAAGGCATACCCGAGCTACTCATCCTCGGCCAGAACACCTGGCTGGGGACGATAGTATAATCCGATAACGGAAGGAACCTCGATGGCGGACTATACCCAGCCTGACGTGGTGAACAAACGCGTCCGCTTCTTCGACGGACAGTTCCTGCAGGACCAGGACTTCATCGATGAGCAGAAGTACCATCTCGACCGCCAACGCCGCCAGAGTCAGCTGTTCGGTGTCACCGGTGTAGTCTCGGGTCTCACGGTGCTCAAGGGCGGGGCATACCAGGTCACAGTGACCAAGGGAGTTGCCGTTGACGCTCTCGGTCGGCAGCTCGTTCTGGCCACCGAGACGGATCTGCGGTTGTCCGGTCAGTTCGCCAAGAAACAGGGCATCGAGCTGCGCCTCGTCTATCAGGAGACTCCGACCGATCTGGCGCAGACCGGTGGTGAGGGTGCCCGTCGCTGGGACGAGAGTCCCAAGATCGTGGCGCTGGCACCGGACGGAGCGGTCGCGGTCGCCCCTGATGGCGCGTCCTCCACCTGGGACGGCCCCACGGTTCTGCTCGCCCACCTGGCAGTGGCCGACAACGGTGAGGTCACCGTTGACGCCACAGTGGCCAGCAAGGCCGGCCTGTCCGTCCCCGGCGCCCTAGGTGTCGGCACGACAGCTCCTCCCTGGAAGCTGTCCGTCAGCTCCTCGAAGGAACATCTGGCGCTGTATCGAGAGAGCACCGAGACCGCCGGTGGTTCGCATGTCTTCTTGGAGCTTGCCCAGATCGACACCGGTACACCTCGCGTGCCGGAAGTGTTTCCCAGTATCAGGTTTCATCACCATCACCGATTCTGGCACCGCATCGAGGGCCAGGCCAGTGGATTGCATTTCAAGACCGGCGATCCGACCAGAAACGACTACTCGGACATTATGGTCCGTAATATCACCGCGACCGGGAAGCTTGACCTCACGGACATCACGGCACGCAACATCACCGCGAGCGGGAAGCTTGAGGTCACCGGCCAGGGCGGGTTGAACATCGATCTGGTGGTCAACGGGCGGTTGCGGTCCAACAACAACGATGGTGGTCTGTGGGTCGCTGAGGATCGTTTTGTTGGCGGCCACACCGCTAACCAGATCGGTTTCTTCAACAAGGGGTGGCGTTTTACGGTGCTGCCGGGCGGCCAGGTCGGTATCGGCACCTCGGATCCGGAGAACGCCGAGAACTGGAACAAGGTCGTCGATTTCCTGGGTGCCGGCAACGCCAAACTCTCGGTGCGGACCGCGAAGGTGGATTCCCGGGTCATGGTCCATGACAGCGGTCACTTCGGCTCGCCTGCCGGTATGATTGTCGGCACCAAGACCGACCATGCGCTGAGCTTCGCCACCAACGCCACCACCCGGCTGAGCATCAACGCCGCAGGCAACGTCGGTATCGGCACGACGGGTCCTCCGTGGAAGCTTTCCGTCAGCTCTTCGAAAGAACATCTGGCGCTGTACCGGGAGGGCACGGAGACCACCGGTGGGACGCATATCTTCCTGGAGCTGGCTCAGATCGACGCTGGTTCACCTCGCGTACCGGCAGTGTTTCCCAGTATCAGGTTCCACCACCATAACCGCTTCTGGCATCGTATCGAGGCGCAGGGCGGTCCCGCCCCGGCGGTCAGCGGGTTTCACTTCAAGGACGGGCATCCGGACAACAACGGGTACTCGGATATCTATGCGAACACGGTTACGTCCAAAGCCCTGCGCATCGGAAACACCTCCATCGGCGAAGCCGAACTGTCCGCTTTGAAGACGCTGGCCGCTGGAAACCTGCTTGGCATCCTGCAAAAGCTGGCCGCTGGAACTCTTGAGTTCGACCTTTACAACGTCAAACAGGACGAATACGCCTATGCCGCCGATTATGCACCCTACGACGACGATCGCCGGCGTATTTTCACCTGGCGACCCAAGGGACGCATCAATCAGGGTCGTTGGCGAATTCACTACCCATCTTGAGTTGGACGCGCGAGTGCTTTCTCGTAGCTGACGGACAAGGAGAATCGCTGGTATGCAAGAGCAACTGGAGAAGCGCGTCGCCGAGCTGGAGGCCGAGTACCGGGCGGGTCAGGAGATGCTTGCCGATCTGGAGACCAAGCGGGCTGATCTCCAACAGACCTTGTTGCGGATCAGCGGTGCTATCCAGGTGCTGCGGGAGCTGCTCGGTGCGGAATCCGAGTCTGTGGAGAATGGCGCCGAATCAACAGAACCGAGCATTTCGCCGGCACATCACGACGCGGCTCCGGCCCCCAGTCTCCTCGCCGGGTGAACGCGCCATGTCAACTCGTCAGTTCGACACTACTACCGCCGCGGCGGTGCAAGGCGTCGCTGGGCGGCGGGTAATCAGCTGTAAGTCTGTGCGCTCTGAGACCACGACGCCGGACACGGTCCATCACGACGGACTGTCCTCGGTCGACGTGGGTGTCGGCGTTCTGCCCGCGCGAGCCCAGGCCGCGAGGCTGAGCCGGCTCAGCGGTGGTCGGCTGGGCCGATCGGGTGATTTGCTGCTGCGGTTGCAGCGCCAGCACGGCAATCGCTACGTCCAGCGGCTCGTGGGGCACGCCCGGAACTACACCGACACCAGTGCGGACACGCCGGTTCTCACCGCGGGCGAGCAGGTGCGGTCGGTGCTTCGGTCCGGGGGCGCTCGGCTGGATCCGTCATTCCAGAACAGGGCCGAGTCGTTCCTCGGCGCCGATCTCTCCCAGGTCCGGGTGCATACCGGTGCCGCGGCGGCGGAATCAGCCCGAGCGGTGCAGGCGCATGCCTACACGAGTGGCGTCCATGTCGTGTTCGGTCAGGGCATGTACGACACGCGTTCCCCGGCCGGGCAGAACCGTCTCGTGCACGAGCTGACCCACGTGGTGCAGCAGCAGCGCGGGCCGGTGACGGGTACCCATAGCGCAGGTGGACTGTCGCTCAGTGATCCGTCCGATCGGTTCGAACGGGAGGCCAGCCAATCGGGGGCCGCGTTCACTTCGGCAGCGATGCAGCCCGAAAAGCACGGTATGCATCCAGGGATGGTGCACCGCGTGGCTCCAGCCCCGCATTGCCGCGCCGGCATCGCGTCCAGACCCGCATCGGCGCCGGTGCCCATTCAGCGTTTCAAGATTCCTTCGGGCGGCGACCCCTTCTTCTCCGGCAGTTTTGGGGCAGGTTGGCTCTATATGAAGGGGACTCCTGAGTTATCGCTCACGCCGCGCCGCGGCGGTAGTGGAGGCTACGACGTGGTCGAATCCCACGTCACGGTTTTTCCTCGTTCGAAAGGCTCGGATCGGGCCGACAATTTCCACGTCACCTTTGTCCTCACACCCAATGATGGCAAGGCGGGAGCCGGTCTGGCGCGGAAGCAGGAGGAGGCCGAGAAGGCGGCGAAGGCCAAAGAGGAGGCCGCAAAGGCGGCTCACCTTAAAGGTTCGCTGGCGGAACGGACGGCGGCGAGATTCGACACGAGTGGTGGAGCATGGCGGAGGGGCGGCGAAATCAGCGTATCGAAAGATATCTCTATCCACTTCCACGGCGACGAGGAAGGTCTGTACCGAAACGACTTCGATGCCAAATTCGGACCTAGGTCGGACTTCAACACCCTGGCAAACTTCCGGAAGCTCAGTAGCGCGGCGAAAGATATCGCAGGATCCTTCGTCGATAAATACTTGAAAGAGTAGCCCGCGCGCTCCGGGCCTGAGTGTGGCAGCGCCGCGATGCGCCGATCCGTGCCTTAGATCATGGTGGTTGGCTCGTCGAATCCGAGGCGCAGCCGGGCTAGCCGCTGATCGGCCTCGGCGGAGTAGAAAACGTGCTGAGCTGCGGTGTGCACATCACGGAAGCAACGCTGCAGCGGGCTATCGATGAAGATCGCGCCGCCGCCGGCGTGGTGAAACACGGTGTCGGTCACCGACACTGCGGCGCGCATCGCGTGCTGGGTGGCCATACTGACCTGTGCCCGCACCGCGACCGGCGCCTCTCCCGTTGTCTGCACGGCATCCCACAGCGCGCGCACCGCCTGGTCGGCGAACGCGCGCGCCGCCATCAGCTCGCCCTCGGCGCGGCCCAGTTCGGCCTGCACGTGGGAGCTCTCGGCCACCGACCATCGCACGCCGGTGCCACGCGTTTTCTCTCGCGCCAGCGCGGTGAACTCCTCCAGCGCCCGGCGCGCTATCCCGAGTGGGAATCCGATCACCCCGAGCTGCACGAGGCTGAACAGCGGCAGCCGCGCGTAGGCGCAGTCGTGCCGATTATCGCTCGCGATAGTGATCATCCGTCCGGCTGGCACGGACACGCCCTCGAGGACCAGATCGTGGCTGCCGGTGCCACGCAGGCCCATCACCTCCCACGTGTCGCGCACCTCACCCTCGGATGCGGGGACAAAGGCGATGCGTATGTCCGGCGCGCCGGACTCGCCCGTCCGAGGGCCGTCGGCGTCGTGGACGATGACCCCGACCTGTCGCCACGCGGAGTGGACGATCCCGCTGTTGAACCCCCACCGTCCACGCACGGTGAACCCGTCCGGCCCGTCGGGTACCGCCGCGCCGCCGGGCGCCAACACGCACGTGGACGAGGCGCTTGGGCACTCCTTGAGCATCTCCCGCGCCACATCCGGATCGAGCCAGCCGAAGAACGCGTTCGCCGTGGCACCGATCAGCACCGTCCACGCAGCCGACGCGTCGGCATGCGCAAGGCGTTCGACGATGTCGACCACGGTCGGCGGGTCGACCTCAAGTCCACCGATCGCCCGCACCCGCAGCATGCGGAACAAACCGGCCGCCTCCACCCGGGCCACCAGCCTCGGCGGCATCGTTCGGAGCCGTTCCGCCTCGCTCGCACGCTCAGCGACCTCAGGCAACAGCGCGTCTAGCGCGTTGAGGAGGGCATCAGTCGTCTCCACGGCGGACGGGGTCTCCCGTGTCGTGGTCACGCCCCCACTATTCCCGCCATGCGGTCATGGCGGAAGACCCGCTGCGGATGACCCGTCAGCTTCTCGTTGAACGACCTGACCCAGTTCCACCATGACTGTGCCGTAGAGGCCAGACCGTCCGGCTCCATCCTGGACACCGGGCGTCGAGGCCGTGGCTGCGGCCGACCCCGCGATACAAGCGTCATGCGCACCGGTGTGATCACCGAATGTTCAGCACCGTCCGTGCGCCACATCGTGTGTCCGCAATTTCGTCTACTTTCGGGATATATAGCTCGTATCCGCGAAGAAAAAGCTCAGTAACACTGGCAGATGCGGAAGCGATATCTGAGACGACCGTGTCAAGTCCTGACAGGCGACTCGGACTCCGATCATGATCCAGGCAACATCCCCGCTTCTGTTCTCGCACCGGACACGCGACCTAACCCCGAAGAGTGGAGATGGACATGACCGATGCCGCGCTGATCCCCACCACGCAACGGCACCGACGGTTGCGGCGCAGCGGGTTGTTGCTCGTCGCGGCCACGACCGCCGTTGTCCTGGCGAGCGGCCCGGCGGGGGCAGCCGCACCGAGTCCGGTCATCGCCGGATACGCGGGGATGCTCGATGACCTCGTCGTGAACGGGCTCCAACCTGGGGTCGCACCGAGGATCGCCATCGACCGCAGATCTGGAAGCTCGCTGGGTGTCGCGCGCAGCATCAGGAGCGGCGATCTGCCCGCAGACCTCTACGGCAGCGCTGACTCGAACGTGAACCAGATCCTGATCGGTGACGCGAATGGGAACAAGGTGCGCTGGTACGCGGCGTTCGCGCGGGCCGAGATAGTGTTCGCCTACAGCCCGAGCCCGACGCTTCCTCGCCGGACGCTTTTCGATGCGGCCGCCAACGGCTCGATTCCCTGGCACCAGGCGATTGAGAAGAACCCAGACTTCCCCGACCTGAAGATCCTTCGGAGCAACCCGAACAACGACCCGAGCGGCTACTACGCCCTGTTCATCATGCAACTGGCGGAGCGGTTCCACCACAAGTCGGGCTTTAAGCAGGACATCCTGGGTGATGATCTCAACCCCGCCCAGGTGGGGCCGGTCGTCAACCCCGCCCTACTGGAAAGCGGCGAGATCGACGGGATCTTCCTGTACAAGAGCTTTGCCGAGGCATTCGGCCTGAAGTATCTCTCCCTTCCCCCGGAGATCAATCTCTCCGACCCCGCCCACGCCGACTTCTACGCCACAGCGTCCTACTTCAACACCACGGACAACACCACCTACCGCGGCGGAGTCATCCGGCCCAGCTTCGCCCCCGTCGAGGGCGCCGCGAACTCGGCGGCGGCCAAGGAGGTGCTCCGCACGACCGTCAAGGTGGCCCCGCCCAAGAGCTGCCGTCCCGAACTGCTCGAAGTCCTCGGCGGCGGGGCGTCCGTGGTGGCCGCCGTACAGGTGCAGGGCTCACGTTGTCTCATCACGGTTCACGCCCGGGAAGGGGCAGTGGGAACCCGCGACCTGTCGGTCAAGCACAAGACGGGCGGGGACAAGGTCGTGACTCACACGATCCCTGGGGTCGTGCACCTGACCGATGCCATTCCCGTCAAGCCGGATTTCCTGAGCTGACGGCCGGGCACCCGGAGGTCACCGGCGACGCTGTGCCCAGCGGCGAAACAGTCGCTCAGGTTCGGTCACGATGTTCAGGGGCGGGCGGCCCAGGTGGACCACACCACGGAACGGCTGACGACCGCGCGCCGCCCGATCCGGTGGCGTGCGACCAGTGTCGGGGGCAGCCGGGACACCACTTCGGCGAGTACCCGCAGGCGCAGGCCGAGCGTGAAATTGGGGGTGGGAGGGCGGCCCCGGCGCCAGGGCAGCAGCAGGGTCAGCGCGGCGAAGCGGGCCAGCTCCCTGGCCGCGACCCCGGCGGTGGCGCAGCGCAGCAGCACCAGCAGGCGGTTGCGCTCGTTCCAGCGGTGGAAGGCGGGGGTGCCATGCTTGGACGACGCGCCGCCCGCGTGGCGGACTCGCGCGCCTGGTACGGCGAGCACCCGGTAACCCGCCAGCCGTAGCCGCCACGAGGTGTCGGTGTCCTCGTAGTAGCAGAACAGCGAGCTCGGCACCCCACCGACGTCGCGCAGCGCGTCGGTGCGCAGCAGCGCGGCGCCGCCGCAGAAGCCGAACGGGCGCGCCCCGGTGCTGTCACGGCCGTACCCGATCGCGGTGAGCTCGACGCCGGTGGAGATCAGTTCGCCGTTCCCGTTGTAGAGGGCGGAGGCCGCCGCCGCGACCGTGGCGTCGTCGTCCAGGCTTTTCTCCAAGGTCGCCAGCCACTGCGGTTCCGGCTCGGCATCGTCGTTGAGCCAGGCCATGAAGGGTGTCTTGATCTGGGGTAACGCAGCGGCGAGCGCGCCTGCATAGCCGATGTTGCGGTGCAGCCGAAGGACGCGGGGACGGGCCGGATGCGCGGCCAGCTCCTCAGCGGTGCCGTCGGTCGAGGCGTTGTCGATCACCAATACCCGGTGTGAGCGGGTCTGGACGGCCAGCGCATCGAGGCAGCGCCCGATGAGACCGCGGCCCCGCCAGGTCACCACGACCACCGTGCTCACCGCACCTGCTGTCACGAGAGGTGACGGTAGTGCCAGACTCCCCGCGTGCCGAAGCTGGTCGTGCTGCTGGAGCAGCTGCTCGCCCCGGTGCCGGGTGGCACGGGGCGGTACTCCCGCGAGCTCACCGCGGCGCTGGCCGCGACCGCGCCGGCCGGCTGGACGGTGGGCAGCGCGGTGGCCCGGCACACCGACCCCACCCCGGCCATGATCCCCGATGTCGAGGGACCGCATCTGCTGCCGCTGCCCCGTCAGGCGCTGATCGCTGCCTGGGAGGCCGGTCTGCCGTTGTGGCCGGGTGGCGATGCCGTGCACGCGCCCACCCCGCTGGCGCCGCCCGGGCCACGACGCGGTCGTGACCTGGTGATCACGGTCCACGACACGGTGCCCTGGACGCATCCGGAGGGGCTGACCCGGCGCGGCGCCGGCTGGCATCGTCGGATGATCTCCAGGGCGGCCCGGCGAGCCGGCGCACTGGTGGTGCCGACCGCCGCCGTCGCCGATGACCTGCCTCGACATGTCACCTGTCGGGCTGCGGTGCATGTGGTCGGGGCGGGGGTCAGCCCGGCGGTGACAGATGACGGGCAGGCGCACCAGGCCGGCGCGATCGCCGATCGGCTGGACCTTCCGCGGCGCTACGTCCTGGCGGTGGGCACCCTCGAACCTCGCAAGGGAATCGACACGCTGCTGGCCGCGCTGGCCGAGCCGGGCGCCCCGGATCTGCCGGTGCTGTTGGCCGGGCAACAGGGGTGGGGAGGGGTCGAGCCTGCCGAGATGGCGCGCCGGGTCGGGCTGAATCCAGAGCGGGTGCGCGTGCTGGGCCGGATCAGCGACCTGGAATTGACGGTCGTGCTGCACCGTGCGGCGGTACTCGCGGCTCCAAGCCAGGCGGAGGGCTTCGGCCTGCCGGTGCTGGAGGCGATGGCGGCGGGGGTGCCCGTGGTGCACTCCGACGCCCCCGCGCTGGTCGAAGTCGCGGGTGGAGCGGGGATCAGTTTTGCCCGAAACGATCCGAAAGCGCTGGTCACCGCGTTGCGGGTGGTCCTGTCCGACCCGGCCAAAGCCCAGATGATGGTCCAGGCGGGCCGGCGCCGGGCACAGGGGTTCACCTGGGAGCGTACTGCCCGCCGGGTCTGGTCAGTGCATCTGGAGCTGTACCGGGCTGGGCCATCCACCTGAAAATTGTGCGGCCATGAGGGTGAGTTACTTTGCGTAACGTCGTAGGCTCCGTCCGTGCTCACCGAGCCCCGGGTGGTTATCGACGCGACGGCAGTGCCTGCTGACCGCGGCGGTGTCGGCCGTTACGTGGATTCTCTGCTTGCCGCGCTGGACGCCGACGGCGCGGTCCCAGTGGTGGTGTGCCAGGCGCGGGACGCCCCACTCTACGCCAGGCTCGCTCCACACGCCGAGCTGTTGCCGATCCAGGAACAGGTCGCCACCCGGACCGCGCGATTGACCTGGGAACAGACCACCCTGCCCCGGTTGGCCCGGCGAGTGCGAGCGGGTGTCCTGCACTGTCCGCACTACACGATGCCGCTGGCCAGCCCGGTACCCACAGTGGTTACGCTGCATGACGCCACGTTCTTCACCGACCCGCGCCTGCACTCGCCGGTCAAGGCGCGCTTCTTCCGGGCCTGGACGCGGACCTCGCTGCGCCGGGCGGCGCTGTGCGTGGTGCCCAGCGCGTCGGCGGCGCGGGAGCTGCGGCGCGTTGCCGGCGCGGATGAGCGGCGCCTGCACGTGGTGCACCACGGCGTCGATGCGGATCGCTTCCATCCGCCTTCTCCGGACGAGATGGCCGCGGTACGCCGCAGGCTCGGGCTCGGCCGGAGCCGCTACGTCGCCTTCCTGGGGGCACTGGAGCCGCGCAAGAACGTACCCGCGCTGATCCGCGGGTTCGTCCGGGCGAGCCAGATCCTCGCGAGCCGGGACGGCGTCGGCGGTGACTGCCCGGCCCTGGTGCTGGCCGGACAGCCGGGCTGGGACAGCCAGGTGGAGCGCGCGCTGGAGGCGGTGCCGCACCGGGTACGCGTGATCCGGGCGGGTTACCTACCGCTGGGGGAGCTGTCCGGATTCCTCGGCGGCGCGGCGTTGGTGGTCTACCCCTCGCTGGGGGAGGGGTTCGGATTGCCGGTGCTGGAGGCGATGGCCGCGGGAGCCGCAGTGCTCACCACGCGGCGGCTCTCGCTGCCCGAAGTGGGTGGGGACGCGGTGGTCTACTGCGGTGTCGGAGCGGGTGACATCGCCGAAGGAATCGTTGACTTGCTCGACGACCCGGCGCGGCGGGCGGAGCTCTCGGCGGCTGCGCAGCGCCGCGCCAAGGAGTTCTCCTGGGCGACCAGCGCGGTCCGGCATCGGGATGCCTACACCCGTGCCGCATGGCTGCACCGGCGGGCCCGCTAGCCCCCCTGGCGGGCCGGGGTGCAGAATCGGACGCCGTGAACACACCCCGGTATGGCCAGGAACTCGCCGTGGTCACCGTGACCTATTCACCCGGCGAGACGCTTGAGACGTTTCTGGACTCGCTGGCCAAGGCGACCAGCAGGCCGATGCACGTGGTCCTGGCCGACAACGGTTCCACCGACGGCGCCCCACAGCGTGCCGTGCGTCGCGACGGGGTGTCGCTGATCCGCATCGGGGAAAACGTCGGGTACGGCAGTGCCGCCAACCGGGGGATCACCGAGCTGGGGCCTGAGGTGGGCTGGGTGGTGGTGGCGAACCCGGACATCGAGTGGTATCCGGGCAGCCTCGACGAACTGCTCACCGCAGGGCAGCGGTGGCCGAGGGCGGGCGCGCTGGGACCGCTGATCCGGGAGCCGGATGGCGAGGTGTACCCGTCGGCGCGGTTGTTGCCGTCGCTGGGGCGCGGTATCGGGCATGCCGTGCTCAGCCCGATCTGGCCGGGCAACCCGTGGACGAGGGCGTATCGACAGTCCGAAGTGGCATTGGGGGAGCGGACCGCGGAGTGGCTTTCCGGGTCCTGCCTGCTGCTGCGGCGCGCCGCTTTCGAGTCCATCCGCGGGTTCGACTCGCGATACTTCATGTATTTCGAGGACGTCGACCTCGGTGATCGGCTGGGCCGCGCCGGATGGCTCAACGTCTATGTGCCCACCGCGGAGGTCACCCACCTGGGGGGGCACGCCACCAGCCGGGCCTCTGGTCAGATGCTCGCCGAGCATCACCGCAGCACCTACCGCTACCTCGCCGACCGCCACCCCGGCCCGCTGTTTGCTCCCCTGCGTCTGGGGTTGCGTGCCGCCTTGGCGGCCCGCTGTGGTCTGCTCCGTCGCGCCGCCGTCCGCCGTGCTCCCTCACGTCGAGCTTGACCTTCCAGGCACGGTAAGCCTGGTCCGCCGAGTGCAACGCATATACCCGAAGACTTCAAAGGTCCGATCAAAGGATGGCCCAAATGACGAGTACGAGCCTCCTCGAGCAAAGCGATCACTGGGTACTTCCGTTGAGCGGTGAGGTAGTGGTTCAATGCCGTTACGACTATGCTTTCACGCTTGTAGTCGGAGAGTCGGATCCTTCCTTCTTGATTCGAATTTCGGACAAGTTCGCGATACATCTTCCGGGGGGATCTGTGGGCGTGTTCAATCCGGAGGCCGATCCGCCGAGTGGTTATGAGCCATGGGAGTTGTCCGGCCCGAACGGCTTGCTGATGGTCGCGAACACCGATGGTGAACTGGTCGTCTGGAGCTGATATCGGCTGGCGTCTGCGTGTGAGCGTAAGGCGATGAGCTAGGGGAATTTCGCGTTCCATTTGTCTTGTTCGGTTTGGATCAGGCCGTGGTTGGTCTGTGTGTCGTAGGTTGATTGTTGTGTCTTGAGGTCTTTCTGGGCTTCTTTGACGATCTCTTGCAGTTTGGTTCCGGCGTCGAGCGCGTTGAACGTCCTGGTCGCCTCGGCGAGCGCGGCCGCCTTGCCGCATTCGAATACCTCGATGTCTAGTGTCGCCGCGGTGTCGCGTAGCTTCTTCTGGAGCTTTGTCGCGATGTCGTTGGTGACGTTGAAATGGACCTGCTCGTGGTGCAGCAGCCGTCCGGCCTCCGCCTTGTGAATCTTCGTGACCTCGGTCTTGAAGCCGGCTGAGCAGGCCGCTTTGCCGGCTGCCTCGGCGCTGCCGCCGGGGTGGGTGAAGGTGTGCTTGCCTGGCTTGAAGGTGGCCTGCGACGCGGTCTTGCAGTCGGTCACGAGCGAGGATGAACAATCCTTTTTCGACGTGGCGGTCACCTTCGTGCTGCCGATCGTGAGCTCGAACGAGGTCGAGCCGCTCGCGAAGGCTTGCTTGCAGGGCGCGACCTGCTCCTTGCACTGCTTGCCCGCTTCGGCGGTGAACTCCTTCAGCTGCTTGTCGAACCCGGCATTGCAGGCCGTCACGGCCTTGGTGGTGGCGCCGGCGAGATCCTTGGCGAGGTCGCGATCGGCCCCGGACTCTTCCTGGGACATGTACGCCTTGATGTTGTCGAACATGGTCGGGTCCACCGAGATCCGCACGCTGAACTCGGTCGTGGGTTTCTTGGCCTTCGACGGGGTACAGGGCGTCCCCTTGTCTTCCACCTTCTTGGCCTGCTTGACCTTGGGCAGCTTATGGATCCCCGAGGCGGTCTCCGCCGGGAACTTGGCCGGTTTGCGTCCCTTGAAGTCACCCCAGGTCAACGGCCGAAAGTCGATCTTCGCTCGCTGTATCGGCAGGTCTCCCTGCGGTGTGGTCTCCTCCGCGCACGGGCAACCGGCATGCGTCTCGCCGCCGCAGCGCTGGACCTTGAGGGCTTCGGCGACGGCCGCGTTGCCCGCGAGTCGTTGCAGCGCCCGTACCGCTTCGACGGTGCGCAGACCCCGCGGCGGGATCCAGGCTGCCGCTGCCGCGCTCGCCTTCGGACGGGCCGGTGTTCGCTTCCGGGCCTGCTGGTGATGGTGCGCGTACATAGGTGACCTCGCTGGGCGCGGGCTGTCCTGTTACGAAACCCTGGTCGACTGGACGCCAACCAGATCTCATCGACCGTACGATCGGGCAGCCATCGCTGCCCTTACGCGCAGCGCGAGACGGACCCTGCGGCCGAGGTGCCCCAGGTCAAAGAGAGGCAAAAGATGATCTTTATAGTCGTCAAGTTCACCATTCGGCCCGACCGTAGCGACGACTGGCTCGCCCTCGTCGATGACTTCACCCAGGCCACCCGACGGGAGCCGAAAAATATCTTCTTCGAATGGTCCCGGAGTGTTGACACGCCCCATCAGTTCGTCTTGGTCGAAGCGTTCGAGTCCCGCGAAGCGGGCGAGGCACACGTGAGCTCCGACCACTTCAAGACTGCCATGGCGTGGATTCCTGACGTGATCTCGAAGACCCCGGAGATCGTCAATGTCGAGGTGCCGGGCAACGGATGGTCACACATGGCAGAACTCACCCCAGCCCAAGGGCAGTAGGAGTTCGGTCATTCCGGGAGCGTCAGGCGTTCGGCAGTCCAGCCCTCAATGGCGCCGGCCAGGTCTGTGACGTCCCGGCCAGGGTTCGCACGGAAACGTAACACGGTGCGGACGTGCTCCACTGAGGTCACGACTCCGTGGATGCGCTTGGTGGGAGGGAGTTCCAGCACCGGGGCGAGTGCTTCGGCGGCGCCGTCGATCTCGTCTTGGAATACCCGGGCGATGGCCAGCGCGCTGCGGGTGCCTGCCACGCCGCCGAACGCCCGGTCCTGGGCCGGTGCTCCGGCGTAGGCGTCCAGCGCATCCAGCGCGAGGCGCTCGGTGCGGGTCGCCTCGGCCTGGCCGCCCCAGGTCAGCGCGTCGGCGGCGTAGTAGAGCTGGCGCGGCCGGCTGAAGGTGCACAGCCCGCCGAGGCTGTCCAGCTCGTCGGGCTGGACCCGGTCGCGGGCGTCGGCGGCGCGGGCCAGGGCGGCATGCGCGTCATCGAGCCGGTGCAGCGCGGCCAGCGCCCGGGCCTCGTTGCTGGCCAGCCACACACTCGCGGTGCCCTGGCTGCGGGCCGCCGCCTGGGCGCCGGATTGGGCGTAGCGTACCGATTCCTCCAGCCGCCCGGACCAGTAGGCGATCAGTGACTGTAAGCCACGGGTCCAGGCCCGCAGCCCGTCGTGGCCAGCATTGTCCGCGCATGCGTAGCCGGTGCGGGCTTGGGTCATCGCGTCGTGGGCGGCGCCGAGATCGTGCGCTGCCTTGGCCATCAGCCCGCAGGTGATCCCGGCAATCAGGTAGAGATCGCGGGCCTGATCCAGCCGTTGGTGCCCTTCGAGCAGCTCGAAAGCGCGGTTCTGGGTGTCCACCAGATCACCGAGCAAGGTGGGCAGTGGTTGGTGTTCGTAGGCGACGACCAGCCGGCGCAGATCGTCGATGAGCTGATCGAGGGTCTCGGCTCCTACATTGGACGCCTGGATACGGGTGAGGAAACCGCGAGCCCGGTCGGCGCTCATCGCGATCACCTGCCCTTCCCGGTCGGTCCGTGCAGTACCCCGCTGCGGCGCCGTCCAGTGGTGGCCTCGGGCCGGTTGGAGTGCGCCGAGGCCGTACGGCGGGCCGAACAGCCGGACCACCGGCTCGCCGAACATTTTCTCCAGTGTGGCCTGCGCCTGCTGGCGGGGCAGTCCGTGCAGCTCTCCGACCACCCACCGGTAGGCCTGCCGTTCGCTGAGCACCGTGCCGTCGGCGGCCCGCTGGTAGCGCTTGCGGAACTCCTCCAGGGTGACGTGCTGCTGCCGTAGCAGCTGTTCCAGCCGCGTCCGGGGCGGCTCCGGCTCGATCATTTCTCTTACTCCCCTCCGGTTGATCGGCCCACCGTAGATCGTCCGGACCGAAATGGTGACGTTCGGCGAGCACAAGGCACCAAAAGGCAATCTTCGGCAGCCGCTGTGGCCTGTCTCCGCTGGTGGACCACCCCGAAGGTGATCATGCCACAGCGGTTTGGGTCCGCTGAGCACCACGCTCGGTGGCGGCGCCTTGGAACACGGGAAGGGAACGAGGAATGACACAGCAGCCGACGGCGGGCGTGCCCGGCCCTGTGCACCAGAGCGCGCGCCACCAGATCCCGGCCGTCTCGCCGCCGCTTTTCCCCAGCGGTGCTCCCCCATGGGCGCGACGGCCGGTCCCGGAGCACGGCGAGGCCGAGGAGCCCTCCCCCCGCCCCCGGCCTCGCCGTGCTCCCCTCGCCGACCTGGTCACCGTGATCACCCGAGGCTCGACATGGCAGAGCTGACCGACGCCGAGGAAGGGCAGCGTCCGGTCGTGGCGCTGCGGGTGACCAGTGCGCTGGACGGGCGGGAGCACCTGGTGGCCGAGCATCTGATCACCATCACCAATGCGGGCCGGTACGTGGGGCTGTGCGGGCGCCAGGTGTGGGCGGCGGCGCTGATCTGCCCGCCTGGGCCGCCCTGCTCGGGTTGTCTCGCGGTGCGTCACTCGCAGCAACTGGGCGCCCGGCGGAACCGGCGAACTCCCCGGCGCGGACTATGGACCCGGCTGACCGGCCGGCGCAACCGGTGATGACCGGTGACCGGGCGGTCCAACCGGCGGTAACTGCTGACCGGCCGACCCCGCTCGCCGCCGCGGCCGGCTACCGGGAATGGGGCTGGCCGGTCACCCTGCGCTGCGGCCAGGTCTCGCTGAACCTCGACGGCGACACCGTGGCGTTGCTCATCCCCGTGCCGCTGGTCAACGAGGTGATCGCGATCCTGGCCACCCGGCGCTGCCCGGTACCCGTACTGGCTCACCCCTACGCCCCCGAGCACCACATCCTGCTGGTGGCCGAACCTTTCGGCGTGCCGCTGCCCTGGCCATCCGGGGTGCATCAGATCATCGGAACCCTGTTGCTGCCACCCACCGTGACCCCGCGCGGCCCGATCACCTGGCTCCAGCTCCCCGAACCGACCGCACTCCGCCTCTGCCGTGAGATCGACGTCCTCGCCGCCCTGTGCACCGCACTGCACGACTCTCCAGCACCGCATTAGCGACAGGCCGCCTGTCTTTCTCGGAACTGATCGTGTGACGAGGAGTCGTTCTGCTTCGATACACCCATTAGGTCGACGGTCTGTCGGCGTGGTCGTAGAGGGGCAGCGGGCATGGATCCGGTTTCGCTGATCGTGGGTGCGTTGGCGGCTGGTGTGTCGGACACGGTGAGCACAGCCGTGAAGGACGCGTACACCGGGCTGCGGGAATTGGTGCGTCGCCGGTTGGCGGGTCGCGCCGCGGCGCAGGTCGCGCTGGTCGAACACGAGAGTGCGCCCGAGGTCTGGCGCGCGCCGCTGGTCGCGGAACTGGAACGGGCGGGGGCCGGCGCTGATGAGGTGGTGGTGGCTGCGGCGCAGCGGGTGATGGCCATTGTGGATGAGGCGGGCACCCGGGCGGGGAAGTACACGGTGGACCTGCGTGGGGCACAAGGCGTGCAGATCGGTGACGGCAATCATCAGGTCAACTCGTTTCCCACCCCACCAACGCCGTGACGCCCACCGTGAATCCCGCACAAGGAGAAGGCGACGCGCGGGTTGACGCGCGCAACTCGCAGGGTGTCCAGGTGGGTCCGGGCGGCCTCCAGGTCAATGTCTATGCCGAGGCCCGGTCGGTGCGCTGGCCGCACCGGGTGGGCGCGGTTCCCCTGCTGGCCGACTGCTTCCAGGAACGCGCTCCGCAGATGCGCGGGCTGGATGAGGCGGTGTCGGCGGGACGCACGGCGGTGTTGACTCAGGTGCTCTCCGGGTTGGGGGGAGTGGGCAAGACACAGTTAGCCTCGGCGTACGCGCGCCGGATCTGGGACGATGACGAGCTGGACCTGCTGGTCTGGGTGACCGCGCGCAGCCGCGACGCGGTGCAGGCCCGCTACGCCCAGGCCGCCACGGAGATCGGCCAGGCACCACCGGGCGACGTGGAGACAGCGGCGGAGTGGTTCCTGGGCTGGATGCAGACCACGACCCGACGGTGGCAGGTGGTCCTCGACGACCTCAGCGACCCGGCCGATCTGCAGGGCCTCTGGCCGGAGGGACCTGGCGGGCGGGTCCTGGTCACCACCCGCCGCCGCGACGCCGCGTTGGCCGGCGGCACCCGGCAGCTGATCGAGGTGGGA
>JBOHHE010000461.1:0-5794 GCA_050700355.1 Pseudonocardiaceae bacterium
GCAAGGTTAGGCAGCACCCTCTCGGGGAGCGCCGGTCAAGTCCGGCGCTCCCCGATTTATTTGTCTACAGATTCATACGAACTTCCCGACAGACCGTAAGAAGTTCCCGGCAGATCGTAAGAAGTTCCCGACAGATCGTAAGAAGTTCACTGCCCCGGCTGGTGGTGGGCGGTTCTCGTATTGAGATCGCGTATTGAAATCGGGGACGCGGGTGGGGAGCGGGGGGTACAGGGCGGTTCGTCGTCTCGCGGGGCCTCGCCGCTCCCAGCTTCGGAAGCCCTGGGGATTCGAAGCTGGGAGCGAGAGTTCCCTTATGCAGCGTTGCGCGGCGTCCGGGTCTTCATAGCGTGCGGAGGGAGGAGGTGATCTGATCGAAATCGGCAGCGGATTTGCTGAACTCTTCGAGGGGGATCGTCTGGAAAACGAAAGAGAGCATGGTTTTTCCCTTGAAGAGGAAGTAGTGAGAGTGTGCGCCCTGCTGGCCGCTGGTGTCGTCCTTGAAAGAGTAGAAGTACCAGTAGCCGGGCAATCCGGCTAATTCAAGCGCTCGGGGCTCGAAAAGAAGCTTAGCCGAGGGGTTGGCGCCTACGATCCGGTCCGTCAGCTCCTTGGCGGCCTCGAGTTCCTGCTGGCCCACGGTCTGCGGCAGCTCCACGGCACGAACCAGGAAGGCGCTCTTCTCCGATGCGTCCGATGCGCTTAGCAGGATCTGTGGATCGTTAGCCTGCCGCTGTACCCAGGAGGACGGATAGGACAGCGCGAAGCCGACCTGCTCATTACGGAACTCAGTGAGTGCAGCCGGGTCCGGCGAAGCCGCTGCCGGAGCGGGGTTAGAGGGAGCCTCGTTCGCTGGTTGTCCCAGACCCACGAGCTGTGGTCCGAATATGGCTGCGGGAATGGCGAGACCAACGGCAACCAGGGCTGCGACGCCGATGACCAACAGTCGTCTCCCGCCGGGCACCTTCGACGCTCTGCTGTCGTTTTGCGGTACCGGATTAGTCATGCTGACCACTTCCCTCGGATCGTATGCGTGTGTAGCGTGTGCATCGACAGTCCATCGGGTGGCACGTCCTTTGCGCCGAAGCCGGGGCACGGAGGCAGCATGTTACTGGCAACACGCAAGGGCGCGGAGCCCGACCTCGGAAGAGGTGGGAACCGCACTGCCGAGCGTCATCTCTGGGCTCCTGGATCAGCTGTAGTTCCGGGTTCATCCAAGCCCGTGGTGGGGGGTCCATGACCTCCCTCGCCATCTCTGCCAATGAGACCGCTTTCTGGGTGGTGGTGGGAGTCCTGGTGGCGGTGTTGGTGGTTGGTGTGATCGCCCTGACGGCAACACTGTTGCGCATCGTTGGATCGGTCAATCAGAGTATGCGGCAATTGCAAGAAGTGGTCGAGATGCAGGCTGGTCAAGTGCACGCTGCCGAGCCGCACGCAACTCGAGTGACCGAGGAAGCTGTGGTGAGCGGCGACACGACGGCTGAAACCGCCGCTGAGTCCGCTGGGAAGTCCACAAACGGGGAACTACCCGCGGTCGACGGTGACGCGAAAGGTCGCAAGCGGGGTGGCGCCAGCGAGGGATGAGAAACTGCGTGCTGAAGATGCCAGTGAGCGGTATGATGCCTGCCTTCGGTCACCCTGGTGCCGGGAGTGAACCGGTGGCAGGTGCGAAACGAAGACTTCCCTATAGATGATGTAGCCGGGTGATCCCACCGAGTTCAGCGAGCGCTGCGCCAGCGTCGGTGCGTGGTCATGATCGAGTGGAAGGGATAGAAAAGATGGTTATGAACCCAGAAAAGCGGTTCGGGATCCGGATAGGAGGGGGGTATGGGGCGAAGACCCCCGAGCAGAAGTTCGGGCTCCTGTTCGGCGCCATCTACGTCGGTGTCGGAGTGGTGGGCTTCGCCTTCACCGGTTTCAACGGCCTGGTCCTGGAGAGCAATGAGGCGTTGCTCGGGATCTTCTACCTGAACCCCTTCCACAACATTGTGCACGTCGTCATCGGTGGTCTGGTGGTGATGGGAGCATTGGTACTCACGCCATCAGGCACCGAAGGTGTGAACATCGGGGTCGGTGGTGTCTACATCCTCGCTACAGTGCTCGGCTACATCGGCAGCCTCGGCCTGCTCAACGTTAAGCCGCTATTTGATCCGGATAACTTCCTGCATCTGGCGAGTGGCTTGGCTTTGCTGCTCTTCGGTGGTGGCCTGCTGAGATCCATGCAGGGCGAACGCGCCAATGTGTAGTCCGACTTGCAGGTAGCGACCTCATCGATGATCTAGGCCTGGCTCCCCGTTCAGCGGGAGTCAGGCCTAGATCATTAAGGCGCTGTGATCATTAAGGCGCTGTTCGGGGCGGTTTCCGTCTGGCGTAGGTAGGGTGCCAGCCATACCTCGCAGTCTGGGAGCAGACAGGAGCTCGGCGTGCCGCTCGTCGTACAGAAGTACGGTGGATCCTCGGTGGAGAACGCCGAGCGGATCAAGAAGGTTGCCGAGCGTATCGTGGAGACGCGCAATGCGGGCAATCAGGTCGTGGTGGTGGTGTCGGCGATGGGGGACACCTCGGATGAGCTGCTCGACCTCGCCGGTCAGGTTTCGCGGGCACCGCACGAGCGTGAGCTGGACATGCTGCTCGCTGCGGGCGAGCGGATCTCCAACGCGCTCGTCGCGATGGCCGTGCACGCGAACGGTGTCGATGCCCGATCCTTTACCGGCTCCCAGGCGGGAGTCATCACTACCGCGGCACACGGGAGGGCCCGGATCATCGATGTCACTCCCAGTCGGGTGCAGGAAGCGCTGGATCAGGGGGCGGTTGCGCTGGTCGCGGGATTCCAGGGCGTGGCACAGGACACCAAAGACGTCACGACCCTCGGCCGGGGCGGCTCAGATGTGACTGCGGTCGCGCTGGCCGCGGCGCTCAAGGCGGATGTATGCGAGATCTACACCGACGTCGATGGCGTCTACTCGGCAGATCCGCGGATCGTGCCGAACGCCCGCAAGCTCGACACCATCACGTATGAGGAGATGCTGGAAGCGGCGGCGTGCGGAGCGAAGGTGCTCATGCTGCGCTGTGTCGAGTACGCGCGACGCAACGGCGTAATGGTGCACGTCCGTTCGTCATTCAGCCAGAAGCGGGGCACGATGGTGTCCGGATCAGTGGAGGATCTCACCGTGGAACAGGCTCTGCTCACCGGTGTTGCGCATGACAGATCCGAGTCGAAGATCACGATCGCCGGGGTGCCCGATGAGCTGGGCAAGGCGGCCCGGATCTTCCGGGTGATGGCTGATGTCGACATCAACATCGACATGGTGCTGCAGAACATCTCGCACAGTGACACCGGTCGCACTGACGTCACCTTCACGTTGCCCAAGCTCGACGCGCCGATCGCGGTCAAGGCGCTGCGGGGGGTGCAGCCGCAGATCGGCTTTCTGGATGTGCTCTGTGACGACCATGTGGGCAAGGTGTCGCTGATCGGCGCGGGCATGCGCTCACACCCGGGGGTCACCGCGCGGTTCTGCGAGGCCCTCGCTGAGGCCGGGGTCAACATCGAGATCATCAACACCTCGGCGATCCGGATCTCGGTACTGGTCCGCGCCGACGTCCTGGATGACGCGGTGCGCGCGATCCATGAGGCCTTCGAGTTGGGTGGCGACGAGCAGGCCGTCGTCTACGGCGGGAGTGGCCGATGAGCGCGCCCGTTCTGGCCATCGTCGGCGCCACCGGCGCGGTGGGCACCGTGATGATCGACATCATCAACTCCCGGTCATCGGTGCCGTGGGGGGAGATCAGGCTGATCGCCTCGGCTCGTTCGGCCGGCAGGAAGATCACGGTGCGGGGCGTTGAACGCACCGTCGTCGCACTCGCTGCGGAGGCGTTCGACGGTGTGGACATCGCGCTGTTCGACGTGCCGGACGAGATCTCGGCGCAGTGGGCGCCGGTGGCCGTGCAGCGGGGCGCGGTCGTGGTGGACAACTCCGGTGCGTTCCGGATGGATCCCGACGTTCCGCTGGTGGTTCCCGAGGTCAACGCCGCCGACGCCGCCGTGCGGCCGCGGGGGATCATCGCCAATCCCAACTGCACCACGCTGTCGATGATGGCCGCCCTCGGTGCGCTGCACCGTGAATTCAGACTCACCGAACTGGTGGTGGCCAGCTACCAGGCCGCCTCCGGTGCCGGGCGCCACGGCGTGGACCGGCTCTACGCCGAACTCGCCGCGGTCGCGGGCAAGGACGTCGGGGTCCGTGGTGGGGACGTGGCCGAGGCGCTGGCCGCGGCGGGGCTGCCCGCCGAGTCACCGTTCCCGGCGCCGCTGGCGATGAACGTGGTGCCCTGGGCCGGGTCGCTCAAGCCGGACGGCTGGTCGTCGGAGGAACTCAAGGTCCGCAACGAGTCCCGCAAGATCCTCGGCATCCCGGAGCTCAAGGTGTCCGCCACCTGCGTGCGGGTCCCGGTGGTCACCACCCACGCGTTGGCCGTGCACGCGGTGTTCGCCGAATCGGTGACCGTCGAGCAGGCCCGGAAGGTCTTTGTCGCGCAGCCCACCATCGTGCTGGCCGACGACCCGGCCACCAGGTGGTGGCCCACTCCGGCGGCGGTGGTCGGCGCCGATCCGACCTACGTCGGCCGCCTCCGCCAGGCCTTGGACTTCCCCGACACCCTTGACTTCTTCGTCTGCGGAGACAACCTGCGCAAAGGCGCGGCCCTGAACACCTACGAGATCGCCGAGAGCGTGGCTGGTTGGCGTTACGGAGCGTCGCCATGATCCGACGATGGAACTCAGTCCCGACTCGGGGAGGCGTTCTCGCAGTGTGTCGCGCTCCGTACTCAATGATCTACTCGAAGTAATCAGCATGGGCGCTTCCGGTACCCGGACATATCAGTCGGTCCACCACGTCTTCCCACAACCAGTCAGGGCAGAATCCGCCTGTACCCCGAACCGCGCCGGAACAACAGAAAAAACGGCTTGCGTGCCATCTTGATGAACTTATCTTAATTTGGTGAACTTATCTTAATGTCACCCGTACTTACCAGGAAAGGCTCACTGGTCGTGAGCAGATACACTCGAAAGTGCCGCTGGCGCTCATAATAAATTTATGTATAGTTGACGAGGCAAGCTGGTATTCTTCCGGTTCGTGGGCATATGTCTCGGCACCAGCGATGTCATGGCCGACGATCCGCTGGAGCTACCAGAAAATCTCTGCTGACAAGGGGTACTGGCATGGCAATCTTCAAGGGAATCCAGGTGGCGTCCCGGACCAACAGGACAATGTCCGGATCCGGGAGTTCCGGTAGTGGTTCCGGTAGCGGCTCCGGCAGTGGAAGCGGATCGGGGTCGTAGTCGGACCATTGACATCGCGAATGTGACGAGCACATGCTCATGAAACATTCTCCTGACGGGGCCCCGATCTCTCATGGGGCCCCGTCAGGGCACGACGACCGTGCCTGCCCCGCTGATCGGCCTTCCCGGCTGGCAGCGCTGCTGCGGGATCTCGCCGGCCAGGTGAGCTCGGAGGGCAGCGTCGTGCCGCAGGCGCCCGTCGTGCCACTGCGGACCGTCTTCACCCGATTCTGGGTGTTCGCCAGGCCGCACCGAGCACTGATCATTGCCGCGATCGGATTCGCGATCATCAGTCCACTTCTGGAGACGATCTCGATCGGTTTCTTCAAGGTCCTTGTCGATGAGGTACTGGTGCCACGCAACCTCGAAGCCTTCTGGTGGGTCGCGCTGGCCTACGTCGGGCTCACCCTGCTGGCGGGCGTGGTCGGTTTCGGGCGCAGCATGGTCGGCGCGCTGGCT
>JBOHHE010000462.1:0-19709 GCA_050700355.1 Pseudonocardiaceae bacterium
CATCAGATGTGGGCCGGGCCGTTCTGCTGGGTTCGGTCGGCTGGTTACGGGTTCAGGCGCCCGTCCTGGATGGCCGTGACGAACGCGGCGAACTGCCGGGTTGGCACGGCCAGGGTGCTCCGCCGCCTGCTGTCCAGGTGCTCCTTGGTGTCCTGCACGCCGGTCCATCCCGCGGCGTGGCCGACGGCGACGCACGACTGTGCGCCGCTGGATCGGTTGGACTTGCGGTAGTGCGCGCTGCGCAATGCCGCAATGCCTGGTTGGTCTTTCATGTGTCTCCTGTTCGGTCGTGAGCAGGGCTTCCGCCGATCTGCGCTGCCCTGATCGCGGATAATGATCGTCCTGGCTGTCCACGAGCACGGAGCCCAGCCCCCTGTGTTGGACAAACCAGGGTCGTCACGATCTCACTCGGGTGCCGGTCGTGGTCTAGGCCAACGTGGCCGCGATCTCAGCGATCTTGCGCATCGAGTCGTCCGGGCCGAGCGCTTGGGCGACGACGGCGCCGAACACGCTGGTGTGTTGGCGGATCTCGTGGGCCTTCTCCAGAAAGCCGCTGGAGTGCGCGTAGTCGAGGAACACGATGGCCGGATCCTCGGGTTCCGGGAAGGTGAGCAACATGAAGGACTGCCCCTGGGCGGGATGCTCGCCGGCCTCGTACGGCAGCACCAGCACCTCCACCGTGGCGTTGTACTGGGCGTCGATGAGGTGGCGCAGCTGCGCGTGCATGACCTCGCGTCCGCCGACCCAGCGGTGCAGCGCCGCCTCGTTGATCACCGCTGTCAATCGGAAGTCGGTGGCGGCCAGCCGTTGCTGGCGGTCGGTGCGCAGTTGCACCAGCCTGGGCACGTCGGCTGAGCGCAGAAAGGGCGCGGCCGAGTTGATGACGGCCTTGGCGTACCCGGGTGTCTGGAGTAAAGCAGGAATGAAGGCGTCCTCGTAGGTCTGTTCCCAGGCCGCTCCGGCCTCCAGGCCGATCAGTAACTCGACGTTGTCGGGCAGCACGTCGGAGTACTGCTCCCACCAGCCGAGCACGTCGCCGTCCCGGCGCAGCGTGCGCAACTCCTCAGCCTTGCGCTCGTCCACCTCGAATATCTTGATCAATTTTTCCAGTTGCGCCACGATGAGCTTGCCTCGGGCGTTCTCGACCCGGCTGAGCTGCGGTTGGGACGTGCCGATCTTCTTGGCCAGGGTGCCTCCGGACATCCGCACGGCGTCCCGAAGTCGTTTGATCTCCGAGCCGAGTCGTCGCCTGCGCACCGTCGGGCTGATCGACATGCTGCCTCCTCACGCTCCTCGCCAGGTCCGGTTTCTCCGTCAAGCCATGCCCCGGTTGGGCTACTTGCGCTCCGGTCGAAGCTAACTCAGAATATCCAAAGCTATCCAAGGAGCGACCGCCAAAGTCGCCACAGGGTAGTACGACCAGGGGCGTCGTCCCGAGGTGGGCACCCGCGTCGCGTCGGGTGGCGCTCCTGGCTCGAACTGGCAGAGAAAGCGAGGCCAAGTGCGCGACCTTGAGCCCCCGGCCCCGGCCGCCGCGGTGACTCACCCGCCCTCGTCGTGGCGCCCGAGGACCGGCGACCGCGTCCTGCTGCGGACGCCGAGGCCCCCGTGGCTCGTGGGGACCGGCCTGGTCGTCGGCCCGGACCAGACGTTTTTCCCACGTCCGGATGCGGTGCACGTGCTTTTCCCGACCGGAATGGTCCGGCTGATCGACGTCCATGAGCTGGTAGACGGGGGTGACCAGGGACCATGACGCGCAGACGCCTGAAGAGCAAAGCGGCCAGGGGTCTGGAGACCCGGCGGATTGTCTACGGCAACCACCGCCGCCCGCACGACCAGCCCCAAGAACTGAAAGTCGACGTCCGGCGCGGCGAGGTGATCGACGACGATCACGCGGCGGCGATGGTGGCGGTGCGGACCACGCTGCCGCTGGCCGACGTACGCATCGTCAAGATCACCTCATGACCTCCGGACGGCACAAACTGCCCCGCCGCTTCCAGACCTCGTCCGCTCCTGTGTCGCAGAATCCGGGCAGCGTGACCCCGGGTAACCTTGATCAGACGACAATCACCGGAAGCTGTGGAGCGAGTACCGCGAAGTCCTGCGGGTCCGATGTGACGACGTGATGGTTACGCTCCCGGGCGCACAGCGCCACCGACGCATCCACCACGTCCGACGTGTCCATCCTCCCACAGAGCACTCCGGTGGCACGCGCTGTCGCCGCATCCCATTCGACGATGTCAACCCGGTCCGTGGAACTGAGGAATCGGGCGAGCGCGGCCTGTCGGGCTCCACCGCGCCATACCTGCGCCAGCGGTCCGACCGGCACTACGATCGACCAACCAGCCCGCTCCGTCTCGTCGACCAGCACCCGCAATCGTCGGTCACCACGTTCGATGGCGATCAGCGCCCCGGCGTCCATGGTCAGGCCGGACGGCGCCGTCACTGTGAAAGACCGGTTTCTGGAAGACCCAGCACTGCCCTGGCCGCCGCACGTTCCGCATCGGACGGCGGACCTGCTGGATCCTCCGCCCACCACTGGTCGAGCAACTCCCGAAGCGTGGTGGACCGCCCGTAGTGGCGCAACGCGTCAGTGACGTATCCGCTCACCGACTCGGCCTTGCCTTCGTCGACGGCCTGGCGGGCATCCCGGGCGAGTTGTTGGGGAATGGTGACAGTGATACGAGCCGCAGTCATACGATCATCTTATCAGCGCGGCACGACGCCGGGATGCGTCCCGCCAACCGTCATGCTCGGGGCGGAGCAGTTGGACGGCAAGCTGCAGGAACGGCCGGTCACTCCCTTCTCGCGGTCCAGCTGACTCCGAGCGCCAGATCAGGTGGGGTTGAGGTCCGAGTCGGCCAGGGCGGTGAGCGCCATCTGGCGTAGTAGTACTGCTACCTGTTTCGGGTTGGCGGCAGTTGCACTGTGCGGGGTGGAGTTGAGCAGGCCGAAGGCGCCATGGGCGGCGATCCGGGCGGCTTCGGCGGACAGGCCGGGGGTGAGTTTGCGCAGGATTTCGACCCAGATCTCGACATAGGCCCGTTGCAGGGCCCGGACCTGGCGGCGAGGTTGCTCGGGCAGATTCGCCAGATCGCGGTCCTGCACGGTGATCAGCTCGGGATGGCGCAGCGCGAAGTCCACATGGAAATCGACCAGTTCCGTCAACGCCTGGCGGGGTTTTTCGGCCTGCGCCGCCCGAACCGTGGCGCCGTCCAGAAGGTATTCACTGATCCCAATGAGCATCTCGGCGAGCAGGGCCTCCTTACCGGGGAAGTGGCGATAGAACGCCGGACCGCTGACGCCCACCGCGGCGCCGAGCTCAGCGATGCTCACGCCATGGAATCCGCGCCGGGCGAAGAGCCGAGCCGCGACCTGCAGGATCTGCTCTCGCCGGTTCGAGGTACCGCTCGGCGCGGACGGGAGGCTCACCCGCCCGACTGTAGCGCCCGAGGTTAGCGCTCGCTAACCTGGTTAACGAGCGCTAACCTCGCCCAGGGGAAGGAGGGGAGATGGACGTCCGGACCGCCGCCGGTACAGCGGAAGCCGCAGCGCGTAACACCGAGGCGCACACCGCGCTGGTGACCGACCTGCGGAAGCGCCTGGCGAGAGCCCGGCTCGGCGGTCCACCCCGGGCCCGCACCCGGCACGTCGAGCGCGGCAAGCTGTTGCCCCGCGACCGCGTCGATGCTCTCGTCGATCCGTCGAGCCCGTTCCTGGAGCTTGCTCCGCTCGCCGGCACTGGCATGTACGGCGATGAGGTGCAGGCGGCGGGGATCATCACCGGGGTCGGGCGGGTGGCGGGGCGGGAATGCGTGATCGTCGCCAACGACGCTACCGTCAAGGGCGGCACATACTTCCCGATGACGGTCAAGAAACATGTGCGCGCCCAGGAAGTGGCGCTGCAGAACCGCTTGCCCTGCCTTTATCTGGTCGACTCCGGCGGTGCCTACCTGCCCGAGCAGGATCAGGTATTCCCTGATCGGGAGCACTTCGGCCGGATTTTCTACAACCAGGCGACGATGTCCGCGCGCGGTATTCCGCAAATCGCGGCGGTACTTGGTTCCTGCACTGCGGGCGGAGCCTACGTGCCCGCGATGAGCGACCAGGCGGTGATCGTCCGCAATCAGGGCACCATCTTTCTCGGTGGCCCACCGCTGGTACAGGCGGCCACCGGCGAGGTGGTCAGCGCTGAGGACCTCGGTGGGGGGGATCTGCATTCCCGCATCTCCGGGGTCACCGACCACCTCGCGGCCGATGATGCGCATGCGCTGCGGATCGTCCGTTCCATCGTCGGCACCCTCGGACCTCGCTCGCCCCGGCCATGGGAGGTAGTCGCCACCGAGGATCCCGCTGTGGACCCCGCCGGGATCTACGGTGTGGTGCCCGTCGATTTCCGCACCCCCTACGACGTGCGGGAGGTGGTCGCTCGGATCGTCGACGGGTCCCGCTTCCAGGAGTTCAAATCCGAGTACGGCACCACCCTGGTCACCGGTTTCGCCCGGCTGCACGGCCACCCGGTGGGCGTGGTGGCGAACAATGGTGTGCTGTTCAGCGAGTCGGCGCTCAAGGGCGCGCATTTCATCGAACTGTGCGATCAGCGGGGGATTCCGCTGGTGTTTCTGCAGAACATCTCCGGTTTCATGGTCGGCCGGGAGTACGAGGCGGGTGGAATCGCGAAGAACGGTGCCAAGATGGTCACTGCGGTGGCCACCACCCGGGTGCCCAAGCTGACCGTCATCATCGGCGGTTCATTCGGTGCTGGGAACTATTCGATGTGCGGACGGGCGTACTCGCCGCGTTTTCTGTTCATGTGGCCCAACGCGCGGAACTCGGTGATGGGTGGGGAGCAGGCCGCCACCGTGCTCGCGGCTGTCCGTCGCGCTGACGATCCCGAGCCGGAGGTGGCCTTCAAGGACCGCATCCGGGTCCAGTACGAGCACCAGGGCCACCCCTACTACGCCACCGCCCGGCTGTGGGACGACGGCGTGATCGACCCAGCGGACACCCGCATGGTGCTCGGGCTCGCGCTGTCCGCTTGCGCCAACGCGCCGTTGGAGCCCTCGGGCTTCGGCGTCTTCCGGATGTGAGGGGCGATGTTCGACGTTGTACTGGTCGCGAACCGAGGCGAGATCGCGGTCCGGGTGATCCGCACCCTGCGGGCGATGGGGATTCGTTCAGTAGCGGTTTACAGCGACGCCGACGCAACCGCCCGGCATGTCCGGGAGGCTGATGTCGCCGTCCGGCTCGGTCCTGAGCCCGCGGTCGACAGCTATTTGTCCAGCCAACGGATCCTGGATGCCGCCGCGCGCACCGGCGCCCAGGCCGTGCACCCGGGTTACGGGTTCCTGTCGGAGAATGCCGCCTTCGCTCGGGCCTGCGCGCAGGCCGGTCTCGTGTTCGTGGGGCCGCCGCCCTACGCCATCGAGGCGATGGGGGACAAGATCCAGGCCAAGCGGACCGTGGCAGCCGCGGGTGTCCCCGTGGTGCCGGGCAGCTCCGACCCTGGCCTCGATGATGCTGGGCTGACGGCGGCGGTCGAGCAGATCGGGTATCCCGTGCTGCTCAAGCCGTCGGCGGGTGGTGGGGGCAAGGGAATGCGGGTGGTGCGCCGCGCTGCCGACCTGCCCGAAGCCATTGCGGGCGCTCGTCGGGAGGCCCAGAGCTCCTGCGGGAACGACACGCTGCTCGTCGAGCGGCTGATCAGTTCCCCGCGTCATATCGAGATCCAGATGCTGGCCGACTCCCTCGGCGCGACGGTGTATCTCGGCGAGCGCGAGTGCAGCCTGCAGCGGCGGCACCAGAAGATCATCGAGGAGGCGCCCTCAGTGCTGCTGGACACCGAGAGCCGGGCCCGGATGGGCGAGAGCGCGGTGGCCGTGGCGAAGGCTACCGGTTATGTCGGCGCGGGCACGGTGGAGTTTCTCGTCGGCGGCAGCGACTTCTACTTCCTGGAGATGAATACCCGGCTGCAGGTCGAACACCCGGTCACCGAGCTGATCACCGGGCTCGACCTCGTCGAACTGCAACTACGGGTGGCTGCGGGCCAGCCGCTGACGCTGACGCAGTCCGACATCCATCTCGACGGCCACGCGGTCGAGGCCCGGATCTACGCCGAAGATCCCGCTCGCGGTTTTCTGCCGAGCGGCGGACGGGTGCTGGCGTTGCGTGAGCCTGCCGGGCCGGGCGTGCGGGTCGACTCCGGCCTGGTGGAGGGCGGTGTCGTCAGCAGTGCTTACGACCCGATGCTGGCCAAGATCATCGCGCACGGTCCGGACCGGGCGAGTGCGCTGCGCCGGCTGGACGCCGCGCTGGCTCGGACCAGCATTCTGGGCCTGGACACCAATACGGGGTTCCTGCGCACGCTGCTGGCTGATCCCGACGTGCAGGCCGGTCGCCTGGACACCGGACTCGTCGAGCGCCGGCTGCCGGACTGGATCGGCTCGGCGTTGCCGGACGACGTGCTCGCCGCGGCCGGGTTGCTGATGTTGCTGGCATTGGAGCCCACTGGGGCGGTGGTGGATCCGTTCGCCATCCCCGGCGGTTGGCGGGTCGGTGAACCCGCTTGGACGAGCTGGCGCTTGCAGGCGAGCGGCCCCGACGGTGCCGACGTCCGGATCGTCCGGCTCCGGGGGCGGGTCGGCGCCGCCGAGGTCGCCGTCGGCGGCGCTGCTCCAGTGCCCGCTGCGGCCCGGCACGACGGTGCGGATTTAGTGGTGACCCTGGACGGGACCACTCGGCGCTATACGTGGGCGCGCGACGGGGCCGTGGTGTGGCTGGGCCGCGATGGGCATGGCTGGGCGCTGCGCGAGCCCGAGCCGTTCGACGCCGCCCGACCCAGCGAGCAGACCGGTCCGGTGCGCGCGCCGATGCCCGGCACGATCACCGTCGTCGACATCGAGGAGGGCCAACAAGTCACTGCGGGCAGCCGACTGTTGGTGATCGAGGCGATGAAGATGGAGCACGCCCTGACCGCACCTGCTGACGGCGTGATCCGCGAGCTACGTGCCCGCCCCGGCACATCGGTGGCGCGCGACACCGTCCTGCTGACGCTCGTGAGTGGCGATGTGGGCTATAGCACCGAATGCCACTCACGAGGCCGACCGGAGGGAGGCCACCATTGTTCGACCTGACGGAGGAGCATGCGGCGTTACGTGCCACGGTGGAGGACTTCGCCCGTAGGGAAGTCGCCCCGGTCATCGGGGAGCTCTACGAGCGGGGCGAATTCCCGTACGCGCTGGTGGCGAAGATGGGCGCGATGGGGTTGTTCGGGTTGCCGTTCCCGGAGGAGTACGGCGGCATGGGGGGTGACTACTTCGCGCTGTGCCTGGCGCTGGAGGAACTGGCGCGGGTGGACTCGTCGGTGGCGATCACGCTGGAGGACAGCGTCTCCTTGGGCGCGATGCCCATCTTCCGGTTCGGCACCTCGGAGCAGAAGCAGCGCTGGCTGCCGGAATTGTGCGCGGGGGAGCGGCTCGGGGCCTTCGGCCTCACCGAACCCGGCGGCGGCACCGACGCGGGCGCCACCCGTACCACCGCGCGGCGCGACGGCGACGACTGGCTGATCAACGGGTCGAAGGCGTTCATCACCAACTCCGGCACCCAGATCACCAGCGTGGTGACCATTACCGCGATCACTGGGGTCCGCGGCGGCCGTAAGGAGATCTCCGCGATCATGATCCCGGCCGGCATGCCGGGCTTCACCGTCTCGGAGAAGTACTCCAAAGTCGGCTGGAACTGTTCGGATACCCGGGAACTGTTCTTCGACCACTGCCGGGTGCCTGCCGCGAACCTGCTCGGTGAGCGGGGTCGGGGCTACGCCCAGTTCTTGTCGATCCTCGACGAGGGGCGCATCGCGATCGCCGCGCTGGGCGTCGGGCTGGCCCAGGGCTGCATCGACGAATGCGTGCGCTACGCCCGTGAGCGTCATGCGTTCGGCCGCGCCATTGGCAGCTACCAGGCCATTCAGTTCAAGATCGCCGACATGGAGGCGCGGGCGCACACCGCCCGGCTGGCCTACTATGCCGCCGCCGCGCGGATGCTGCGCCGTCAGCCGTTCAAGAAGGAAGCCGCGATCGCGAAGCTGGTGTCCTCCAACGCCGCGATGGACAACGCTCGCGAGGCCACCCAGATCTTCGGCGGGTACGGCTTCATGAACGAGTCCCCGGTGGGCCGCTTCTACCGGGATGCCAAGGTCCTGGAGATCGGCGAGGGCACCAGCGAAGTCCAGCGCATGCTCATCGCCCGCCACCTCGGCGTCGGCTGAGTCCGCCTGACGGGCGCGCTCAGCTGCGTCGATGTCGCAGCTCTATCAGTCGCACCTCGATCCGGCCGGTGTGGTCACCGACCTCCTTCGCGACCTCTGTGCGTTGCCAACGCTCCCGGCGGTAAGCGAATTCGGCCGTTGCCGCGGCGACTCCGCAGGCGAATATCGCGACTATCACCGGCAGCCACATCACGAGCCTCGGCAAAGCGGCGGCCGTCATCAGTCCCACGCTCCCCGCCACCCATACCGCGTAGCAGCTGAAAGCCCACGGGTGATCGGCCATCAGCCAGCGCCATCGTCCCCGATCAGCGTCATCGGACAGCGCGTTCCCGGCGGATCGCAGGTGTCCCAACTGCCACTCGGTCCTGTGGAGCAGTTCCCGGGTCGGCCGGTGCCTCGGCCAATCCCTGACCTGCCGCTCGAGACGTGCGAGCTCCGCACGGACGGGAGCGGCGTGAACCGGTTCCGGCAGTCGCCGAGGCCACTCTTTCTCTCTTCTCTCCTCCTCCCTGAACTGATTGCGGATCGTCACCACAAGGTAGGTCGTCGCGAAGATGGAAATGCCGATCAGAATAGGAATGACACTGGGTGCCGCAGGTGCGGTCACGATCACGCTGACGGTGAACAGGACAACGAGCACGCCGAGCGGAGCGAACACTCGCGGGTAGTATTTGCCAAGCGGCATGTCCTGCACAGATTGATCGGCGAGGTAGAGCGGCTTCTTGGACAGGAACGTCACGAAGGTCGCGGCCAACGGCGCGAGCATCAGCCCTAGCGACCATGGCATGAGATATGCCACGAACTCCCGCGCGGAAGCGTGATCGGGCAGTAACCAGACCGGTGTGACGAGCACGCCCACGGTGAGACCTGCGGCGAGGTAACCGACCCAGCGCCGAGGAGGGGTAGATGCGACATTCGCCGGCTCTCCCGGTTCCCACGGAGGTGCGAGGATAATCTCCAGCTTCCGGATGAGCGCCTCGGTATCGTTCTCCCACGAGTTGTCGCGCACCTCGTGTGCCTGCCGGTAGGCGACCTCGTGAATCGACGGCGGCAACGCTGTGTCCTTGGGTGCCTCAACTCCGTTCAGTAACAGCGGAATGATCCTCTTCTGGTGTTTCAGCGCGAGTTCGAGCTCCTCGCGGACCCAATCCTTGCCGTGACGCTTGCGGTCCAACTCCGCGATCCACTTCCGGTGGATGACAGTGATCACCACATCGGAGTCGATCAGGCGCTGCCGCAACTCGTACCGATAGTCGTCGCCGGCGTCGATGGAACGCTTGTCCAGAAACGCCTGGCCCTCACCGAAGAAGTCGACCAGCCGGTCGCAGAGCTTCTGCACGAACGAGGCAGGCTCGCCGCTCCAACGATAGTTGATGAAGATCCCGCCCATTTCGCCCTTCACCGTGAGATGACTGCATGCTTGTGAGGTGACTGCGACCGTGCTCGGCTCGGACACCTGGGCTCGGCCCCGGCACGACATGTGGCACAATAGCGCGACTGTAGCAGTAGCGATGCTGACAGGTTTCCGTCACCAGCGCTTTCCTGTCCTGGAGCGCAAGGCGGTACTTTGAAATAATGTCCGTCATGAAAGTTCGCCGGGGGAGGCTTGGCCTGGTCCTCGTGGCGTTGGTCGTCGTGGTTGCCGCAGTGTTGCAACTGGGTGGTCTGCTCCCCAGGTTCGACCCGTTCGGCGTGGGGACGGTGGACCGCAGCCAGCCCGCCGTGCTGCAGTCGATCAGGGATCTGAGTCAGCATCATGCCGCATCCGGTGACTACCAGGTCGTCATCGACCTGGAGAAGGACGTGAAGTACGTCCCTGGGGCACTGGCGGGTGAACGAGGGTTGTTGGTGGGAGCCGGCTCGGTCAACGCGTACGTCGACTTCAGTCGTCTGACCGAGGATTCCCTGATCGTGTCGCCGGACCGGAAGTCCGTCGAGCTGAGGCTGCCGGAACCGGTGCTGGACAAGCCGAATCTGGACCACCAACGCAGCTATCTGTACAGCTGGGAATGCGGATTACTCACCTGCCTCAATGCGATAGTCAAGCCTCCGGACCAGCAACAGTTCTATGTCGTCGCGGAACAGCGGATCGCCGACGCGGCACAGGAATCCGGATTGGTCGACCGGGCCAGAGAGAATACTGAGGTGATGCTCACCGGCATGCTGCAGGCACTGGGATACCAGGTCACCATCGTGGAGAGCGACTGACCCGGATGAGTGGGATCTTCATCAACTACCGCCAGAATTACTACCCGAATCGGGACAATAACGACGCGGAGCGGCGCGCGCACGTGCAGGTCGTCGAAGCCATCGCCGAACGACTCGCGCGGCACTTCGGGCCGAACGCGGTATTCCTGGACACCGGGTTGCGACTCGGCGGACGCTATCCGGATGAGCTCCGTGCCAAGCTGCACCGTAGCGACCTGGTCATCGCGGTGATCCATGAGGAGTGGCTCGCGGATCTCAAGGATCGGGAGAACCGTCTCCGTCTCCGTCCGAACGAGAAGGACTGGGTGCGGTACGAGCTGGAGACCACCTTCGCCGGATCCACTCACGTGCTTCCGGTGTTGATCGACAAAGCCCGGTTGCCGGGCCAGAAGGAACTGCCGGACAGCATCGACGGGCTTGGGCTGTGTCAGGCGCATCGCATCCAGTTCGGTCACTGGCAATTTGATGTGATTCGGCTCATCGAGGCGGTGGAGCTGTACGTACCGCCGACCGCTGTGCTGCAGGAGGGAGAAGAACCAGTCCGGCCGCAGCGGCGGTGGTGGTACCGACTGGCCGTCGCTGGAGTGCTCGGTCTGCTCACCCCGTACGCGGCGATCCGGCTGCTCATCGACAGCCCGGCGACGCAGTGGGTATGGCTGGCCGCATTGGCGGCGGCGCTGCTGTTCGGCCTCGTGCTGGTGCTGGCGATGACGGGCGTGATGTACGCGATCCGTGAGCGGCTGGATGTGCTCGATTTTGAGGCGGCGGCGATGTCCCACGACCTGAAGACGAACGTGATCGCCGGTCTGACCATCGCCGGGCTTGCCACGATAGTCATATTCACCAGTAACCTGTTCACCCCTCTGATGCAACTGTTTCAGTTGGCGGTCATCGTCGGCATTGTCATCACCCTCGGTGTGCCGTGGTTGCACAACCAGCGCACCGCCGGTCAGTGGCCCGTACCTTGGCTTGACGTGCATCCGGCGGCGATCCGCGGTGCGCTCGCCAGGGTGGACAGGCACCTGACCGAGTGTGCTCCGCTGATGACGAGACTCCAGCGTGATCAGGCGCGGTTTGCCCTCGACCAGGTCTGCCGGACCGCTGCCCGGCTGGGTGAGCTGTGCAAGATCGACCGGCGCTCGTGGCTGCGCGCGGCGTCACCGTGGCTGACGTTCACCCACATCGTGTTGTTCGCGGCTGCAGCCGGAGCGGCGATGGCCGCTGTAATCGTGTACTGGGTGAGCGGTGGCAGTCACTGGCAGTCACTGGCCTGGTCCGGTGGCTGCCTCGTGCTGGCGTTCGGTTGCTATCTCGCCACGATCGACCGCAGCTACCGCTTGGAGCGGTGGCGCAGGCAGGTCGTCGTCAAGGCCACACCGAAAGCGCTGGACGGACTGGAGGCGCGGCTCCTCGAGATCAGCATTCCGCCCGCCAGGGAAGGCCCCGCCAGGGAAGGCCCCGCCAAGGAAGGCTCTGCGCCATGAGAATCGTTTTCGTCCTGGTTGTTCTGGTGCTGGCCGGATGCGCCGACACCGCGACCGGTGGGTCGCCCTCGACACCGCCGGCCAGCCGCACCACTACCTCGCCGACCTCGGCCGCACCAGCGATGCCGCAGGTCGTCGGGATGCGGCTGTCCGAGGCGAAGGAGATGTTGTCGGCTCAGGGGTATCGGTCCGTCGAGGAGGATTCCACCGGTCAGGCCAGGCCGATCTTGGAGCCGCTGAACTGGGTTGTGGAGGCACAGTTGCCAGCAGCCGATGCGCCCGCACCGCAGGGAACGCAGGTCGTTCTGAAGGTGCGCAAGCCGACCGACGGAGCAGGCGATGCCACCGCGTCACCCGGAACCGTGCCGAACGTGCTGTGCAAGGACCTGCAGAGCGCCCAGGATGCCTTGCAGGCAGCGGACTTCTACAACCTCCGCTCTGAGGACGCCACCGGCCAGGACCGCCAGCAGCTCGTCGACCGCAATTGGGTAGTGGTCAGCCAGTCCGTCGAGCCGGGCGCCAAGCCGGACACCAGCACCGACATCATGCTCGGCGCGGTCAAGTTTGGTGAGCCCACTGGAGCGGCCGGTTGCAAGAGCTAACGTCTCGATCATGAGCAGTCTGATCGGCCGCTTGAATGCTCGTAAGGTGCTGTATGCCGCTACCGCGATCAATCGTGGTGTTTCGACAATTGCCAGCCCAGACAAAGCGTTTACCGATCGGCCAGAGCGGGGGTGCGGGAGACCGAGCCGTCGGTCATGAGGACGCGCGGTTAGCACGCACGGACGCTGGGTACCTGAGTACTGTGCCCGAGAACCCTCAGCGCAGCCGGGCGGTGAAGTCCGCCGCAACGGTTCGGTACGCCGAACCGGATCACTCGGCGAGCACCGATCGCAGGCGCGACCTGGATCGCCGCGAATTGGTGCCGGTCCGCACGATTCTGACCACCATCGGACTGGTGTTCGCGGCGGCATTGACCCTCCTGATCATCTATGAGACGCGGCGGGTACTGGTCTGGGTGGTCATCGCGGCGTTCTTCGCGGTCGCTCTCTATCCGGTGGTGAGCTGGGTGCAGGAGCGGGTCAGCTGGTGTCGCCGATGGTTGGCCACTTTGCTGGTCTTCCTGCTCGTGGTGCTCGTTCTGGGCAGCCTTGTCGCGGTGTTCGCGGTGCCGCTGGCGCGGGAGGGCACGACGTTCGCCGGCCAGTTGCCCGCGCTGCTGGCAGATGCACGGGCCGGACGGGGACCGGTGGGGGAGCTGCTGACCCGAATCAACGCGGAGCAATATGTGGATCAGTACCAGGATCGCATCGGGGAATTCGCCTCCGGACTCGGCACTGCGGCACTGTCGTTCGCACGCAGCATCGCGACCGGGGTGGCCGCTGCGGTGACCATCTTCATTCTGGCGTATCTCCTGGTACTGGAGGGCCCCAAGATCACCGGCGGTACGCTTGCCCTGTTCCCGCCCGCCCGTGCCCATCGGATCCGTCACGTGGCGGCCGACTGCGCCAAGACGATTACCGCTACCTGTCCGGCAATCTGCTCATCAGCCTTATCTGCGGCTCGCTGACCTATGTGGTACTCAAGATTGCCGGAGTGCCGTTCGCGGGGCTCATCGCCCTGTTCGTCGCGATTGCCGACCTCATTCCGTTGATCGGTGCCACTCTCGGCGCGCTGATCGCGGGTATCGCCGGCTTCGTCCACTCGGTTCCGGCCGGAATCACGGTGATTATTTTCTTTATCGTGTACCAGCAGCTGGAAAATCATGTGCTGCAACCGTTGATCCTGTCCAGGACCGTGAAGCTCAATCCGCTCACCGTCCTCGTCGCGATCCTCATCGCCGTCGAACTGGCCGGAATTCTGGGTGCGCTGCTCGCCATCCCCGTCGCCGGCATCCTCCAGGTCATCGTTCGCGACATCTGGGATCATCGCCACGGGCAACTCAAGCCGGAACCGACATTAGGTGAGGACAAGACACCCGTGTCCACGATCGCTCCGACACCGACGCCTCCCCAGGCCCCTTGACTGCCCGAGGCATACTCGCGTCAGGGAGACGCCCAGTTCGCCGCAGAAGTTCACTGCCGGATATCGACGGTGATGTTGTGGCCGAACCGGTATCTGTTGTCACCGCACTTGCACGAGGCGGGGTGGAGCAGCCCGCCGAATTTCTTGCGCAGCTTGCTCATCTCGGGGGACACGTGCGTCTTGGCATCCGCACCGTAGACCTCGAACTGTAATTGGGCCGGGGTGAGGCCTTCGGGCTGGACTGCAAGTCGCTGAAGGATCTTGGCGTGTAGCGGTCTGACATCGGAGCGCCAGGACACGTTCGGGCCGGTCACTCTCACCCACGCCTGGACGGGGTCGGTCAGATCGAGAATGACCCGGATGACCGGCTTGTCCTCGCCGTGCCGCAATGACCGGACGAGCCATCCGTGCGCCGGCAGGGGTTCGAGCACACACCAACCAAGCGCCGGCAGGAAAGCCGGGCCGGCCGCGATCCCCGCATCCCGGGGGAGCACCGGATCTCCCACCTGGAAGATTGACTGATGCGTGGCCACTACCAAGCCGTCACTGTCGATCACCAGCGCTGGGCCGCCGATCCGCTCCAGCGGTCCCGCCGCCGCGCCCAACCGCTCCCACTGCGGGCGGTGTCGGGCGGTGCGCAGTTCCTTCTCGATGCGCTGGGCGATCTCATAAAGCCACCCCAGCGTGTCGCGGTGCACCTTCGTCCAGGGGCCGGTCACGTTGATCACGGCGAGGAGCTGACGAGTACGGCTATGCGGGTCGAAGATCCCGACGGTGGTGCACGTCCAGCGGGCCTGGAAATCCATCCAGTGTTCCGCCCCGTAGATTTGCGCAGCGTTGAGCAGGGATTGTGTCACCAGCCTGGTTCCATTGGTGCCCATCTCGGCCCACCGCGCACCACAGCTGAACCCGTAGCGACCGGCCTCATCACACATCTGAGTATTGCCGCCGGTCCACACGACGCAACCTCGGGCATCACTGACTGTAGCCATAAACTCCGAGTCGCGCATCAGCCCCAGACGGTGGGTCAGCATCTGCCACGTCAGGGTCAGGTCCGGGTCATCCTGGAGATTTTTCAGCTCCCGTGAGTCCAGAAACTGAGGAGTCACGCCACAGGAGTTCACTCCCTGACGGCGCATTGTGTCCCAATCCTGCTTGATCACCGGTCGAATCGCCCGGGCCGTGGTCTGTGAAGAGAGCGCCGACCAGTCGCCGCATTGCACCATCTCACGCACCCAGCGAATTTCCCGGGCGTGCTGAACGAGGTTAGCCCCCGCCGGCACGGCTGCTTCCAACACCTTCTCACGCATTGCTACTCCTGTGTGTCCGCGATCACACCGACGCTCGGAACTATGGCATGACTCTCTCAGCGTCACAGACCGTTGCACGATGATTGCACGCTGACCATCCGCTCAGAGGCAATATGGGAGCAACCGATGCCCCGGTGGCCGCCATGGTCCAGCGTGGACTCCGACGGGTAGTGACGGACACCGGGAGGCGATCAGCGTGAGCCTGGCTGAAGAGGTCGGCACAACGGTCCGGATCGCGATCACCGAGTGGCCCCAGACCCTGCGCCTGATCAGCCTTCTCGCCGCAGCGACCGGGCCAGCCGCGCTGCTCGTACTGCTGGCCGTGTTACTGCGCTCTTAAACGAAATGAACGCTGAGGAAAAGCCGACAGCCGTGGCCCTACACGACGGAGCCCGCGCAGGAGTTCCGAAGAGTAAGAGCCACACGATAGTGGCAGGCTCTGAGATGATCGAGATAAGTCCCGCGTGCCGTGACAGCGGACGGAGGTCTCGTCGAATCGTGCCGAACATTGTGGACCGATGGAACGCTGCCTACTTCGATAACGCCCTGTCAGCGGGTGCGGTGGCGGCCTTGGCCGGGCTCGTGACGGCGGAACCGGATGCTCAGGCGCTCGCCGACCGCGCGTTCCGGCTGATGCGGATGGCGCGGTTCGAGCCCGCCGATCTGTCCCTGCTCGCCGCGTGGGCGCTGGGCTTCAGCGTGCCGAGGACGGTGCCGAGTGCTTGGCGGGGTGCGGTTCCGCCGGTCACGCTGGCAGGTCGACACCGCAAGCTCGATGACTACATCGCCGGAAACCCCTGGCATCAACCAAAGGCCGGGCCGGTCCTGGTTGATCTCGGCTGTGGCTTCCCGCCCTTCACCACGGTCGATAGTGCCGCGCGGTTGCCGGACTGGCAGGTCATCGGCGTCGATCCCTCGTTCGGCCGCTACCTCCTCTACGACCAGAGCGGCGAGTACGCCTGCATCGACGACCACGGGCACGTGCGGTACTACCGGACCGGCACCGTGGACCCCGAGCCCGCCGTTACCCGGGCCCGGTTCCGGACTCTGCTGCATCGACTGCTGCCGCTACTGCCGGTCGAGGATCGCGGTGAGCTGGCCGAAGTCGAGCGCGACGGCTCGCGGTTGGTGCGCAACCCCCTGCGGGGGTACGAGGCGCCGAATGTCTCCTTCCGCCACGGCGAGATCGGCTCGTTCGGCGTCGAGGGTGGCGTGGACGTGATCCGCTGTATGAACGTGTTCATGTACTTTGACCGCTCGTTCCGGGAGCGCGCCCTGGAGTGGGCTACGGGCCTGCTTCGGCCGGGTGGGCTGGTGTTGTGTGGCAGCAACTGGGCGCGATCGACGAGTTCGCGCTACACCGTCTACCAGGAGCATCTCGGCATTCTGAGGCCACGCGAGTTCGCGTTCAGCATCGAGAACGTGCGGCCCCTTGATGTGCCGCCCTGGTACGCGCTGCACGACGACGAGATGGAGAATCTCTGCAACGCGGCGGCAGTGGCGGTGGTTCGGGCCGACCAGCGGTTCCGGCGCCGCTTCGATGACCGGCTCGATGCCCTGCTGGCGCAGCGGAACTTCTGCCGCCGTGACCAGGATGGGTATTTGGGCGGCCCGGAGGGCGACATGTCAGTAGACGAGCTCGCCGAGCACGCCGACGAGTTGGCCACCCAACTTGAGCGCGCGGGTCTGGTTGACGAAGCGGTCGGCGTACTCCGGCATGCCGGCTACGATGCCTGGCGCAACGTCGCCGGCCACGTAGCGATGCAACCCTTTGTGCCGCCCCGGTTGCCTGCGTCGACGGTATTGTGAGCACGCGCTTCGCGGGAGCGCTCCGGCAAGAAGAAAGACATGGGGTCGGCAGATTGAAAGCCGGATGGCGCGATGCCGAGCAGGTTTGACGAGAAGACCAGAGCGAAGGCGGTCCGCTTGGTTGTGGATCATGTGGCTGACCGCGAGTCGGAGTGGGCGGCTATGAAGGCCGTCGCGGTTCGGTTGGGGACGGGCGCGGAGACGGTGCGTATGACGCGCTGCCGTTGACGGACTGCCTGTCAGCGCTGACGGCGGTTCGCTTCTCGGATGAGTTCAGGTATGCCTCTGGTGCGGAGGTGCTGCCCACACTTGGGGCACCAGATGGTGTTCGGGATCACCGTGACGGTGTTGCAGTTGTCGTGCCGCAGGTGCATACCCTGCCCCACGTGGAAGTTTGCCTCGGGGATCGCGATCTGATCGCCGCAGCCCTGGCAGTCGATGAGAAGGTCGAGGGGCGGGGAGGGCCGGTTCGGGCGCGTCGTGTAGTAACCGCAGCCGACGCACGGCGCGTCGGCGGGGTCTGAGGGGCCGAGCCGGTCGAACCGCGCGCGCAACCGGTCGTTGACGTCCGAAAGCAGTTCCGTGCAGTCCGGGCAGACCATGCTCGGTTCCACAACGAGTGTGACCTGCTCGCACGCCCTGCACGCCCTAGCCTGTTCCCCTTCCCTCAGCGTCCGGAAGGCGATTGCCGTCGGAACGATGTCGGAGGCGGCTCCGCAGTCCGGGCAGACCAGGATCGGAGCGGCGTCTTCCGAACGCCTACCGCATGACGGGCAGGGCGGGGAGACCGAAGCAGGCCGTACCTCGCTGCCGGATCCTGCCCTGCCCCCGTGCTTCCGCGAGCGTCTTCCAAAGATCACGGGTCTTCACCTCTCCGTGGTTGTCGAGGCCGCCGAGACACCGGTCCGGCCTCCGTAGCCCCAGGGACAGGGAGCGACTATGCAGTGACCACCGTCCACGCTGTTCCCTCCGCCAGGCCCGCATGGAGCAAGTCGTCCGGCGGGACGACCAGTCGTCCCGCCCCGTTGACGTCACTGGCGTGGACGAGCGGCTCCCGGCCTTGCCCCCCAGCCTCACCGTTATCCCTCCTCGATCCGTCCGGCACCGTCCGTTCCAGAACGTATCCGCCGGTGCTGGGGACCCCTCCCGTCATGCTCCCGCACGGCCAATACGGGGTGTGTATGGTCGCGTACACGCGTGGTCACGAATTCCTGGAAAGCGGCAATTGGGCTGTTCCAGGTTCGCTGGCTTACTGGGTACTGGACAGCCACCTGAGCCTCTTCCGTCAGCAGTGGGCAGGCTGACATGCCTGCCAATGTCCGCGTTGTGGACGGCGCGGTAGGCGCTCCCGTCGTCCGACTCTCGTGATGGCCGATGCCCGAACCAGCGTCGCACGGCTGGTGACCGATGCTGCGGTAACGGCCGCTGCTGGCGCCTCGCCGTAGTAGGGGGCAGGCTGGAGGGGAGACGAAGTCTGCGGGAGCGACCGAGGCGTGGGGATCACGAGTTGGTTCGACGACGAACCTATCCGTGCGTCTTCCTTCATCGTCTCTGGCACCATCCGCCCCTGCGCTCGTCAACCGATGATGGCGCCTGCCTTCTCAGCTCCGACAAGCCAGCGCTCGATATCTCATACTGCGGATCCGCAGTGGCGGGTGATCCATGTGGTTCGTACCATGCCGTCACGGTGATTGATGATCGACCTGATGGCCTGCACGATGTCGGATCCGAAGGCCGTGGCCACTGGCCGGGCCAGCGGGGCACGGACCTGATCGGGGCACCGGCACGTAGCCTGGCGCTACCTTCGCACCGAGGGTCCGCGCCGGGGTAGCTCCCCGGGGTATCGGTGGGGGGCTGGTGAGGAGAGGTCGATCATGGACGGTGAGGAAGCGGGCACGATTGGGTGGGCGCTGTGGCGGGTCCGGGACGCTCGGGGTAAGTCGCTGCGAGTGATCGCCGAGCTGGCCGCGATGAGTAAGGACACCCTGAACCGGATCGAGCGCGGTCTGCGTTCCCCGACCCTGTCGGAGATTCGGGCGTTGGCCGACGCGCTTCAGATCTCGGTGTCGGAACTGACCCGGCTCCCCGTGCCCGCACCCGCCAACGGGCATACCGACAGCACCATAGCGGCGGTTGACTTCGCGTTGATGGCGGTCAGCCACGATCTGGCACGCGGGCAGGTGCTCCCCGTGGAGGCGTTGCGGGCAAGGATCTGGGCGATGGTCGACGCGCTGTGCCGTTGTGAGCGGGAACGGGAGATCGGCGCCGCTCTGCCCGGTCTGATCCAGGATCTGCATGCCAGCATCGCCGCTGGCCGGAACGTGGCCGAGCTGCTGGAGCTGTCGGTGTGGCTGCACACCCAGGCCACCGTCCCGTGGTTGAGCGTCTCGGCCGCCGCGGTGGACCTGCGCGGGCAGGCCGTCATGCTGGCTCGGCACGCCGCCCAGGAGCACGGCGGCGCGGTCCCGTTGGGTTTGGTCGCTGCTGCCGGTGCGCGGGTGGCGCTGGCCAAAGGTGCCTTCGGTATCGCGCAGGACGGGTTGGACGCGGTGACCGTGCCGACGAACACCCCGGAGACGATGCAGCTCGCGGGTTTCCTCGCGCTGC
>JBOHHE010000463.1:0-20212 GCA_050700355.1 Pseudonocardiaceae bacterium
TGGCGAATATCGCCCTGTCGGCGTTGGATGAGTACTTCATCGCCAAGGATGACCACGGAACACCGTGGCGGCGTGAAGTGCATCGAAAACGCGGCGGAGCCTTCTACCGGATCGTCCGCTATGCGGATGATTGTGTGCCAAGAACGCAACGGGAGGTTGCGATGTAGAAGATCGCACCGAGTGGTTGCGGTGCTGCACTGGTGATGGAGGTATGGCCCTCCGGGGTCGCCCTACAGGGGGAGATCTCAAACTACTGCGAGCTGCTGCGGTGAATGAGCCATTCCGCGCAATAGGTTGGTTACTGACTGTTGTTAGGTGGTGCGGTGGTGGTCGAGGTGCAGGAGGACGAGGGCTGCGGCGACGATCTTCCCGATACGCCACGGGTCCAGACTGATGTTGCGCAACGCCCGGAACGTCATTTTCAGCAGAGCGTGACCGCGCTCGCCGACGGCCCGGATACCGTTGTGGGCCTTGTTGAACATCTGCTGGACAGTGCTCAGGTGGCCCTGGGTGGGTGTCTTGAACGCCACGGTGATGGTGTCGGCTTCGCCTTCATAACCTAAGTCACCCAGAGTGCGCAGATCATCGAGGATCTCGGTGAGGGCGGGGAGGATCTCGGGGTGGGTGCGCACCGCGGTGGTGTCGTGTTCACGACCGGGACGCACCTGGGAGGTCCAGATCGGCCAGCCATCGGGGACGGTCATGACCTGGATGTTGCCGCCATGCTGGTGATGTTTCCCCGACCACCATAAATCCACTCCGGGGGTGGGTCCGGGGGTGGTGCACCGGTCGGTCTCGATCAGGGTGCCGTCGATGCTGACGGGGGAGTAGCCGGCCGCTTTGGCCGCCAGCAGCGCCGATTTCAGGCCTGGGGCGCGGGCGGCGAGTGCGTCGATGCCTTCGTGGAGGTAGTCATAGGCGGTGGACTTGCTGATCGCGTTGTCGGTGGCCAGCTGCTGTAGGCCGGTGCCCTCGAGGAACCAGCGCAGGATCAGAACCGCCTGGTCGTGGCTGGTCAGGGACCGGGTCCCGGCGCGGGTGCCCCGACGGGTCCGCTCGGCATCGAGCAAACCGGTCAGCACCCCCACGGTCTGATCACCGACCGGCAAAGTCGCTGTATAGCTCACACTCATGGTGACGCCAATCCCTTCCGAAGCTGCTAAAACCAGCCTTCACAACCGGGACCGAGCGTCGTTTGTTGCAGGGCAGAACGTCTCGTGCGTCTCAGATCATCCCAGCCTCCACCACGGTCAGTACCCAACCTGTTGCGCGGAATGGCTCAATGAGCCGCGCACGGCACGATTACGACGTTCGATTGCCTGGCGGATCAGATCCAGTGTATCCGTACAGCTGATACCGGGAAGGTTGGCGAGTGCGAGACGAACTTCGTTCAACAGTCTTCCTGCCGGGCGCTTCGTATTTGCCGACGGCGAGAGCTGGCGGAGAATCTGGCGGAGCACTGCCTCGGTCTCGGATGCCTGGACGATCACGAGTCTCCGCAGGAGATCCATCTCTGCCTTATCAGCGTCGTTGGGTGGAGCCTCGTCCCGGTAGGAATCTGGCGGGCACAGTTGGTAATAGATGGTCGACGCTGACACTACTTGCTCGCCAAACTGCGGCTGCTGCCTGTCCACCCAACGATTATAATCGGTGGGCCAATTCGCACGGAACTCGCCACTGCATACCATGCAAGTGCATCATGATCACATCTTCTCTCCTGCTGATGGCGAAGGAACAAGCCACGAGCGGCGTGCCGGTCGTGGCAGGTCTTGCAGAGCGGTCGGAGCCGGTGCCCAGCGTCAGGGTCGGGTACTCCGGTGGGGGCAATCCGTCACCGTCATCAAACCGTTCACACATCGGCAATTGAGGACGGATCCGGTCACAACACGTTACTCGTCTATAGCGGCTTCGGTTCAACTGTCATCACCTAACGTGATCGAAGTCGGTCCCGGTGGCATAGAAGGTAGGACCAAGTACGACCGTCACGATCACCGCGCGGATCACCGCACCAACCTGGTGGCCTGTGCTCAGCTGGCTCGTTGCTACGCCCGGGTCGAGGCGATCTGGCGGGCCATCCGGGACAGGTCGGCGGCGTCGGAACCGGGACGGGCCGCCAGTGCGTCTGCCAACGGGGTGAGCTGCCTACGTGCCCGGACCGAGCTGAGCTGGGACACCGCAGTGATGGTGTGGTGGGCCAGTCGCAGGCCGTTGCGTTCCCCGGCCTTGACGTGGATGGTGGCCAGCACGGTCCCGGTCAGAGTGCGGCTGATCCGCTTGCCCTCCGGCCAGCGGCGCATCGACGCGGTGGCCAGTGCCTCGGCAGCGTCCAGCCGCCCTCGGGCCAGTTCTAGACGCGCGGCGGGGCGGTCCATGTCACCAAAGGGGTCGGCGGGGGTGGGTGTCCACAGCTCCCGGCCCTTCGCCAGGTGGCCAGCGGCGGCAGGAAAATCCCCGAGGCGGGCGAAAGCGATGGCGGATTCCTCCAGAGCGCATGCCTCCGCAGCGGCCCGTCCGCTCACTCCGACCACCACCGCGCGCTGATCGTCAGAAGGAATGTCCCACGCCGTGACTTGCGCGCATTGCAGCATCTTCAGCCCCTCGTCGGGGTGGCCGTGTTCCACGCTGGCCAGCCCGGCATAGCGCAGCGCCAGGGCCTGCAAGTAGGCGTCCCCGGCCTCGATGGCCAGCTCCAGGGTGCGGGCGTAGTGATACAGGGCGCGGTGGTAGAGCCCGGCGTCGAACGCGGCCCACCCCGCCTCGCTGTGCAGCTCGGCCACCGCCACCAGCAGGGCCTGCCGCACCGGCTCGGGACCGGACACCTCCAGCAGCTGGGTGGCCCACCCCGCTGCCGCGCTGCACACCTGCGGATCGGCGCAACCGGTGTCACCGGTACCGAGACGCCGGGTCAGATCCCGCACCTGCGCCACCTGGATCCCGCTGAGCAGGGCGGGCAGCGGCAGCGGGTCCGGGCCGGGCAGCTCGGCGAGCAGCGCACCCAGCTTCGCCACCGGGGCACCCACCATCGCGGCCCCGCCCAGCGCGATCAGATGGCGGCGCAGCATCTCCGCGCTCACCCCCTTCGGGGTGTCGACGACCATGGCCTCCTCAGGGTAAGCACCCTCGGAGCCGTACCAGCTGCCGTCGCGGCCCCACCACGACAATCCCATGCGCTCCGGCGGGACACCCAGACCAGTAGCGATGCGCACCAGCACGTCATAGGAGACCACCCGGCGACCGGCCAAGATCTCGCAAACCTCCGACTGGGACTGCCCGGTGCGCCCAGCAATCCGCCGCTGGCTGACCCCGGCGTCATCCCGCAACGCTCGATAGAGCCCCCCGATGTCACGGGCGACCAGAATGGGGCGCACAGCGGGCCGTTGATACCACTCGGGTCCGACGAGCGGGCCGCCAGACTCACGCTCGGACGCACCCGCCCGCTCACCATCCCCCGACCCAGCGTCCTTCTCGACCCGTTCGTCGCTCACCGTCCCCACCCGCCTTCCCCTCGGTATCCGTAACGAGGCGCACCGTAACGCCCCACCCAGGAGAGAACTGAGCGACCCACCAACGCTTCGTTAAGCGCGGCCGTGGTCCCGCAACGCGGCAAGGAACGCCCGGAGATCGGCCGGGCCGGCTCGGGCGATCGCGTAGACCGGGCGCAGGTCCAAGCTGCCGTACCCGTGCACCACGAGGTTGCGGAATCCCACCGCCCGCCCGAGCCGAACCGACAGATCCACCGACAGAACGCCTGCCTCGGCGAGCCGACCGAACGCGTCCGCATAGGTCGGCGGGCTCCCCAAGCCCAGGCGGACGCAACTCGACACAGCAAGATCGATCACGACCTGCACGGCCTGCCAGAGGTGCAGGACAACGGTGTCCGTCGCCGCGGTCATCGGCTGCAGCTGGCTCGGGTCGCCGGGCAGGTAAGCGGAGACCCGGTCGAGGTGGCGAATCACCGAGGCGGCCCGTTCCGCCAGCAGCTCGCGATCGATTCCGCCGGTCATGCGAGCGCGCCGAGCACGTCATCGTGCGCTGCCCGCACGATCGGCTCCACGTCACACCAGAACCGCGTCGCCTCCAAACGAAACCCCAGAAAAGTGTCCGGTTCGCGCTCCAGCAGCAGGACGCCGTCGCGGGCGGTCCGGTAGCGCAGCAAAGCACTCGCCGTGGCCAGATCAACCAGATCGACGCCATCGCTGCGCACCGTCGACGTGATCACGACGGCCAGCGCACCGAGATCGGCGCCAGGGTCGGCGAGGTACCCGAGGTCCCAGTCCGACCGCGCTCCAGCCTCCCCCCGCGCGCGAGAGCCGTGCAGGACAAGCAACCGAATACCCCGGAGGGCGGGATCCCCCCGCAGGCTGCTGGCCAGCTCCTCCGGTGTCATAGCATGAGCCTAACTTGATCGACTCGTCTCCCTGAAGCACTGCTATATGCGGGTCGCGGCGGCCTGGCGGGCCATCCGGGTCAGCTCGGCGGCATCGAAACCGGGGCCGAGCCGCCAGTGCGTCCGTGAGCGGGGCAAGCTGCCTACGGGCCCGGACCGAACTGAGCTGAGCCACTGTGGTCTCCGCTGCGAGTTCCGCGTCGACCGGGGTCGTCGTACCGTTCAGCTTGCCGAAACCCTGCTCCAGCAGAAAGACCCGAACCTCGTCCGGGGTCCTCCGCAGCTGCCATCTGCGGGTGCAGTCAAGTTCGACGTCGAGACCGGTCGTATCGACCGTCGCCTCGTCCGCCGAAGTGTGGATCAAGACCTTGAGCTGGTTGCCGTCCTCGAACCAGTCAATCTCTATGTACGGCGGACGCCAGATCGGCGGGTAGGACGAGGTCGTGGTCTGGCCTGTGTAGATGGTCTGACCTGCTGTGCTAATGGTCAGGCCGCCGCAGCTGACAAGGATGGGCGTAACGACAACGAACGCAATCGCGAGTCCGGGGCGCTTTGCTTCGATCATCAGTCTTGTAGTCGCGAGGCATGCTCACCCTGCCGTAGGTGCGGTCGATGCTTGGGGCGGGAGACGTAGCTGCGGCCGAGGGGTGCTAAGAGGCCCGTTGCAGGTTCGTGTCTCTATCAGTTGGAACTGCTGCTAACTGCTGTGCTTCGGCGGATCAGCCGTCCGCTGGGGAGTCTCGCTCGCATCCACCCAGTTCGTACCCCGTTGTCCTACAGAGGATTCCACTCTGCTGTACGGCGCCACTGATGACGGGCGGCTCCTGCTGGTCGTGCTGGCCAAAGCCGTGGACGGCCGCTGGTACGTGGCCACCGCCCGCGAAATGACCGACACCGAGCGCCGCACCTTCTGGCGGAGGGGAAGGTAAGCCATGACCGAGCAGACGAAGCTGCACCGACTCGCCGAGTACTACGACACCCACGACACCAGCGAGGAGCTCGAGCGAGCCGAGCTGGTCGACGAGCCGGTGGACCCCGATCCGATGGTGTCGCTGTCGCTGCGGTTGCCCAAGTCGCTGCTGGACTGGGTGCGTGCCCAAGCCCGCACCGAGCACACCAAGCCGACCCAGCTGATCCGCCGCTGGATCGAGGAGCACCGCACCACCGGGGAACCCTCACTGGAACAGCGGGTTCGCCGGCTCGAGAACCTCGTCCAACGCGGCGCCGGGAGCGACTCCTGACCGGTCCGGTATACCGGAGCCACCCCAGTTGGTGGCCGGCAAGTCTGCGCGTCGAACTCCGACACCTCGGTCGGCGGATAGGCGATTCGCGAGTGATGAGTCCCAGTAGGCAAGGTGACCTGCATGATCGCTTCGTCAGGGCAATTCATCCAGTTCAAGGCTGGAATCCAGGACGCGCAGGCCGGTGGCGTTGCTGGTAAGCACGGACCAACCCCGCCGGGGTGCGGCATGAACGACGCGAGCTAGGGCCAGGGCGTCGGGCCTCAGGGCAGCCGGGTCGGCGGCACAGGTTTCGTGGATTGACAACTGTGACCCCACCGGCTAAGAACGGCAGTGGTGCGGACGGTCGTCTGCTGGTGGAAACATCAGCACCCGCTGAGCGGTATAGCCGGCCGACGTACCCGCTACAGGGCCGCTACCCACGGGTAGGCGGCCCTGGCGTTTTCCGACCAGGGGTTGGGTTGGTCGATGCGACCACCCTTCGGATCAAGCCAGCCCCAGGCCACCTGAACGCCGGGCGAGCCACGCAGTAGCTCCTCGTAGGCCCGCAGCTTCGCAATCTTGAATCTGACGATGTGCGAGAGGGTGTAGGCCAGCACCCGCCGTTGGTCGCGGGCGAGCCATGACAGGCGTTCCAGCAGGTAACGCAGGGTATACAGGTAGGCGGTGTCATCATCGAGCGCTGGCCCGGTGAGGTGATTCTTGCAGACGACCACAGCGGAAATGGTGAGCCACGACTGGTCCCGAAACGTTTGAACGATACGCAGTCGCTGGGAGTGGCTCTTGATGTTGCGCCAGTGCAGGACGTCACCCGGGCGACGGGCGAGATCGGCACGAAGCTGGGCAAGCACCGCAGCCGCGTCGGCGAGGCTTTCGTCCGGCACGATCACAGCCGACATGATGAAGTGATCGCTCGATTTTGCCGAGCGGGCACGCTGCCCAGCCTCATCGATGAACGCATGTAGCCCTACGTCTGGCATGGCGGCACGGTACTCAAAGTGAACACACAAGTATCTCCACGACACGGCTATCTCCACGACACGGCCGCGCCCTGTCTCTGCCGCACGGCCCGCTTCGCAGACCTCGAAACCGCCAACCCACGTACTCACCGATCTCATCCGGTTCATCCGCACGACCGGGTGCGCGCGCCGAGCCAGCCGCGTACTCCGCTCCCGGATCGGCGGTGGAGCGGCTGAGCAGCGGATGCTGTGCTCGGCGAGCTGGGATCTAGAGAGCCCGAGCAGGTCCTGGCAGATCTCGTATCCTCTCGCGCGTCATCTGAGAAGCGCGACAAGCCTTCCCGACGCTGACTCGTGTCTGCGGTCGGTGGAACCGTCAGTTCGGCACTGGTTGGCTTATTGATCGTGTTACGGTTCGGGCTGTGGCGACGGTCAATGTGCGTCCCGAGGACATCCACGTGACGGCGCAGCGGGTTGACGGTGCCGGGCAGGATTGGGGTGCATCGGTGGCGAATCTGTCCGCCGATATGGGCGCCGTGGGGGATCCCTATGGTGGGGATGAGTTAGGCACCGCGCTCAAGGAGATGTACGAGGTTATCGGACCGACCGCCCTGGAGTACTTCACCGAGACAGGGTTCTGCCTTGTCGAGACGGCTGCGGCACTGAACCAGATGGCCACGGCATATACGACGGTGGATGGGGACAATGCCGGGCAGATGCGCCAGGTCCAGGGCATCCTCGAGAGCCTGGGTGACGTCTGAGTGGGCTTACAGCTGCCACCAGAGCTGATCGAGGCGCTGTCCAGGGTCGGGGCCACCTGGCCCGAGGCCGATGAGACCAAGCTGTTCCACTGTGGCCAGTATTGGGGCACTTTCGCGCAACGCGCGGCCGAGCACGCCGAGGCGGCGACCACCGCGGTGACGGGGATGCTGGCCGAGAACCAGAGCCCTGGCCTGGACGCGTTCCAGGTGTACTGGGAGAAGTTGTCCGGCGAGGACGGGTACCTGGTCGATTGCGGCATCGTGGCCGGGGCGGTGTCCATCTCGTTCTACGCCGCAGGCGGGCTGGTGCTGACGCTGAAGGTCCTAGTGATCGCCCAGCTCGTCGCGTTCGCGGTGATCCTGGCCGCCGCCATCGCCGCGGCGTTCTTCACCCTCGGCGCGTCACTGGCCGCGGCTGCCGAGGCCGCGGTCGTGGTGAACCGGACGATCGTAGCGCTGGTCACCACCACCATCATCGCGATCCGCGAGCTGAGCACGCCGCTGTCCGAGCTGGTGCGCGAGCACCTCAGCAAGGAGATCGATCGGCTGGAAGGCCGGCCCATCCACTCCTCCGAGCAGGGGGTCGACGAGTTCCAGACGCCAGCGGAGCGGGAGCAGGAGCGGCAGGAGTACGAGCGCCGTAAGGAGGAGCTGGCCATGGACCCCGCCACGGGCCAGGTCACCGACTCGACCCGTCGGGAGGCCGAGGTGGCGCTCGGTCTGGAGCAGATGGGCGCAGTCACCCCGCCGGTGGAGCGCGCCAGCCATGAGGGCGCGGACTTCACGGACGGCAACGGCCAGGACTGGGACGTAAAGGGGTTCCAGACCAGACCGGGCAACAAGGGCGACTACACCAGGGACGCGGCGGAAAAGTCGATCCAGAAGGAGATCACCGCTGGGGAGAATGTCGCGCTGGACACCCGAGATCTGTCCCAGCAGAACCGGGACGACTTGAAGGAGCTCGTTGAATCCCATCCGGAGTGGGCCGGCAAGGTGGTGATCTACTGATGGGAGCGGGACTGACTCAGGCGGAGTTCGATGCGCTACTACGTGAGCACCAGCGGTGGAACGACGGCGAGGGCGGTCGGCGACTGGACTTGACCGGCCGCTCGCTCATCGGTCTGCGGCTGGCCGGCCGGCGGGTAGATGGCGCGGTGCTCAACGAGGTCGACCTGTCCGGCTGCGACTTGACCGGCACGATTTTGTGGCACACGGAGTTGATCGAGGCGAACCTGCGGCACGCCAAGCTGGTCCGTGCGGACCTGTACAAGGCGAACCTGATTGCCACCGACCTCACTGGCGCGGATTTGACCACTGCCCGGCTGATGCGCGCCGAGTTGCGCGAGGTGGTGCTGACCGAGGCCATCCTCGACGACACCGACCTGACCAAGACGTTCTTCTTCCGCGCCGATCTACGCGGCGCGAAGCTGCGCAACGCCCGACTGGACCGGGCCGGCTTCGACGATGACCAGGTCAGTGGGTGGGACGCCACCGGCGCGACCGGCACGGTGCTTCCCGGTAGCTTCGTCATCGACGCCGACGGCCTGACCGACGCGATCGACGCGCTACGCCAGGCCGGAGCGCTGGTCCGACCGTTCGTCAGAAAGGCCGAACCGTGACCGATCCGTGGTGGGCATCCAAAGACATCGTGCACCGCATGCAGGACCAGCTCGACCAGCTCCGCGCCGGCACCGCCCCGTCGAGCGGCACCACCCCGGCCGAACCACCAGTCGGCGCGGCCGAGGCACTGGACGGCGCGGTACGCGTCGAAGTCACCGCCGGACGGTTAAGCGCGCTGCGCATCGACCCGCCGGCACTGCGCACTCGCCCCGACGCACTCGCCGCCGCGATCATGGAAGCGACCAACGCCGCCCTGGACACCATGCGCGCCGCGATGACCGCGTCGCTACCCACCCCACCATCGCTGGACCAGATGACCCGCACGCTGAACGAGATCTCCTCGGATTCACTGCGCGCCATGGACGAAGCCACCGAAGGCATCCGCCAATCCATGTCCGCCATCCAGCGCATCTCCGAACTCCACCGCAGACGGCCCTGACACCCTCCACCCAGGCCCGCTCCACACAGGGTGGCTGGTGGCGCTGCTCGACACTCTCGCCGCCGCGTTACGCCGCAGCGTCGACAAGCCCGCGAACCAGTAGATGAGCGACGACCCGGTCGAGATGGCGAATCACCGAGGCCGCCCGTTCCGCCAGTAGCTCGCGATCGATTCCGCCGGTCATGCCAGCATGCCGAGCACGTCATCGTGTGCGGCCCGCACGACCGGCTCCACATCGCACCAGAACCGCGTCGCCTCCAAGCGAAACTCAAGAAAGGTATTCGGTTCACGCTCCAACAGCAGGACGCCGTCACGGGCGGTCCGATAACGCAGCAGAGCACTCGTCTTAGCCAGATCAACCAAGCTGATATACCGCCAGATCGGCGTCCAGCTCGGCGCAGCGCGAGGGTAGCGTTCGTCGGAGTGGAGCTTCAATGTTCCGGGAGTGTGCGCGGTGCGAGACGTGGCCATCGTGGGCGCCGGTCAGGCGGGGATCGTTCTAGCGGCAGAGCTGCTGCGGCGGGGTTACGGGGTCAGTCTGTACTCGGATCAGACGCCCGAGGAGTACGTGGCAAGCAATGGTCGCCCGACGGCTTGCCTGTTCGGGGACTCGGTGGTCCGGGAGCGGGAGCTGGGCCTGGACTTCTGGGCGGATCGGGCGCCGAGCATCGAGCGGATCCAGCTCGACCTGTGCCTCACGATTCGCTGCATCGCCTTCTCGTTGCGGGCTCCGCTGCGCAGGCCGGCGCTGGCTGTGGACCAGCGGCTGAAGTTCTCCCGAGGCATGACCGAGATGGCGCGGCGCGGCGCCCGACTGGAGTTCGCCCGGGTGTCCGTCGAGGCGCTGGAGCGGATCGCCGTCGGCCACGACCTGACGGTGGTGACCGTCGGTCACCGGGGCGTCGGTTCGGAGCTCTTCGCGCGGGACGCCTCCCGCTGCAGGTACGACCGTCCCCGGCGGCGGCTGTTCATGGTCAACATCACGGGATATGAACCAGACGCCGGGGTCGGCCAGGATCAGCTGAAGTTATCGTTCATCCCCGGCATAGGCGAGGTCTTCTGGGTGCCGTTCTACGATGTGGACGCCGGGGTGTCGAGGAGCATCGTCATCGAGAGCGTTCCCGGTGGGCCTGGCGACCGCTTTGGGGAGTTGTGCTCGGCCGACGAAGGTCTGAAGGTGCTGAAGGACTTCGTTCGGACTTTCCTGCCCTGGGAATCGGACTTCCTCGCCCCAGCCACAGCCACCCATGCCAGGACGTGGCTGAAGGGTGCCGTCGTGCCCACTGTGCGCAAGCCGGTGGGACGACTTCCCTCGGGCGCACCTGTGCTCGGCCTGGGTGATGCGGTGATCGTCAACGACCCGCTGGCCGGGCAAGGGGCCAACAACGCCACCCGGATGGCCCACTTCTTTGCCGAGCGAATCCAGGATCGAGGCGAGCAACCGTTCGATCCGGAGTGGCTCGCCCGTCAGTTCGACGATTTCTGGGAGTACTCCCGGTATGTCAACGACTTCTCCAATATTTTGCTGGAGCCGTTGCGTGGCTTCCAGCGCAATCTCCTGATCAGCGCCTCGCGCCGGCCAGACATCGCCGAGGAGATCTTCGAGGGGTTCAACAACCCACCATGTCTCTTTCCCTGGTTCACCGAGCCCAGGGCGGCCCGGGAGTTCCTGACTGCACAGGGGGTGAACGGGCGCACCCTGAGCAGCTACCAGCTGGGGGTGGTGCGCAATGTCCTGCGCCAGAAGGTGCGCGGGCGGCACTAACCCGACCAGCTTTGCCTCCCGCCCCACGTACCGACGGTTCAGATTTCCGTTAACGGCATCGTTCGCCAGTGCTCGAGGGACGGCCGGAGACCCTCGGCGAGCATCGGGAGCTGGGGCACGAAGACGACGCAGGCGACAACCTGGAGCATGCGTGCGGACTCCATGACGCGCAGCAGCCGCTCATCCAGGCAGCGCAGGCCCAGCCGGGCGGCGGCCGCGTTGTACGCCGCCTGGCCTGCGGGCCGACCAATGCGAGATCCCACTCGATCGGGCCGAGGGTGGCGTGCTCGAAGTCGGAGCACAGCTCACCTTCGGGCGTCATGATGATGTTGTAGTGCGGCGCGTCACCATGGATCGGCTGAACATCGGCTCCCGGAAACGCCGCCTCGAAGGCGGTCCGGGAACAGGCCAAGGGCTCCAACATCGCCCACTCGCGTCGAGCGCGGTCAAGGTCCGCCACGCTCAGCAGGTCCCCGTGGCCCTCCAGCTGCGCGAGAGCGTCGGGAATCCAAGCGTCGAGCGGCACGAGGAACGGCAGCTCGGCGGGATACTCGCGCAGCGCGGCGTGCAGCTGTGCCGTCACGGTGCCGCGCTGACCGGCGTCGGGATCGGCGTCGGGAACCTGCTCGACGAACTGCCAGAACGTCATCGAGAAGCCGTCGCGACGGACGGGTTCGCGCGGCACGAGCGGGCTCGGTGCCACGACGGGGTGACCGCGGTCGGCGAGCCAGCCGGCCACGGCGAGCTCATAGCGCTGCTGCGCCGTCTGCGCGGCGGGGTCTGCGGCGAGCGTGCGCGGCAGGATCGTGGGCACCCGCACCACCACCGGCGCCGGCGACAAGTGCACGATCACGGAGAACACGTCGTAGAGCATCCGCGGGTCAGACACGGTGAGCCCGAGGCCTCGACCCGCTGCAGCCGCGGCGGCAACGGCCCGGTCCGTGCGGGCCGCCAGGTCGTCAGAGGTAAGCATCGCCGCCATCCTGGCACGCCCGACCCGGCCGGGCTTGACTTCGAGTGCACTCAAAGTCTTACCGTCGTGGATGTGGCTGAGATCTCCGTGACCCGTACTGATCGCAATGAGGGCGCAGCTGTGCCCAAACCGCAAGGAGCAGAGCATGACTAAAGCGAAGCGCGCCCTGGGCCGGACCGGTCTCACCGTCGCACCACTGGGCCTGGGCTGCATGGGCATGAACTACGCCTATGGCCCGGCCGACCGTGCCGAGTCCATCGCCACCATCCGGCGCGCTCTCGACATCGGCGTCACCTTCCTCGACACCGCGGAGATGTACGGCGCGGGAGCGAACGAGAAGCTGGTCGGTGAGGCGATCGCCGGACGCCGCGACGAGGTTGTCCTGGCCACGAAGTTCGGCATTCTGTTCGACCCCGAGACTTTGCGGCCGGTGGGGGTGAACGGCTCGCCGGGCTACCTCCGCGCCGCGATCGACCGCTCGCTGGCTCGCCTGGGGGTCGACCATGTGGACCTGTACTACCAGCACCGTCCGGACCCGGCCGTGCCGGTGGAGGAGACCGTCGGCGCGATGGCCGAGCTCGTCGCGGCAGGCAAGGTCCGCCACCTCGGGCTCTCCGAGGCATCCGCCGCGACGATCCGCCGGGCCGCCGCGGTGCACCCGATCGCCGCGGTCCAGTCGGAGTGGTCGCTGTTCAGCCGTGACATCGAAGACGCCGTGGTGCCTGCCTGCCGCGAACTCGGCATCGGGCTGGTTCCCTACAGCCCGCTCGGCCGTGGCCTGCTGACCGGCGCCACCACGTCCCTCGACGATCTGGCCAGCGACGACTTCCGCCGCACCCAGCCCCGATGGCAGGCCGACAATCTGGCGGTGAACCTCGAACTGGTCGGTCAGATCCGCTCGATCGCCTCCCGTTACGACGCCACTCCGTCGCAGGTGGCCCTGGCCTGGGTGCTGGCGCGCGGCGAGGACGTCGTCCCGATCCCCGGCACGAAGCAGCGCCGGTACCTGGAAGAGAACATCGGCTCGCTGGATCTCGTGCTAGGCGCCGAGGAGATGGCCCGATTGTCCGACCTCCAACCGGTCGGTGAGCGCTATCCGGACATGACCTGGGTCAACCGCGAAACCGCGCCATTCCCGGGCTAAGTTACCGGGCGCAAGCCGCCCGCGGACAGGACCATCCGGAACCGGATGTCCGTGCCATGCAGGTTGGCAGCGTGGGCTCGCGCGCGATGATGGCGCCGGGTGTCTATCGATCGAGCAGTAGCTCGGGCAGCTCGTCAAGGGAGTCGATCACCCAGTCCGCGTTCTCCTGCACCATGAGGTCGTCCGCCCACAGGTATCCCCACGGGCCGCGCCTGATCAATGCGACGCGGAGCCCGGCCGCTTTCGCGGGAAGCACATCATTGTCCCGGTGGTCGCCGATGTACACGACCTCGTCCGCCCTACCAGGTGCGATTTCGATGACCCGTTCGAAGAAGCCAGGTGCGGCTTGGCCACACCCCATTCGCCTGATGTACCCACATAGTCGACCGGCAGTTCCAAAGCGCGCAGCAACTGCCCGGCTCGGGCCGTCTGGTTGCCTGCGACACCTACCCACAAGCCGCGGGCGCGCAGCGCGGTCAGGTTGCGCCGCACATCCGGGTACAGGTCACTGTCGTCGATCTGCTCACCGCGCCAGCTTCCTCCCGCAGTTGTCGCTCGCGAGTCAGATCGAAGTCGTGACGAAAGTACTCGAATGTTTCGGAGTTGTTCCGGCCCGCTGCGGTAACCGCACCCAGCACAGTACTGAACGTATGCCTCGGCAGCCCCAACCAATCTGCCCACGCGCCCCACTCCCGCGAATCATCCAGCAGAGTTTCACCCACATCAAACACCACAGCGCTGATCATTCACTTACCCTACAGACTTGGATGAGCCGAGTAGTTGCCGCAGCTGCGCCTCGCTGAGGCTGACCGATACCAGCGGCCGTTCCTCTGGCCTCCATCTGGCGGGCCAATCTGGGGCGTAATCAAGCGGCCATGCCTCGGTGAACATTTGCCGAGCGTAGCGGGCGGCTCTCGCGCATTACGGGGCGCCTGAGCCTTGACCGTCCGATCGGAGACGCTCGGCCAGACGGTCGGCTGTGCGGTGTCAGGCGTTGTCGTCGTAGGTGAGGACGAGTCGGCTGTGGGTTTTGTCGATGACGGTGCCGTGTAGATCGCTGTCCGGCGTGCCCGCAGGGTAGGTGGCCAAGCGCGGCTTGCGCTGGTCGCGGTCGACGGACCAGGCGCGGAGCTCGTTGCACAGGCATTCGGTCAGCGCGGCGGCGGCGGGTCCGTGGCCGTGCGCGCCCAGCTCCCACCACACGGTGTCGCCGTCTTCGCGGCGGCGGGAAGCGAGGTAGGCAAGAGAGTCGTCGCCAACCAGGGCCGGGGACCGGTACGGCTGCACGGGATCGCACACCTCGGGCGGGGTGTCGGCGGGGGCGTTGATCCGGCACACCCGCAGGTCGGTGACCGTCAGCCGCAACCACACCCCGTCGTGGGGTTCGTCCCCGGCGATCGTCACGTCCGACCACGTCATGACGCGCGGCCGCTCCAGGACTCCGCGCAACGCGTCCGGGTCAATGGCTTGGTCGCGGTCCCAATGCAGGCGGATCGTGTCGTCGTCGCTGATGGGGGCGGATAGTTCACCCTCGTCGTCGCCGACGAGGTACACGAACCCGCACAGCTCGATCGAGTCCGCCCCAAGCCGCCCATCGGTGTAGGCGAACGCGACACTGCGCGCTTGCCCACGCCAGCGCAGCGGCACGACCACGCGTGCACCGGGCGCGAGCTGATCCCACCACGCGTGGGGAATGTCCCACGGCGACACAGTGGCGATCAGCCGGTCATACGGGGCGTACTCGGGCACCCCGCCCGCCCCATCGCCAGTAACGACGCGCACCTCGTGGTAACCGGCGGCGGTCAACGCATGGGATGCCTGCGCGGTCACGTCCGGGTCAATGTCGATCGTGGTGACGCTTCCGGTGGGGCCTGCGAGTTCGGCGAGGAGTGATGAGTTGTATCCGGTGCCCGCGCCGATCTCCAGGACACGGTTTCCGGGCTGGACGTTGAGTTGGTCGAGCATCATCGCGACCACGAACGGCGCGGACGCGCACGACAGCGACGCACCATCAGAGAACCGGTGGGTGATCACCGCCTGATACGGGTCATACGCGGCCTCCGGGGTGGCCTCGGGCACGAACTCGTGCCGAGGCGCATCCCGTAGAACGCGCTCGACCTCGGGCCGCTGCGCGTACCCCATTTCCTGCACTTTCTCGATCATGGTTGCGCGTGGGGCGTCCAGGTCCGCCGGGTTGGTGGTCATCGTGTCCTTATCAATCGTTGAGCAGGAGACAAGCGTCCCACTGCGTGACAGGTGGTGTGTTGGCGGTCACGGCGTGCTGCGTCAGCAGCGCGCCGGTTTCCCCGACCAGCAAGCCACGTTCGTGCGGCGGCTGGTGGCGTAGTGCGTCGGCCAGGCCATCCAGCAGGCGGGGCACGGCCGCGCGGATGCGGTCATCGTGGACGCCCGCCCGCCACGCGGTGTAAAGCAGTCCCGCCCAGCCGTGGCACAGTGACACATCGCCCAACTGGGCAAGTTGGGTTTCGTCGGTGACGCACCAGGCAAGGGCATCGTGGGCGAGCCGTTGCCGCTGCGGGTCGCCGAGGGCGAGCCCGGCGAGCTGCTGCGCGCGGGCGATACCGGGGGTGCCGTAGCACCAGCTCGGCCGATACGGGCCGCCTTCGGGCGGGGTGCCTCGGTCGTGTTGAGCACGGGTGAGCGCTTCGGGCCACCAATTCCGCGGTGGCTCACCACCGCGGAATTGGTCTAGCCACCGGCATATCCGCCGCATCGCGTCGGCGTGCCCATCGACGGCGAGGCCCCGGCGCATCGCCAACGCCAGCAGAGCCAACGACCCGGCGATGCCGTGCGCCATACCTGGGTTTCCATGCCCGCCCCGCCAGTCGGGGCCGGGACCGGTGGGTCCGTCCAGCGCCCACCACCCCGGCAACCCGTCCCGGCGCGGCTCGGTCAACCGCACCAGATAGGCCAAGACCTCGCGTAGCAGTTCCCCGCCGCCGTGCCGATGCAGCAGATAAGCACCCAGACCGGTAAGCCCTGAGATGAGATCAAACTCCCGTTTGGCGGGCAGCTCGCCGCGATCTATGCGGCGGTGCGCGGCATCCAGGCGGGTACGGGTGATCGAATCGACGTGCTTGTCCAGTGTGGACAGGGCGCGCGGCTGGCCGGTGGCGGCGAGAGTGAACGCTACCGCTGGAGCACCCTCGAACAGGTTCGCCTCATCCGGGTGCGCCATGACCGGCACGGCGACCATCTCCGCGAGCCACGGTCGGGCGTTCTCGCCTTGTTCCACCGCCAGCAGCGCCGCGCCTGGTGCGCCTTCGGCCAACGATTGCGTGATCATTCCTGCCCCGTTCGGCAGGCTCGCCAGGTCGCGGCGGCCTGCCGCGCCAACCGCAGGCACACCGCCTCACAGTCGCGATCCACACCCAGGGCGCGGTTGTGGTGCATGTGCAACAGCGAGTGGAGCACGGCGTCAGTGTCCGCGCCTTCCGGTAACACGCGCCGGTATTGGGCAATTGCTTCCGCGCGGTCGCGGTGTGCGGTGGCGATCTCGGGCCATCCGGGAATGTCGCACCACATCCCCCCGCGCGTCAGCCGGGTGACCTGCTCGACGTGGACGCGCTCGGGTGTGGCTTTCGGCGTTTGCTGGGCGAGCCAGGCGGCGGTCTGGTCACGGTCGCCGAGGAACGCCACCGCCACGTCGAACATCGACACGGCCGTGACAACGAGCGGTGACGGTTCGCCACCACGCCGGTGGGTCAGTAGCGCGAGGACAAACCGCGAGTCGGCAGCAAACACCGCTTCGGCTTCCTCAATCGCCAGATACCGCCCGATCTCCGGGTAGTAGGTATCAAACGCAAGCCGGTTCAACCGCCCAGCAGCGCGCAGCCGGTCGGCCCACGCCGTGACCGTGGACAGCACTTTGTCGGCGTCGCTATCGACACGGATACGGAGCCGTAGATGGTCGCTGTCCTCGCCCTCGCACGCCTGGGGAAAGCGCACGAACCAGCACGCCCGCTCACCAAGGTCGGCCAGCAGCAGGGGCAGCTCGTCGACAACGAATGGGTTCATCCGGTGTTCGGCGACGTACAGCTTGGCGTACAGCCACGCTGCCCCCGGCGAACCGGGCACATGCCCATGCTCGCGTCCAAGGACGGGCAGCACATCTACGCGCGGCCCCGGCACCGGCTCTCGTTGGGAGGTCAGTGGAAACACGATCGTATGGGCGTGGCCATTAAGCCAGCCGTCCGCGCCCGGTTCGGGTGCCTCCACAAGTACGGCGTCCTCATTGGCCCGAAGGTGCCGGTAGAGGACTTCGCGGTGCGCAGGCACATCCAGGTCAAGCGGTAGGAGTTGGTCGAAGTCCCGCAGTTCGACCTGCGATGGGCACCGCCACGTCCGCCGCCAACACTCAAGCGCCTGGTCCCATCTCGCCGTCTCAGCGGGAAGGTCGGCACGGGACAGTCGCCACCGCGCCGCGCACAGAATCGCCCGCCCGAACCGCACACGGGGCCGGAACGGCAACGCCTCCGCAGCGCCCCAATCAAACCCGATCCACCCACCATCCAACGCCCGCGACAGCTCCCCCACCAAGCGCGCTAGCGGCGGTTGCTGTTTGGGCGCGAGCGCGTGCAGCACAACAGGTTCCACCACGCGGCGGCGCGACAGACTCACCAAGTGCAGGCGCCGCCTGCTCGCGGTCACCGCGAGATCGTCAACACTGATCGCCCCACCGCCCGCGTGCTCACCAACCGACACCACGTGCGGCAGGTAGGCGGGGACGCGGGCCACGTTCTCCGCCCTGGGAAACATCGGCATGAACGACAATTGCGCGGGCACCGCGCCCGCGACCGTCGTAGGCACCTCGGCGAACACCGGCCCCAGCTCAGGCACGAGCGGGGCGAACCGGGACGACAGAGTGCCTGCCGCGCGACCCGGTACGACGGTAAACGTGTAGTCGCCGCGTTCGAGCGCCGCCCGGCTGGTCGCGTGAATCCGCGCCCCCATATCGAGATGCGGCGGGACCTCATCAGGTTCACCGCCCGCGGTGACCAAACTGTCCACCGTGGCATCAGTTAGTTGGATCGCGCGGTCCCCACGCGCGGTCGCCTCAGCAGCCAACGCAAACAACAACCGGTCCCGCTCGGAGAACACATGCCGCCCGCTGGGCTCCGGGCTTCCCGGATAACCACGCGGCCACCCAAGCCCCGCCTCGGGGTCCACCACCGTCCGCAATGGCACCAGCGTGCCCGTACCGTACCGGTCGCAGAACGCCGCGAAGTAGTCCCGGCACGCCCGGCTACCGGTGTGCTCACGCACCAGCCGAGCCAATACCCCTGCCGCCTGTTCCATCTCCCGCGCCACTGCGTGCGGAACCTGCACGTGGGCATCGAGCCGAAGATCCACCGACAACGGAACCCGCGCAGACTCCACCAGCCGCCGCAACCGGGCAACGATCGCCGCCCGCGCGTCCTCGCTCGGATCGTCGTTGTGCGCCGTGATCGCCTGGTGGATCTCGTCCAATTCACGCACAAGCGACGCAACCGGCAAAGTGCCGGTGTCGAGCCCCCGCAGACGGTCCACAACGAAACCCAACGGGTCAATGACCGTACTTGGCGCACGCAACGACGACACCAGAAAACCCTTGTCCAACAAGGAAAGGAGCATCCGCGACGGATCACCCGCACTCGGGAAAGCCTCAGCGAGCACATCAACAAGCACCCCGAAACGCACCGGATCGGCGGCCGTGCCACGCACCAACGCAACCGCAGCCGAATTGCGAATACTGACCAACTCAGCGCCCGGCAGCGTCAGCCGCCCACCGGACTCCTCCGCAGCATCGCTGAAAACCACGTCGAACTGGGCCAGCAACCCCGGGCACGCCTCCAGCCGCTCGACCACCTGGCGCAACCACCGGCTATCGACCCGAACCACCAGCCGATGCCGCTCACCCCACTGCACAGCCGCCGACGTCCCGACCGCCGCCGTGCCGACCCCAGCGAACAACCCGAACGGCGTCGACCGACCGAACCGCAGCACGTACCGGACCACGGCCAGCGTCGCCCGCCGCACATCCCGCCCAGACACCACAGCGCCGTCCAAGATCGCCACGACCCGCGCGGCAAGAACCGGGCTCGCGTACCCCACCACCGCCGCAACGCCCGGCCAGACCTCAGACAGCCACAACCGGCAACCGGCCTCATCGGACAGAGCAGGCCAACGCGGCAGCGTGACAACGGCAGCGGACGCGCGCAGCAATCCCACCCCGTGGTGCCGGTAATCAAACATCCCCGAGCCCTTCCTCGATGCAAAGTGGGTGGGCCGGGCACCAACACCCGGCCCACCGCCGTCACTTCTGCGAATGACACGCCGAAATCTGACAGGTCTGCCCACACCCGTCATCGGTCTGACACCCCATCGTCGCGTGCCTCACCCGCTCCGTCTCCACCTGCACATCCAGGTCGAAAACGTCCACCGGAACGACCTCCGCTGGAGCATCAACAAGAGCTGCGGTCACGGTTAAACCAACTCCCTTCTCACTAAATTGACTAATCACAACTCGCATACACAGAGGCTCTAGGCGGCTCCCCTCTCGAATTCGGCGGGGCAGGCGTTCTCGCAGGTGCTCCCGCAGCCATCGTCAGTGAACCGCCAACAGCTCATCGATGACCGGATCGTCGGGGCCGTGCTGCGCCGGGCAGGATCGCCAGCGGAGAGAACCGCCTGCTGTCACAGTGTGCGACGACCGTCTGCTCGGGGGCTGCCGGCTCGGCGAGATGCGTGTCGCCGTCGGCCAACGATGCCACACACCCGCGCCTCACCCCCACACCCCCAGATGTCTGCCTGCGGAGAGGGCCAGCGAATCAGGGCGTGGACTGCGTCGACGCAGCAGTCGCGCCGCCGGTGCGTTGGCGAGATGTTCACGTCCGTCGACGGTCCTGGTCACCGTCGACGGA
>JBOHHE010000464.1:0-8009 GCA_050700355.1 Pseudonocardiaceae bacterium
CCTGGTCCTGTACGCCAACGCCGCCGGCTGGACGCCCGCCGCGCAACCGGCGCCCGCTCCCGCCGACCGGCCACTGCTGGACCGGTGGATCCTCGCCGACCTGCATGCCACGATCCGTGACGTCGACGCCGCGCTGGAGTCCTTCGACGCAGCAGGGGCGGGTCGACGCCTCGTGACGTTCATCGAGGGGCTGTCGAACTGGTACGTGCGACGCTCCCGGCGCCGGTTCTGGACGGGTGAGGTGTCCGCGCTGGCCACCCTGCACGAATGCCTGGAGGTGGTGACCCGCCTGCTGGCACCGTTCGTGCCGTTCGTCACCGACCACCTGTGGAACCAGCTCTGCGTCTCCGTCCTCCCCGGCGCTGTCGACTCGGTGCACCTGGCCGGCTGGCCGACCGCCGATGAAGCGCTGATCGACGATCGGCTCGTCGCCGCGATGGGCCTCGTGCAGCGGGTCGTCGAACTCGGCCGCGCCACCCGGGCCAGCAGCAAGATCCGGGTTCGGCAACCGTTGGCCCGGGCGATGGTCGTCGCACCGGGGTTCACCGAGCTGCCCGCCGAGCTGGTGGCACAGATCGCCGACGAACTCAACGTCAACGTGGTCGAGCCCCTCACCGGAGACCTCGTAGAGGTCACCGTCAAGCCCAACTACCGGGCGATCGGCGCCCGATTCGGACCACGCACCCAGGAGGTGGCCCGAGCTGTCGCCGACGCAGGCGCCCCGGTCGACGGCAGGCTCTCGGTCGTCGTGGACGGCGAAGAGCTCACTCTCGCCGGGGCGGAGCTCATCATCACCGAGACAGCGCGCCCCGGTTGGGCAGTGACCACCGATGCCCGGATGTCGGTGGCGTTGGATCTCCAGCTGACCGACGAGTTGCGCCGCGCCGGCCTCGTTCGGGACATCCTGCGGCTGGTGCAGGATTCGCGGAAGACAATCGGCCTGGACATCACCGACCGGATCGAGGTCTGGTGGACCGCTGAGCGCGACGATGTCGCTGACGCGATCCGGGCCCACTCGGCCACAGTCGCAGCCGAGGTCCTCGCCGTCTCCCTGCTGGAGGGCACTCCACCGGAGGAGATTCCGGCCCAGGTCTACCCCGAGCTCGGGCTGCAGGTCTGGATCACCAAAGCATCGCGATAAGCGAACGGGCCAAGGACCGCTGGGCGCTGCCCACCCTATGATTCGGGACCGTGAGCACCGAATCCAACGGGTCCAGCGACGACGGAGTACTGCGGGCTGCGGCCGAACGCGCGGAGCGCACCCGGGCGCGCAACATCGCCGACTTCACTGATCTGCCGATTCCCCCCGATACCGCGAACCTGCGGGAGGGACCCGACCTGAACCCGGTCTGCCTGCCCCTGTTGCCACTGGTGGGTGTGTGGCGCGGCGAAGGCGAGGTCGTCTACCCGACTATTGACGGGCCGTACCGCTTCGGGCAGCAGGTGATGTTCTGCCACGACGGGCGGCAGTTCCTGCGCTATGAGGCTCGGGCGTGGTTGCTGGATTCCGACGGCGCGGTGATCCGTCCAGCCGCCCGGGAGTCCGGCTTCTGGCGACCCCAGCCGGACGACACCATCGAGGTGCTCGCGGTTCACGGCACCGGGATTGTGGAGATCTACTACGGTCGTCCGCGCAACCAGACCTCCTGGGAGCTGGCCACTGACGCGGTGGTGCGCACCTCCTCAGCCAAGGAAGTCACCGGCGCGCGCCGACTTTACGGCATCGTCGATGGCGACCTCGCCTACGTCGAAGAGCGGGCTATGGTCGGCCAACCGATCCAGCCCCACGTCTCCGCCCGGCTACATCGGGTAGTCGGCTGATCCCATCTCTCGACGCGAAAATCAACCCATGGCGTCGATACGGTCGAGATATTCAGGCAACGGTTCGCTGCCGAGCAGAAGCTGATCGAAGTAGCTGATCAGGTAGGTCGCGAAGCGGACGTTGTCTACCCGCATGCCGGTGAGGTTCTGGGGCCCATGCCCCGATACCGCCAGCAGAGACACCTCTTGATCGAACACCGCCATGTTCAAGCCGTCTCCCAGCGCCGAGTATTCGAACACTCTGGCCTGGTAATTCTTGAGTTTTTTGAGCTCAATCTCTGCCAGGTGTTGCCTGAGATAGTCGAGGATATTGCGTCGTACTCGTACCCCGGCGGTGGGGACCCCGAATATGCGGTTCACCGACCGTGCGCCGGGTAGCTTCGCCCACTCCAAAACTGCTGCGAAATATTGCGCGGCCTCGGAGCTACTCACGTCGCTAGGTGGGTACTGCCGGATGTAGGTCAGCCGGATTTCCCGCGTCGCGGTGTCGATACCTTGCTGGGCCGCAGCATAGAACTCACTATTGCCGTGGTACCAAGTAGCGGCTAGCAGTTCGTCCTGTACACCAGCCGGAGCGACTGGGACAGATTGGTGTACGGATTCGCTGAGGCTAAGCCAAAGCGGGACGATCTCCTCGAAATCCCGACCCAGCGCGGTAACAATACATTGCGCGACATCCTTACTCGGAAAGCGCTTCCCGTGCAAAACGTCGGAGACCGTAGTCGCACTGAAGCCGGACCGGCTCGCGATGTCCTTGATCTTCATAACCGGTTCGCCCATGAGCCATAGCCGTGAGACCGCCTCGCCAAACTTGCGGCGAGCCTCGGCTCTCACCTCAACCCGGGGGTCCGGCACCGGCCACTCCTCGCTATCACCGCTAAGGCATCCGTCCGCGTCCGTGATCGTCCGCCAGCATCTGCGCACATCGTAGCGACGTCTGCCTGGAAACGTGCAACCCCGCAATCATCGCAAGGTATGGAGTGGTGGTGTCGACATTGCCACTATCTACTTGCTGACCAGAGGAGGTGGGAACCATGTGACAGACACAGACGTGGTGACGAACGAAGACCAAGGCAACACAGGAAGAGGGACCGCTGCTCTACCCCACCAGGATTTCGCAGCGGTCCCCGAGCGAAGGAGCGAACCCTTGCCCGCGAAGAGAATTCTACACTACGACGAAGAACAGAGCGGCTCCGTCGTAGTGATCATCGCGCTCATCTGGTTGATCATGGCAATCAAGCATGGGCCGGACTGGCTGACTCCGATAGAGATCGCGACGTTGCTGCTGAGCGATTCGGGCCGAGCCCAGTGTCCCGTCTGCGACAGGAAGGAGCATCAGCGATGACGTTCCGACCGAACGTCGAAGTTACCCATACACGTCTGGTGCCACAACCCGACTGCACCGGCTGCTTCATCTGGATCCGGGAAGAGGTGGCACAGGTGGGCGACGACACGACCGTCACGTCTCGCACGGTGTTCCGCCCCTCCCCGCCGAGCGCCCGAACCGATAACCGCGAAGTCGTCAACCGGCAGCAGTCGGCCCCCGGGTTCTCGCCGCACGATGCGGCGAGCCCGAGCGGGACGAGAGCTCGGGAAAGCCCGGGGGCCGGGTGACTGCCTTGGATTCACCAGCCGCCTCTGAAAGTGGAGGTGGCGCTTCCACAGCCGTCGGCGGCGTTAGCTGGCAGCCACCTCACGAGTCCGATAGCTATTCAACCTTGGACCACCTCCTTCCACGTGTGACGCCACGCTAGCCCCGGAGCAGCCGGTCCGGCAACGCCATTTACCGAGCGGCGTTCAGCGCTGGGTGAGGGCGGGCAGCGGCAGCAGCTCTCGCAGCGTCCCGGTGAGTCCGGCGTCCGGCAGGGGTTGACCGTCCAGGGTGTGCACCCGGGTGACCAGCCGGACGCTTGAGCACAGCCACACCCCGTCGGCGGCGAAGAGATCCGAGATCCGCAACGGCTGTTCCCGGGTGCGCCAGCCGGTAGCCGCGGCGGCCCGGAACAGCGCAGCCTGGGTGGTGCCGGGCAGGATTCCCAGCTCAACCGGTGGCGTGTACAGGCAGTTGTCGCGCGCGATGACGACCGTGGAGGTCGGCCCCTCCAGCACGGAGCCCGCCGCCGTCTCGGGTCCGGCCGCAGCGGTGAACACAACGTCCTGGGCGCCGAGCCGCTCGGCGTGACGCACCGCGGCCATGTTCATCGCGTAGGACAGGGTCTTCGCGCCGAGCAGCAGCCAGGGGGCCTGCACGGCGAGGTCAGGCGCAGTGCCTCGGGTCAGCGTCACGACGGCGACCCCGTCCCGGCGCTGCGCCAGGACGGCGGGGCTCACCGGTGCACCGATGGCGTAGCCGGTCACTGCGTCGTGGCCCTCGACCCCCCTGGTGAGGATCAGTTTCAACACCATCTCGCGATCGCCACTCCACGCGTCGATCACGGTCTGCGCACAGGACCGCCAACGGTGCAGGTCGGGCGCGGGAAGGTCCAGTATGGCGGCGGAGCGGGCCAGCCGGGTCAGGTGCGCGTCCAGCTCCACGGCCATCCGGTCGACCACCAGGATGGTTTCGAAAACTCCGTCGCCACGCAACGTGCCGAGGTCGTCGGCGCGCAGTAACGGAGCGTCCGGGTCGACCAAACCGTCACCCAGTAGGGCTACAACCCGCTCGTGCACAGCGTCCGCCCTTTCGTCCAGGCCTACCATAGGGGATGTGGACGCCACCCTGCGCCGGACGCTGCACGACCGGGGGATGCGGATGACCCCCCAGCGCCAGCTCGTACTCGACGCTGTACAAGAGCTAGTACACGCCACCCCGGAGCGGATCTGCGCGCATGTCCAGCGCAACGCTCCCGCCGTCAACATCACCACGATCTACCGCACGCTGGACCTTCTCGAAGGTCTCGATCTCGTCCGGCACACCCACCTGGGGCACGGCGCGCCCAGCTACTCCACCCAGCCGCACGAGCATGTGCACCTGGTGTGCCACCATTGCGGGAAGATCAACGAGGTGCCCAAGACCGAGCTCGCAGAGCTCGCCGGACGGCTGCAGGATGAGTTCGGGTTCACGTTGGATCCCAGCCATCTGGCGCTGTCCGGGCGCTGCGCGGACTGCGCCGCCCCAGCGAAATCAGAGCAGAAGGACGGCTCGTGAACTCACCCCTGCTGGCACTGCCGGGTGCGGTAGCGGCGCCAGAGGGCTCCCCCGACGTAGGCGTTGCCTGGCACCACGGTGACCCGTTGCGCGAGCAACGAGCCGCCGAGGGTGCCGTCGTGGTGGTGGATCGCTCGCATCGCGGAGTTCTCGCCGTACCCGGCGAGGACCGGCTGAGTTGGCTGCACACCATCACCTCCCAGCATCTGCTCGCTCTGGACTCGGGGGCGCACACCGAGGCGCTGGTTCTCGATCTCCACGGTCGGGTCGAGCACCACACGGTCGTCTCCCACATGGATGAGACGGTGTGGCTGGACACCGAACCAGGTCGGACACCCGCGCTACTGACCTATCTGCAACAGATGGTGTTCTGGTCCAAGGTGGCACCTCGGGACGCGACCGATGAGCTTGCCGTGCTCGCTCTGCTCGGCCCGTCCACCGGACGGGTACTCGAAGCGATCGGTGAACTGGGTGGCTTCGTGCGGGCCTACCAGGATCGCGCGGACCTGCTGGTGCCGCGCGATGAGTTGACCTCCATCTGGCAACAGCTGCTCGATGCGGGCGCGAGCCCAGCCGGGACGTGGGCATATGAGGCGCTGCGAGTGGCGGCGCTGCACCCGCGGCTCGGAGTGGATACCGACGAGCGCACCATTCCGCACGAGGTCGGCTGGATCGGCCCTGCGGTGCACCTGGATAAGGGGTGCTACCGGGGGCAGGAGACGGTGGCACGGGTGGCGAACCTGGGCCGGCCGCCGCGGCGGTTGGTGCTGCTGCACCTGGAGTCATCCGACACGTTGCCAGAGCCGGGGGACGTGGTACGGGCCGGTGGTGACCGGCTGGTCGGGCGGATCGGCACGGTGGCCGTCCACCATGAACTCGGTCCCATCGCGCTGGCCCTGCTCAAACGCTCGGTAGACCCGGAAACACCGCTGGTCGCCGGACTCGCCGCAGCCTCCGTCGATCCGGCCTCGCTTCCACCCGACACCGGCGAACCTCCCGGCCGCGCCGCATTGCGTCGTCTGCGGGCCTGATTCCGCGTTGAGCGGGACAATCTCCGGTTATGAGCGGAACGTTGATTACGGTGGCGCCTACCGGAGCGGAGCACGTCAAGAGTGAGGTGGCTGGGCTGCCTGTCACGCTGCCCGAACTCGTCGCGACCGCGCGGGAGTGCGAGCAGCTGGGGGCGGCGATGGTGCATGTGCATGTGCGCGACGGGACCGGCCGGCCGACGCTCGACCCGGTCTGGCTGCGCGAGGCGGTAGCCGCGCTGCGCGCCGAGACGCGGTTGGTGGTGCAGCTGTCCACCGGTGGCGCGGTCACCGATCCGGAGCCGGACCGCCTCGCAGTCCTGGATGTCCTGCCTGACTCGGCGAGCTGCACGATGGGTTCGGTCAACTTCGGTGACGACGTGTTCCTCAACCGGTGGCCGTTCATCGTGGCGCTGCACCGTGGCATGCAGGAACGCCGGATCGTGCCCGAATACGAGATCTTCGATCTTGGCCAGCTGACCAGCCTGCGCAGGCTGCTCGACGAGCATGGCGCTCCCTGGGGGGACCGCGTGCATGTCGACTTCGTGATGGGGATGTCCGGTGGCATGCCGGGGAACATCGCCACCTTGGTCGCTGCGGTGGCCGGGCTTCCGGCCGCTGCCAGCTTCTCCGCAACCGGAATCGGCCGTGCCCACCTGCCGGTGGCCCTCGCCGCGCTCAGCGCAGGCGGACACCTGCGGGTGGGGATGGAGGACACGCTGAGCTACGCCCGGGGCCGCCGGGTCATCGGTAATGCCGAGCTGGTAGCCAGAGCGGCCGAACTCGCCCGGATCGCTCAGCGACCCCCGCTGTCCCCGGATGAGGGCCGCGCGATGCTGGGCGCGTCACGATCTGAATTACGCCCGATCGTGTCCTGATGTGGCTCGGACGAGACCGATCCTTCAGTATGACCCAATGATCGAGGTCAGACCTGGCGGACGGCGGCGGATCGACCGAGTGCTGGCACCAGATTATGCGGAGGGTCTCGACCGACTACTCCTGGTCGAGGTGCGAGCCCGCCGCGACGAAGCGGCACAGGAAGAGACGGATCTGTCTTACCTTCGCCGGATACTGCACGCACGTATCGATATCGTACGCGCCGAGCAAAACCGTAGACGCGACAACATCTCGGCATCAGTGCTCGACAGGCTGGCCAGCATCCTGGCCGACAACGCCCTGGGGCCGGCCAAAGGCTCCGGCCGCTTCCAGACGGTGGAGCCTTCGCGAGCCGAGGCTCATCGCCGTCATGTCGAGGCGTTGGTCTCCGACGTCACCCTCTCCGATGTCGCGTCACAGACCGATGAGGAGCTGGAAAGGACGCTGGAGGCCTACGTCGCAGAGGAAGCCTCGGTCTCGCAGCGTCGCCGTGAGGTGCAGGACGTGATGGATGCGCTCAACGCCGAGATCGGCGCCCGGTACGCCCGGGGCGATGCCTCTGTAACGGACCGACTCGCCGAGTCAAGCGCGCCGCCTGACCCGCCGCGCGGTACCGACCAGTAGGCCGACCACTCCGAGTGCGACGACGGCCGCGGCGAGCAATGACAGCGGCTCACCGGTGGGCATCGAAAGTGCCAGGACGGACATGCCACCTCCTCCAATATCGGGTCATCCCCCCGATCGGGCAGGAGTCTGTCACACGCCGCTACCTGCCGCAGGACCAGGTAACCCGACCGGCCGCTGAGGCAGCTCCAACGGACCAGCGGAGCTGGTAGCGGTTTGCGGCGCTCATCTGCTGAGTTGGCGGTACTTGAAGGGCTACTGACTACCCCGTCGGTGTGACACCGGCCCCATGGCCAGTGCCGCGTCGCGTGCTGGTCGCACAACCCTGTACCGTGGTATCAAGAGAAACGTTGTCCAGATGAACGGGGCTGCCGATTCCCCCGGCCGCCCCGTCCCTGCGCGAGGGGGTCGAGCCATGGGGCGCGGCCGTGCTAAGGCCAAGCAGACCAAGGTGGCCCGGGAGCTCAAGTACAGCTCTCCGGTCACGGATCTTGAGGCCCTGCAACGGGAGC
>JBOHHE010000465.1:0-1986 GCA_050700355.1 Pseudonocardiaceae bacterium
ACAAAGAGCCGCCCGATCAAGAGGGCATAGCAACATGAGATTAAGCATTGAAGCAAGAGACTGCCGCTCGTCACAAAGAGCCGCCCGATCAAGAGGGCATAGCAACTTGGCGGCATTGCCGAGGTCGATGGGTGCCTGTCACAAAGAGCCGCCCGATCAAGAGGGCATAGCAACTTTTAGGTTCGGGTCGACCTCCGCCGAGGTCGTGTCGAGTCACAAAGAGCCGCCCGATCAAGAGGGCATAGCAACAATAACCCGGGAATGCTCAGAGTTATGATCAACGTCACAAAGAGCCGCCCGATCAAGAGGGCACAGCAACCTTGGAGGCCGTCCCCCTAGGCGGGGCCGACGCCCAGTCACAAAGAGCCGCCCGATCAAGAGGGCATAGCAACAGTAGGCCTCGGTGCTTTCTCCTGGAACTTGTGTCGTAACGGTCTTTTAAAGACCCGTGGAACGATATGCACGGTGGGGGATTTCTCAGTGGCCGTGGTTACACCAGAGCTAACCCAGCAGAAAGAGAATTGCCGCTACGACCCACCGATGACCGCCATTGGCTTTAAGGGGTAAGGGCCTGAGCCGCTTCCCCGGTGGTGTCGTTGTGTCCGTTGGGGGCGTGAGGATTGGTAGTCTGATCAACGTCCCGGGGACGATCTTTAGTGCATTGGCCAGTGCCACGATCTCGGAGAGGGTCAATTCTCGCTTTCAGTGTTCGACGCAGGGCAAGGTTGAGTGGGTCATTCCGGCCAGTCCGGAGATTACCCGCAACGATTTGTCCTGGTCTTCGCGGATTCGCCGGATGCGTAGGCTGATTATGCGTGCAGCATCCATCGCAGAACTGTTCTTCGGCGGGATCGGCTTCCTCCGCGGGGACCTCGGTGAGCTACTTCGGGGTGGGGTGTGCACACCCGGCTACCGGCAGGTCCCCCGGTGCAGGAGATCGTGGGGACTGGTCCGCACGAGGTAGTCAGTGAGCTGCTGGCTGGCTCCGACGGTCAGCGGCTCGGCCCTGACCCACCTCGCGGCGAGCTGGAGCAGGCCTGCGAGGTGGGGCGGACCGCTCTGGAACAGCTACCGCACGTCCACTCGCCGCGCTGCCTGGCGCGGCTGCATCGTCTCGCCAAGGACCTCCGCGCCCGCAAGGCCAACATCCATGTCCGCGACTTCTCCGCCGAACTGGACCGCAGGCTACAACTGACCGCATGATCAGCCTGGGTCGGCTCGTTCGGCTGATCGAGTCTTGGTCGGCGGAACGGGTCCAGCGCGTCGTATTCGTGGCAGCGCGAAGTCGTGCTCCTCGGTCCAGATCCCTCGACGACACGAGGGCGGACACCGCGAGATGGCTGACCCGGGTTCAGCGACGAGTGCCAGAAATTTTCGGTGGTGATGTCGAGAACCGGTGGCTGGTTCCGTCCCTGTGGTGAGTGTGACGACAATGGGTCGCACTAGCACTGAGGAGATCCACGATGGCGAAGTACTTGTTGCTCAAGCATTACCGGGGTGCCCCGGGGTCGGTCAACGATGTGGCGATGGAGAAGTGGGCACCGCAGGAGATCTCGGCGCATATGCAGTACATGCATGACTTCGCGGTCCGACTGGAGGGGACTGGGGAGTTCGTTGACAGTCAGGCGCTTGCTCCCGGGGGGACGTTCGTCCGGTACGACGGTGCGGGGCGTCCGCCGGTCACCGACGGCCCGTTCGCTGAGACCAAGGATCTCATCGCTGGGTGGATGGTGATCGACGTTGACAGCTATGAGCGTGCCCTGGAGCTGGCCGGGGAGCTCTCGGCCGCCCCGGGGGCGGGCGGGAAGCCGATCCACGAGTGGCTCGAGGTGCGCCCGTTCCTGGCCTGCCCGCCCGCTATCACGGAGTGAGCTCACCGGTGAACGAGGCGCTGTTGCGGGGCCTTACGCCGAGTGTGCTCGGGATCCTCGTCCGCCGCGGAGCCGACTTCGCGGCGGCCGAGGACGCCGTGCAGGACGCGCTCAT
>JBOHHE010000466.1:0-2703 GCA_050700355.1 Pseudonocardiaceae bacterium
ACCCAGTAGGGGGCGACGTCCCGGCCGGCCAACTTGCCCCGCAGGAAGACGCCGAGGGTCACCCCGGGGTTGTAGTGGCCACCCGAGATGTGGCCACCCGCGTAAACCATGACCATGAGAACCGCGCCGATCGCCAGTGGCGCAACGGCGACCTCGCCGATCACGCAGGTTCCGATCGTGAGGACCAGAAAGAACGTACCGATGAGCTCGACAAGATACCTGTGCACTGTGGCCCCCTCCCCAGACGCCCGGCGCGATCAACACTATTGCTGGCAGCGCCTTCGGTACTTCCCCTGAATGGGTGGTCCTCCGCCCGCTTCACGCTGTGGCGCTTCGCCCCACCCTCGACGAGGTGCTCGACCGAGCCGGGCAACGGGCCGTCGGAATTAGTCCGGGCAGACCCTGACAATCCTGGAGCAGAAAACCCAGATGTTTGGCGGAGGCGGACGGGAATCGAACCCGCCTGACCGAGGTACTCGGGTCACGTCGGTTTTGAAGACCGCGGGGGCCACCAGGCGCCCTGACGCCTCCGGGTGCAACCTACCAGTCGAAACCGGGCGTCGAAGATCGCCCCGGTGCCGAGCTGAGTTACCTCGGAGGTCGCGGGTACTGGCGCCGCCGGAGGGGGGTGATATCGGAAACGATGCGCTCTGCGCCCATCCGGGCGCCGATCAGGTTGCGCGCGAACGGACCGAGCTGCAGGCCCGCCAGACCACCCATGACGTGCAGGGATGTTCCCGGCCAGCGGCAGGCGCGGTCGAGCATGGGCAGGCCACCCGCCTCCTTGATCGGTCGTTGTGCGGCGACGCCGTCGAGCAGCGGCGTGGCATCGACGCCGAGCGTGGTTCCCGTGGCGAGCCAGATGCGGTCGACTTCCCAGATCCGGTCGCCGGTGGTGATCTGCCACTGATCGTCCGACCACACGGCGCCGGGTATGGCGCAGCCTTCGACCAACTCGACAGTGCCCTGGGCGGCAGCCTCTCGCAGCGTCTGGGCGACCAGCGGGGTCAGTGATCCCCCCGGCAGGGCCGTCTGGAGCCATTGTAGGCGCCGCCGGGGGTCTGGCTCTGTGTGAAAGCCCCGGAGACAGGGCGGCCCCTGCCAGCATCCTCTGACGTCGAAGACGCTCACCCGCAGGGTGTCGCGGGTTGCCATGACGACGTGGGCACCCTCGGCCAGGGCGTGCAGGGTCAGCTGGCCGGCCGTCAGACCTGATCCGAGCACCAGAATGCGCTCGCCTTCGAGAGACAATTCCCGAACATCGAGTTGCTCGGTATGGACTATCCGCCCCGGCGGCGCCTGGGCCGCCAGGCCGGAAGCCCATGCCGGCAGTCTGGGTACTACCGGATTGGCGGCGAACACCACCTTCCGCGCTCGGACCGCAGTACCGTCCGCGAGGTTGACGCACAGGCCCTGGGGGTCGGTGTCGATCCGCTCCGCCCGGCCCCGTCGTAACACCTGGCCCAGTCCCAGGTCGGTAACCAGCGTCCGGCAGAAATCGGCGAACAGCGCCGTCCCGGGCGTGTAGTGCATTCCGAGCTGCTGCTGCGGATGGCCTCGAGAGAACTGCCACAGAGCATACGGATCCGGATGCGGATGATCCGTGTAATGCGACCGGAGCCTGTCGATTCCGAGTGCGTCCAACCTGTATTGCCAGCTGGAGAGCCAGCCGCCCGGGTCGACAACCACCAGGCGCTCGTGCAGCTGCGGGCAGAGACGTAGCAGGTAGCTGCACAGCGTCAGCGCGTGTGGGCCCGCGCCGATCACGGCGAGGTCCCACTGCTCATGCTCGGACGGAACTGCCACTACGGAACCCGAAGGATCTCACCACATGCCACAGGTACGGAAAGTTGGGTCCGCAGCTCGTAAGTCGAGTCGCGCCACAGGTATGTGGAAGACCGGTGGATCGACACGGTGCTCAGCTCATACAGATGCACGCCGGACGGATCGGAGGTGGAGCGCACGATCTGCAAGGTGCGCTTGGCGCCGACCCTCGTGCCGAGCACACCCTTCCACAGGCCCAGGACCGTGTTGCCCTGGGCCACCGAGCGAGATGTGAGATCTCCGCCGAGCCGATCTGTGTCCGAATCCAGGTCGCAGGCCAGCGAGAGGTACTGACCCAATATCCGCATCCCGGTCGCGATGCCGACTACCGTCAGCGTGCTCCCGTCCTCGGACTCGTAGAGGGTGAGCTCCGCGGAGACCCCGCTGTCGTTGAACGGCTGCAGGAGCGCAGTCGCCATGATGACCATATCAGGACAGGACTATCAAGCCGCATGCCCTTAACTTGAACAGTTGCGGGCGAACGTCTTTGAGGATGTTGAGGTTGGTGACGTCGGGGAGGGTCGCTTCGCGGATCGAGATCGTCTTGATCTGGTTGAGGCGAACCCCTATGGGCGATGCGGTGAGCTTGGTGACATCGAGGGTCCGCTTGTCTCCCAGGATGGGCGTACCCAAGATGCCTCCCCATACTCCCAGCAGCATACGAGCCGTAGCGAGGGGACTGAAGATGACATCCCCGGGATTGTTGCCGCCGATCGGCGGGGGCTCTATATCGAAGCTGCGATCGTCGGCGCAAGGAGGTTTCGCCGGATCGAACGGGTCGACCTGAGCATTCGAGCCGAGCCCGTACGCGAGCGAGACGAAAACGCGGCCGAGGAGGCCGAAGCCGGTCGCGGTGCCCTTCACGGTCAGCTGACTGCC
>JBOHHE010000467.1:0-5267 GCA_050700355.1 Pseudonocardiaceae bacterium
CACCGACGACCCTATTCCTCCGGAGCACCCCACCGCATGACCACCGACACCACCGCCGCCCCGTCCACGCAGCAGGTCGCGATCAACGACGTCGGGACGGAGGAGGACTTCCTCGCCGCCATCGACCTGACTATCAAGTACTTCAATGATGGCGACATCGTTGAGGGCACCATCGTCAAAGTCGACCGTGACGAGGTGCTGCTCGACATCGGCTACAAGACCGAGGGCGTCATCCCCACGCGAGAGCTGTCCATCAAGCATGACGTTGATCCCGCCGAGGTCGTCAAGGTCGGCGACGAGGTCGAGGCCCTGGTTCTCCAGAAGGAGGACAAGGAAGGCCGTCTGATCCTCTCCAAGAAACGCGCCCAGTACGAGCGCGCCTGGGGCAATATCGAGACCCTCAAGGAGAACGAGGAGCCGGTCAAGGGCACGGTCATCGAGGTGGTCAAGGGTGGTCTGATCCTCGACATCGGGCTGCGCGGCTTCCTGCCCGCCTCACTGGTCGAGATGCGAAGGGTTCGCGATCTCCAGCCTTACGTGGGCCGGGAACTCGAAGCGAAGATAATCGAGCTGGACAAGAACCGTAACAACGTGGTGCTCTCCCGCCGCGCCTGGTTGGAGCAGACCCAGTCCGAGGTGCGCAGCGAGTTCCTCAACCAGCTCGCCAAGGGGCAGGTTCGCAAGGGTCAGGTTTCCTCGATCGTCAATTTCGGCGCCTTCGTGGATCTCGGTGGCGTGGACGGTCTGGTGCACGTCTCGGAGCTGTCCTGGAAGCACATCGACCACCCCAGCGAGGTCGTCGAGGTTGGCCAGGAGGTCACCGTCGAAGTACTGGATGTGGACCTCGACCGCGAACGGGTCTCGTTGTCGCTCAAGGCCACCCAGGAAGACCCGTGGCGGCAGTTCGCCCGTACCCATCAGATCGGCCAGATCGTGCCCGGCAAGGCCACCAAGCTGGTGCCCTTCGGCGCGTTCGTCCGAGTTGAGGAGGGCATCGAAGGTCTGGTGCACATTTCCGAGCTGGCCGAGCGTCACGTCGAGATCCCCGAGCAGGTCGTGCAGGTCGGTGACGACGTGATGGTCAAGGTCATCGACATCGATCTGGACCGGCGCCGGATCTCGCTGTCGCTGAAGCAGGCGAATGAGGGCCTCACTCCGGAGATGGAGTTCGATCCCACGCAGTACGGCATGACCGCTGAGTACGACAGCGATGGTAATTACATCTACCCCGAGGGCTTCGACCCGGAGACCAACGACTGGCTAGCGGGTTATGACAAGCAGCGCGAGGAGTGGGAGCGTTCCTACGCCGATGCGCAGGTGCGTTTCGAGCAGCACCGCAAGCAGGTCGTCAAGGCCGCAGTGGCGGAGTCCGAGGCCACCGGGGACCAGAGCTACTCGTCCACCCCGCCCGCTGCCGAGGAGCCGGCGAACAGCAGCAGCGCGGGCGGATCGCTGGCGAGCGATGAGCAGCTCGCGGCGTTGCGGGAGAAGCTCTCCGGCGGCGTCTGAGCGCACCGGATAGCTGTGCAGCACAGCTGAGGGGCGAATACGAGCGATGACGACCACTCGTATTCGCCCCTCAGTACTGGGCTAGCCCAGAGAGAGTGCCCGCCGAAGGCCGGCTACCTGACGGTTCGCCGCAGCCCACTGCCGCCGAAGCGGCAGCAACAGCACGGACAGCCAGCTGCCGACACCCTTGTCCAGGGCATGATTGATCTCGGGATACACCCGGCAGTGCACCAATCCTGGCGCACCGAGCCGGTGTCGGGCCGGTAGCCGCGATCGGTCCGGTCCGGTGGAACGAAGCATCACACCTCCGAAAACGTAGGAACTGGATGACCTAGATGGCGGCAAGCTACTCGGGTGACAGGGTTGCCGTAAGGACGCCACGCCGAGTGGGCGCCCACCGAATGCCTCACCCCTCTGGTGGTGCCGCCTAGGCTGACAGGATGACGTGGTGCTGAGGGTGGGATTGACCGGTGGCATCGGCTCCGGCAAGTCGACAGTGACGGCTCGATTCGCTGAGCTGGGCGCCTGGATCATTGATTCGGACCGGATAGCTCGCGAGGTGGTCGAGCCTGGCTCGGCGGGGCTGCGCGCTCTGATCGCCGACTTCGGCGAGGAGATCCTCACTGCCGACGGCGCGTTGAATCGACCCGCCCTAGCCGCCCGGGTCTTCGACGACGCGGCTGCCCGCGGCCGACTCGATGCCATCGTGCATCCGCTGGTTGCAACGCACTCCGCCGCGCTCCTCGAGACTGCGCCGCCGGACGCCATCGTGGTGCAGGACATCCCATTACTTATCGAGACGGGACTGGCCGCGGAGTTCCCGTTGGTGGTGATGGTGCACGCGGATGCCGAAGTGCGGGTCGCCCGGCTGGTCGAGCAGCGTGGTATGGCGGAGTCCGACGCCATCGCGCGTATCGCGGTGCAAGCCACCGACGAGCAGCGGCATGCGGCGGCGGACGTATGGCTCGACAACGGCGGCAGCCGGGAGCACACGTTCGCCGCAGTGGACCGGTTGTGGGCGCAGCGGCTGGTGCCCTTCGAGGACAACCTGCGTTGTCGCCGTCGGTCGCCGAGAGCCGCGATTCCGGTGCTGGTCGCGCCCGACGAGAGCTGGTCGCGGCAGGCCCAGCGGCTGATCGCACGCATCGCGATGGTCGCCGCCGAGCGGGCCTTGCGGATCGATCACATCGGCTCGACGGCGGTCCCTGGTCTGGACGCGAAGGACGTGCTGGATGTGCAGGTGGTGGTCGCCGACCTGGAGACGGCCACCCGCTTGGCGGCCGACCTCAGTGCGGCGGGGCTGGTGGGGTTGGCCGGTAGTTGGTGGGACAACGCCAGGAACGGCGCCACCATGGACAAGTCGATCGCGGTCAACGCCGACCCGGGCCGGGCCGTCAACTGCCACATCCGGCCCGCCGATTCTCCGGCCTGGCCGGATGCGCTGCTGCTGCGGGACTGGCTGCGGGCACATTCGGCAGGTGTTCGGGAGTACGCCGAGCTCAAGTACCGGCTGGCTGCCCTGAAGCCGGATATCGAGTCGTATGCCGACGCGAAGACACCGTTCGTGCGCAGCGCGTTGGACCGGGGCGAACAGTGGGCGGCGCGCACCGGCTGGCGGGTGAACTGAGGATTCGGCTCATCGTTGCGCGGTGGGATGTCGCCGCCAGGTCGGCCACGCTCCCACCGTGGCCAGCCAGCGGTCCAGCCGGTAGTCGTGCCTGGCCAGGCCGTCCACCGTCCGGTAAGCCGTGGCCAGCGCCAGCTGCGCGGTGGGCGGGTCGAGCAGCCCGGCCAGGACCGCGGCGAGCAGCTCGTCGGTGTCGAGTACTTCGACGTTCCGCCCCGCCCGTACCACGAGGTCCAAATAGTGATCTTCGGTTTGCCAGCAGCTGCCGCGCACGTCGATGCGCACCACGTCGAGGTAGAAATCCTGATCACGCTCGTGTCCGGGATGGTAGAACCAGTCCGTGGCCCGCAATCCCACGTCGGGCAGCAGCCACGACTCGATCGCCCGGATGGAGGGGTGATCGATGACGTCGCGAGCGAGGTAGAGGCCGAACGGCTCGACTCGATACTCGTGCACCGGGCGGACGATGCCCTTGGGGTCGGTGTTGGTCATCGCGTCCAGGTCGAAGCTTTCGACTTTGGGAGCGTGGATCGCGGCCATCCAGCTCCAGACTACGCAAGTCCGCCATGACCGCCAGAGTGTCGGGGTACGGGCCTACTCTGGGCGCCGTGGCATTCGCGACTGAGTACCCAGTGACCGCGCACTCGGAGTTTCGCCCAGTGCAGGAGATTCCCCGCACCGGCGAGCGCTTCGAGGTGGTCAGCGACTTCGAGCCGGCCGGTGATCAGCCTGCGGCGATCGATGAACTCGAGCGTCGCCTGAAGGCAGGCGAGCAGGATGTGGTGCTGCTCGGCGCCACCGGCACCGGCAAATCGGCCACCACCGCCTGGTTGATCGAGCGGCTACAGCGCCCGACCCTGGTGATGGCGCCGAACAAGACCCTTGCCGCTCAACTGGCCAACGAACTGCGCGACATGCTGCCGAACAACGCAGTGGAGTACTTCGTCTCCTACTACGACTACTACCAGCCTGAGGCGTACATCGCGCAGACCGACACCTATATCGAGAAGGACTCCTCGATCAACGAGGACGTCGAGCGCCTGCGACACTCGGCGACGTCCACGCTGCTCTCCCGGCGTGATGTGGTGGTGGTCGCTTCGGTGTCCTGCATCTACGGCCTGGGCACTCCCCAGTCCTATCTGGACCGCTCGGTCCAGCTGCAGGTCGGTGCCGAGGTGAACCGGGACGCCCTGCTGCGGGCCCTGGTCGATGTGCAGTACACCCGAAACGACCTGGCCTTCGCCCGAGGCACGTTCCGGGTCCGCGGCGACACCGTGGAGATCATTCCGGCGTATGAGGAACTGGCCATTCGGATTGAGTTCTTCGGCGACGAGATCGAGTCGCTGTACTACCTGCACCCGCTCACCGGCGAGGTGGTTCGGCAGGTGGGCGAGGTACGGATCTTCCCGGCAACCCACTACGTGGCAGGTCCGGAGCGGATGGAGCGTGCCATCGCTGACATCGAGACCGAGCTGGAGGAGCGGCTCGCCACGCTGGGAGAGCAGGGCAAGCTGCTGGAGGCCCAGCGACTACGGATGCGCACTCAGTACGACGTGGAGATGATGCGCCAGGTCGGGTTCTGTTCGGGTATCGAGAACTACTCGCGGCACATCGATGGCCGCGGTCCGGGCTCCGCTCCGGCTACTTTGATCGATTACTTCCCCGGGGACTTCCTACTCGTCATCGACGAGTCCCATGTCACCGTGCCCCAGATCGGCGGGATGTACGAGGGCGATATGTCTCGCAAGCGGAACTTGGTCGACCACGGGTTCCGGTTACCCTCCGCGGTGGATAACCGGCCGTTGACCTGGGAGGAGTTCAGCGACCGCATCGGCCAGACCGTATATCTGTCGGCTACTCCCGGGCCGTATGAGATGGGCCAGACCGGCGGGGAGTTCGTCGAGCAGGTCATCAGGCCGACCGGGCTGGTCGACCCCGAGGTGATCGTCAAGCCCACCAAGGGTCAGATCGACGATCTCGTGCACGAGATCCGGCAGCGGGCCGAGCGGGACGAGCGGGTGCTGGTCACCACACTGACCAAGAAGATGGCCGAGGATCTCACCGATTACCTGCTCGAACTCGGCATCAAGGTGCGCTACCTGCATTCCGAGGTGGACACCCTGCGCCGAGT
>JBOHHE010000468.1:0-3130 GCA_050700355.1 Pseudonocardiaceae bacterium
GCGCCGGCGCCGACCAGGAATACGTCCCCTTGGATCGCTCTGATGGTTCCCCCACTCACCTGCCCGAGGGTGTTGGCGAGGGAGCGCAGTCGGCGAGTGATCAATATAACGAACAGCGCCAAGACGACCACTAGGGCCGCGATCTCGACGACGGTGAGGGTCACGAGCAGTTCCGTGCTCATCCTCCCACCCCCAGAAGTCGAGCGTGGCTGCGCGCCTCGGCCATGACCTCATCCAGGCTGTCCGCGACGGCGAGTGCGATCTTGATGTTGGCCGTGTTGCCGGCAACCCCCTGCGCCACGCCCCACAGTTGCTGCACGCTGGTTTCGATGGAGCGGACGAGGTAGAGCAGCAGGCTGAGAAGTGCGATCACAGCAACTATCACGACCGCCCCGACAATCAGCGTGGCCTGCCAGAAAGTAATCTCCTCGGCGGCGAGAGCTAAAACCATCGTCATCCTCCCAATGCTTGTCGAGCAGTCCGAGCGCCCCGGAGGATGCTCTGGAGTGTGGCGTTCGTGCGGGCCAACTCCACGAGCGGCTGCGTGGTCGACCGTGTCGCCTCGAGTTCCCGAGTCGCTGCGCGCGCCTGCGCGTTGATCTGGGCGGCAAGCATCAGGAGAGCACTTACCACGACCACCACGACCACCACGACCACCAACCCGATGATCAAGCCCAACCACCAACCACCGAGATAGGACTCCCCAACCTCATTCAATGTTACCTCCAACCCTGCGAGGACAATTCTGGCACTCGATCAGGCTCGGAACGCGGCCGTTTCACTATTGGGCTTGTAGCTAGCTTGCTTGGGCCGGCGGAGCCAGCAAAACCGGGAGTTCACGGGAAGCTTACACGCGATCATGAGCTGAGGTAAGTGGCAATATGAGAGTGCTCGTGGTGATGTTGGGGTTATTGAGCCTGTCGAGGCGCACGGTGATGATGGGGATGATGGGGGTGATGTTCCATTTGAGTACTATGGGGCTAAATGAGGCGTCGCCGGAAGGTGCCGTCATGCTTCGGCTTTGAGCTTGGCCCCTCTGGCACGGACATCCACAGGGCGGGGATCAGTGATCATTCTGTGCGGACATGCGGTGTGGGCGAAGCGCTTCGAACTCGGTTGGAGTCCTCGGCTCAGCGCTCCGGGACGAACAGTCCGAGTCCGAAGTGGCTCAGGTGTCCCAGTGCGAGCGGCCCGGTGACCGGCTCGGCCAGCTCGATCCGCAGGAACGCCGACGGGTGGTTGGCCCGGCCCTGCTGGGTGTCGCGACGCATCCGGGCCGACGGGCGGTAGCGGCGCCACGGCCGCCAGTCCTCGGCCAGCAACGCCACCGCAGACAGTGGGGGCAGGCTGTGGTTCTTCAGCTCCCGGGCCACCTCGTCATGGAGAAAATCCGGTCGGTCGGCGTTGCGCCGGGGGTAACGCGACGGGGTGAACGGTGTCGCTGACCGCCAGATCCTGGCGGGCCGCTGCGTGGTCAGTTCGGGCGCGACCTGTGCGGGTGTGCCGATCCCCGCGACGCGAAGGGTGAGCCGCCAAGCTGGATTGATCTTGGTGTAGAGCTGATCGATGCTCGTGAGCGCCTTCAGTTCGTCCTCGGGCAGCGTGCCCGGCACCCAGACCACCAGCCCGGTCAGCCGTCGATCGGTGATCAGGGGTAGGTAGTGGGCGTGCCCGTGACCCTCCATGGCATGGTCGTCAGCATTCCGGCCGCCGAGCTGGGTACGGGCGCGTTCCTCGGGCAACCTGCAGAGCTTGCTGAGTGCACCTTGCCGCAGCAGGTCGGTGTAGATCAACGCATCGGTCTGCGGCGGGAGCCCGGCCTGGAGCACGCTGAACCGCACCGCGGTGACGGTTGCCCGGACCTGCCGCCGGGAGCGGATCCTGAGGGGTTGGTGGGTGCGCTGGTAGGCGAGCAGATGTGTTCCGGCGGGAAACAGCAGGTTCTCTCTGCGTACCTCGACCGGGCGGGCACGCAGGTCGTCGAGCTGCAGCGGCAGATCGGGGGCCAGCACCGACGTCACCGGAGCACGGTCGGCGATCGACTCCGCCACATCGGCTGGCACCCAGGTCTCGTGCGGTCCTGGCTCCCACTCGGTGGGCACGGAACCCGAGCACAGGCTGTCGGCCCGGCCGAAATACGGGATCGAGCCCGCCAGCCGCTCCAGCGCGGCCCGCTGCGGCTCGGGCAGGTCGAAAGGCCACACCGCGGCCAGTGCGGCGTCCCGTTCGAATACCGCGAACGCGTCCAGTGTCCGGTCGACGCTTGCGGCGCCGCTGCGGTGCACCGTGTCGGGGTAGTAGTGGCGGGTGTGGGAGAGGCCGTGCCGGGGAATGTGGAACGTCGGTGGCTCGGCCAGCCGGGCCAGCAGCTCGTGCACCGTGTCCTGCGCCAGCTCCGGTGCCCGGGTGCGCCACACCGCGTACAACGCCCGCAGCAACCGCCACGGCGACGGCGGCAGCTCCACCGCGCCCTCGTTGACGTGCCGACCCCACGGGGTGGCGTGATACCGCCCCCACGGGAACCGCAGCACGAGCGTGGTCGGCATATCAGGCCTTCTTCCCCGACCACTCGACGGTCAGCGGCGTGCCCGCACCGAAGACGTCCCGGCTCCGGGGGATCAGCTCGGCGATCTGGGAGGTCAGTTCGTTCAGAGCAGGCAGGGTGGATCCGTTTCGGGACGTCTCCGCACCGACGACATCGAGGTCGCAGGCGGTGCGCAGCCGTAGGCCACTGGCCAGGAATCGGCGGATCTCCCAGAGCGCCAGGGTCTGCAACAGCTCGGTCACCGGAGCCGGAAGTCCGTACGATCGCAGCAACTCAGCATCGATCAGGAACGAGACGACGATCTTCTTCGCGGTCCACTCGGTGCGGTGGAACGGCACCGAGCCGTACCCCTCGGCGGTCCCGCCGCCTTCCTTCTCCTCAAGTTGGTGGCGCACCCGGTCGGATTTGCGGCCGCCGCTGACCGCGCGCTCCACATCGCGGGCCTCAATGACAGCCGAGATGGCCCGCTCGAACTTGAGCTGGCCCCACCACTCCTTCTGGCTGAAGAACACTCCGTGCAGCAGGCAGAACGGATCCAGCCCAGCGACCGCGCGGGCCATATGTCGACGATTGAGCGGGGTGTCC
>JBOHHE010000469.1:0-26323 GCA_050700355.1 Pseudonocardiaceae bacterium
ATCAGAACGAACTCGCGGGGCGACACCGCATCCTCACCCCCGGTCCGGCCACGGCACCCCCCTCCTCAACCCGCAGTGTGATCTCCCCTTCTCCGAGGATCATCGTCAGATCCGGACCCGCGAAGACCCCAGAACGCCGCACCCTTCGGCTATCCAAAGTCACAACACTCCACAATCAGCGAACATGACGTGGCCTTGCTACCGACGAAGACGGGCCCATCCTGTACCAGCGGCCCCGAACCACAGCCCCCGTCGGCGCCCGCCGTCGACCCGGACGAACCCCCGCCCTTTAACTGCGCCACGAGGTGCAGTCAGAATGGTGCCGCTCACCTGCCTTGGACATCAACCACGGTAGTTGTGGTGGAACTGCTCAGTGCTGGTCCGCCGCGAGGCATCCAGTCTTGGCAGGTACAGCAAAAGCCCTTGTCTTCGGGCCGGTGAGCTGTGGTGTCCACCCCGTGTAAGGTACGGCTCAACCCAGCGTTCCCGGATTGGTCGCACACCGCCTACGACTCCGGTCCGACGCGTATGCAAAGACTGTAGAGACGACGGCGTGAAACCGAACGGGGTCCATAGGTAGGCGCTATCGTGGTCTGGAAGGAAGGCCATGGAACCGAGTGGAAAGAGTCAAAACAGTTGGTGGACGACCCTACCTGGTCTGCTGACCGCGCTGGCAGCAATCGTCACCGCAGTCACCGGTCTGCTACTCGGGCTGAATCAGATCGGCTTGTTCGAGGGGTCTGCTCCGGGTTCGGTCTCCCCTGCGGCCACCCGAGACGGCAACGTACCCAAGATCGGTGACAATCCGATCGACCCAGCACAGCCCGCGACGACAATATCTCCTGGAATGAGCGCGTATGAGGCGACCCTCCCCCTCAACGAGCCGACGCGGTCAGGTGACGTGAGCTACGAGATCGTGGGGTACGAGCTCCGGCCCGACTCCGACGGAGAACTCGCACTGTCCATCGATATTCGCATGTTCAATTACGGGAGATATGACGTCAACTTCTGGAACGCCGCTTTCCGTCTGCTGGTCGGCGCGGACAGCATCTCTCCGTCCGGCGACCTGAACGAAATCGTAGCGGGAGACGCCAGCAAGGTCGGGACCGTTCTTTTCGTCATCCCCGACACCACCCGCGGTGCAGCACTAAAAATTAAGTTCTTTGAGGGTGACCGCACTATTCCGTTCGAGGTACGACCGGCCGGATCGTAGCGCTAATCGCCCCGGGAGAGCTCGATGGTCTGGTCACGGCCGGGGCCGACCCCGATCGCCGAGATGGGTGCGCCGCAGAGTTCCTCCACCCGTCGCACGTAAGCGCGGGCGTTGGCAGGCAGGTCGTCGAGGGTGCGGCACTGCGTCAGGTCCTCCCACCAGCCGGGGAGCTCCTCGAACACCGGCACGGCGTGGTGCAGGTCGGTCTGGGTCATCGGCATCTCGGCGATACGCCTGCCGTCGATCTCGTACGCCACGCAGACCGGCACGGGATCCAGCCCGGAGAGCACGTCGAGTTTGGTGAGGAAGTAGTCGGTGATGCCGTTCACCCTGGTCGCGTAGCGCCCGATCACCGCGTCGAACCAACCGACCCGGCGGGGCCGTCCGGTGGTGACCCCGATCTCCCCACCGGTCTTGCGCAGTCGCTCGCCCATCGCGTCATGCAGTTCGGTGGGAAAAGGACCCGAGCCGACCCGGGTGGTGTACGCCTTGAGGATTCCGATCACCGAGGTGATCTTCGTGGGGCCGATGCCCGAACCGGCGCAGGCGCCGCCCGCAGTGGGGTTCGAGGACGTGACGAACGGATACGTGCCGTGATCGACGTCGAGCAGGGTGCCCTGGCTGCCCTCCAGCAGCACCGTCTCACCACGCTGCAGAGCCTGGTCGAGCAGCAGCCGGGTGTCGGCGATCCGGTGCGCGAAATGCGCGCCCTGTGCCAATACGGTGTCCACCACCTGGTCGATCTCCAGTGCGCGGCGGTTGTAGACCTTCACCAGGATCTGATTTTTGTACCCCAGCGAGGCCTCGACCTTCTGCCGCAGGATCTTCTCGTCGAGCAGGTCCTGGACCCGCACCCCGATCCGAGCCACCTTGTCCTGGTAGGCGGGCCCGATACCGCGTCCGGTTGTGCCGATCTTGGCCTTGCCCAGATAGCGCTCGGTGACCCGGTCCATCGCGACGTGATAAGGCATGATCAGGTGGGCGTCGGCGGAGATCAGCAGCCGCGTGGTGTCCACATTCCGGGCTTCCAGGCCGGCCAGCTCGTCGAGCAGCACACCGGGGTCCACCACCACCCCGTTACCGATCACGTTGGTCACCCCGGGGGTGAGGATCCCGGACGGAATGAGGTGCAGCGCGAAGTCCTGCCCGTCCGGCAGCACCACTGTATGCCCTGCGTTGTTGCCGCCTTGGTAGCGGACCACCCACTGGACCCGCTCGCCCAGCAGGTCGGTGGCCTTGCCCTTGCCCTCGTCGCCCCACTGGGCACCGATCAACACGATTGCAGGCATGTGGTACTCCAAGAAGATGGGGGTACAGATCAAGGCACCCTGTGCAACGCCGCAGGTGCGCTGACCGAGCGTAGACCCAGGAGGTCACCTAGGCATGGCGTCCGAGGCTGTCGTGCTGACTTGCGGAAACGCCCAGTGGCCCGGTCCAGGCGCGGCCACGACGGTACCTGCCTGCCCTGGACGGAACGACCTCAGCGGGCCGCTGTCCGAGTTGAACGGTCGCCGGCTGGTGATCTGCGGCACCGACGCCGACCTGGCCGCAGTAGTGCTGCGACTGCTGCGCACCTCATCGTTGGGAATGGTGCCGGTGGGCTACGTGCCGACGTCGGCGTTCTCCGCGGTGGCCCGGCTCTGGGGTCTGCCTTCCGTTCCGGTAGCGGCCGTCAGGGTAGCACTGCGTGGCCGGCCCGACCGCTTACCGTTGGTCCGCGACGACACTGGAGGAGTTCTGGTCGGGCTCGGCGTGATCCGGCCGGTCCAGGGCGTGGCCTACTGCGACGACGACCCGGTACTGCGCGGCGCGGCCTCCCGCTTGGAGGTGACCCCGGATCGGCAACACGGCCTGGTCGTGCGGGTAGTGCGCCGCAGGCTGTTCGGCCGGCAGTTACGCCATGCCGCCGGCCGTGCCATCCAACTGGGCTGCACACCCACCACTGTCTGGCGCGACGGCATCCCCAGCCGAACCCCGGACCGCTGGACCTGGTACCGCCACACCGAACCCTGGCACCTGATCCGCTAGTTACATAAATAGCACACATCTGATCGCACACGTTTTCGCCGCATGACACATCGAGAAACATCGGTCAGCGTAGTTACTTTCTGACCGAATGGATGTGCCGTGAGTAGCAGCCCGCTTTTTCCACTGCGCCGATTAACCATCGCGCTTGTCCTCGCCTTGAGCGCGATCTTTTCCCTCGCGCTGCCCGCCGACGCCACCCCACCCGGCATCCCGAGCCCGGCGGAGGCGGAAGCGGAAGAAATGCTCGCCGAGCTCACCATCGCCCCGGAAGGGTCGCAATCGCAGTACTCCCGGGCGAAGTTCCCACATTGGATCACCGTTTCCGGCACCTGCAACACTCGTGAGTGGGTGCTACGCCGCGACGGAATGGGGGTGCAGACCGGACCAGACTGCTCCCCGACGTCGGGCAGCTGGCTCAGCCCCTATGACGGAGCCACCTGGTTCGATGCATCCGATGTGGACATCGACCATGTGGTGCCGCTGGCGGAAGCGTGGCGCTCCGGCGCGTCGGAATGGACCCAGCCGCAACGCCAGTCGTTCGCCAACGATCTGAACGGCCCTCAACTGATCGCCGTCACCGATAACCTGAACCAGGCCAAAGGCGACCGGTCACCGGATCAGTGGAGACCACCGCTGATGTCCTACTGGTGCGTCTATGCCTCAATGTGGACCGACGTCAAACACACCTGGAAGCTCACCGCAACCACCACCGAAGTCGCCGCCCTGCACGACATGCTCCGCCCCTGCTGACCCGCGTGTCCGGCTCTGGTGCACGGTGTGTCCGGCTCTGGTGTCCCGCCCGTCAGCCCTTCAAGTCCAGACCCATTGCCCCGGCCGCGGTGGGGTCGCATTCATCGAGGAAATCCCGGCAACGCAGCGCCTCGGCATCCTCACCGATCTCGGCGGCGGCACAGGCAAGCGCGCCCAGTGCTCGCAAGAAGCCCTGGTTGGGGAGATGCGACCACGGCACCGGCCCGTGCCCGCCCCAGCCGGCCCGGCGCAGCTGATCCAGGCCGCGGTGATAGCCGGTGCGGGCGAAGGCGTAGCCGGCGACAGCGTCACCCTCATCGAGGGCCCGCTGCGCCAGTGCCGCCCACGCCGCCGAAAATTCGGGGTATGCGGCGGCCGCGGTCGCGGGATCGTTCGCAGCCGCGAGCGTCGCCTCAGCGTCGGGTTGCTCGGGCAGCAGGGTCGGGTTGGGTCCTAGCAGATTGCCGTGCACGCTCATGGCTACATCCTCTCGTGGTGTCCCACCACGCCGACGCAGCGGGGGCACTCAACCTGCGAGCATGCGGCCCGCCGAACGTAGGTTGTCGCAGGCTTGGGCGACTCGGGCGGCCATCCATTGTTCGGCCATCTTAAGGTAGGAGCGCGGGTCGTAGAGCTTCTTGTTGCCGACCTCGCCGTCGATTTTGAGTACCCCGTCGTAATTCTTCAGCATGTGGTCGGCGATCGGCCGGGTGAACGCATACTGGGTATCGGTGTCGACATTCATCTTGATCACACCGTAAGAGAGCGCCTCTCGGATCTCCTCCAGCAGCGAACCTGACCCACCGTGGAACACCAGATCCAGCGGCTTGGCGTCGTCCGGCAGGCCGAGCCTGCGGGCGGCGACCTCCTGGCCTGTCTTGAGGATCTCCGGGCGCAGCTTGACGTTACCCGGCTTATACACCCCGTGCACATTGCCGAACGTCGCAGCCAGCAGATAGCGGCCCCGCTCGCCGCCACCGAGGGCTTCGACGGTGTATTCATAGTCCTCGGCGGTGGTGTAGAGCTTATCGTTGATCTCGCCGACGACGCCGTCCTCCTCACCGCCGACGACACCGATCTCCACCTCCAGAATGACCTTGGCCTTTCCGCAGGCATCCAGCAGATCAGCCGCGATGGCGAGGTTACGATGCAATTCGGTCGCCGAGCCGTCCCACATATGGGACTGGAACAGCGGGTTCTCACCCCGGGCCACCCGCTCCTGGGAGATCGCGATCAGCGGCCGGACGAACGTGTCGAGCTTGTTCTCGGGACAATGGTCGGTGTGCAACACGATGTTCACCGGATACTTCGCAGCCACCACATGCGCGAACTCCGCCATCGCCACCGAGCCGGTGACCATGTCCTTGACCTTGCTGCCGGAGGCGAACTCGGAGCCGCCGGTGGACAGCTGCACAATGCCGTCACTCTCCGCTTCAGCGAACCCACGCAAAGCGGCGTTCAGCGTCTCGGACGAGGTGACGTTGATCGCCGGATACGCGAACTCGCCTGCCTTCGCGCGGTCGAGCATCTCGTTGTAGACCTCGGGAGTCGCGATGGGCATGGTGGGTGGCCTCCGGAGTAATTATGGGGGGCGATGGTCGGTTGCAATCCTCGCCCGGCTCGAATGTCAGGCGCTCTCGAATGTCAGGGGCTACAGCGTGGGCGACCAGTTATCCGGTCTGTGCCTTGTGAAGCGCAACGTGACAGCGCGAGCACCTCGAACCCAGCGTAGAATATACTTTGTGACCAGCGCAAACCCGGACGGGTGAGATGGAGCTGTGACGAGGTGGAAGTACCGTCCTGGCGTACCCCGTCACACCCGGGCCGACCCTCGCGGTTTCGTACCGCCGACATCGGATGCGTCTGGTGCCGCCGGTAATCCTGCTGGTCGACGGACCGGCCAGAGCCGAAGACGTCGCGCGGAGGCCGTTGCACCGGCGGAGATCGTGTCGGCCACCGGACTCAGCCACGACAGCGTGAAGTCCTGTACCAGCCGCGCACCGGACTGTCTGTAACCCAGGTGCCCGGCTCGCCTCCGGCGGCTGGTCGGTACCGTAGTGAGGTGACGCCACCCTTCGCCGCCACGTCGCTCGCTCTCGGGCCGTCCTGGCTTAACCCCGAGCAACTGCTGCGGATACTCGACCCCGAACAATTGCTCCAGATGTTGGGCCCGTACATGCTTGTCGGGCTGTGCCTGATCATCTTCGCCGAGTGTGGCCTGCTCATCGGATTCTTCTTGCCCGGCGATTCACTGCTGTTCACCGCGGGGCTGTTCGTCGCAAGCGGCATCATCGGTACGTCGATATGGCTGGTCTGCGTACTGCTCACCTTGTGCGCCGTGGCGGGCAATGTCGTCGGCTACTACATCGGCCACAAAGCAGGGCCGGCACTGTTCAGCAAAGCCGATTCCCGGTTTTTCAAGCGCGAGTACGTGGAGAAAACACACGTCTTCTTCGAGAAACACGGGCCACGAGCAATCGTACTGGCACGTTTCGTGCCGATTGTGCGTACCTTCATCACAGCCATAGCCGGGGTGGGCCGGATGGATCCACGTACCTACTTCACCTACTCGATAATCGGCGGTGTCGCCTGGGCCAGCGGAGTCACGCTGCTCGGCTTCTGGCTCGGCCGGATCACGTTTGTCAAGGAGAATGTGGAGATAATGCTCATCGGCATTGTCGTGCTGTCGCTCATCCCGATCTTCCTGGAGGTCGTCAAGAGCCGCCGGGAGAGTCGACCAACGGCAGGTGCAGGTTGATATTACCCATACCCAACTTATTGACGATAATGGCGTTCGGCGCGCTCGACTCGGCTGGGCCGGCTACCGTGTGGGCCATCGTCACATCGTTTGTTTTCGTTGAGTCCGCGCTCATCGTAGGCATGTTCCTGCCTGGTGACTCGATGCTGCTCGCCGCCGGGGTAGTACTCGCCCAACAAGTAAGCCAAACGCACGTCTGGATACTGTCCGCAACGGCAGCTCTATGTGCTATCGCAGGCAATCACGTCGGGTACCTGATCGGGCGGCGCACAGGTACCAGAGTGTGGGCCCGCGAAGGTGGCCGGGTGCTCAACCGACATCACCTCGAACGAGCACATCGGTTCTTCGAGCGATGGGGCTTCTGGGCCGTCGTGGTCGCCCGTTGGATACCATGGGTGCGCACGCTGGCCCCGGCGGTCGCCGGCGCGGCCCGTATGGATCGCCGAATATTTCTGGTTGCCAGCGTTCTCGGGGCATTGGCGTGGGTACCTGGGCTCATCCTGCTCGGTTACTACGGAGCCGGTTTCATCGTAGGGTTGCCGTGGCTGGAAACCGTGGCCACGATAGTCATCGTGACCTGCTTCGTCGTCACCATCGTAATCGGGCTCTGGCGCTACCACCAAGATATGCGCAGGCCAGTGGACGAGAGCTCCAATCTGCCCGCAGGAGAGCTCAACCAGCCGGTTCCTTGACCGAATAGGCAAGATGAGGCGGATGCCACGTCACGATGCAACCGCACCCGATCGGCTCGCCCCCGGCCAGCCCTTTGGCCAGCCCTCGCATCCCCCTAAACGACAGAACCCGAGCCGCAGGATCCGGCGGATCGCCGCGGGGACCGTGCTGGGTGCGTTGACGGCGCTGGTAGCGGTCGCGATGAGCGGGTGGGGGATCAGCGCGCTGCTGAGCACATCGGAGGGATTCGGTGCTTCGAGCGGCACCCAGCCACTGCGCGCGCCCGCACATACCTGCCTGACCTGGCAAACGCAGGATGCCTCCGACGCCCGTCAGGTCAGCTGCGAGCAACCACATCTGTTCGAGGTGACCGCGATGGTGGACCTGGACGATCTCTACGCGGACGCCCCCTTCCCCCACCCGGAGAGCTGGCGACCACTGATGACCGAGCGCTGCCTGCAGCGCACTACCGAAGCGCTGGCCAACCGCTTCGACCCGTTCGGCCGGTTCACTGTGGGGGCGATCAAACCCAGCGAGGACAGCTGGCAGCACGGGGACCGGACGTTGCGCTGTGGCGTGCAGACCTCGGGGCCTTCCGGTGCGCTCTTTCCCACCATCGGCACCGTGGTGGGGCAGGACCAATCCGACGTGCACCTCCCGGGTACCTGCCTGGGGATCGACGGCAAGGCCGTGGGTGACCCGGCCGACTGTGCGGGCCCGCACGCCATTGAGGTCGTCGGAGTGGTCGATCTCGGCGGTGCCTTCCCGGATGGATATCCCGACGAGGCCGCGCAGGACGGTGTGCTGGACGTCGAATGCACCCGGCTGGCAGCGGAATTCGCCGGCGGACCCACAGTGGTTGCCGAAAAGGCACTGACCGTGTTCTGGGAGACGCTGCGCCCGGAGAGCTGGCAGGCCGGGAGCAAGCGGGTGGACTGCCGGCTGGGCGCGTTCCTGCCGGATCGTTCCGGTTTCGCCCCGGTGACCGGCAGTGTGAAAGGTCCCGTACAGATCGGCACGGAACCCGCCGCGCCCGCCCCGAGCAACCCGGGCCTGCCCTCGCCGATTACGGTTTCCCCGGGGACCGAGGCCGCCACCCCCGGCCCCCCACCCCCTCAATGAGCACTTGGTGCAGCGCTGATCGGTTCGACGAACTGGTCGCCGAGGCGCTCGATCTCATCCCGGCGCAGCTGGTCGCCGCAATGGACAACGTGGTGGTGCTGGTAGCGAGCAGGCATCCGGAGGAACCCGGGCTGCTGGGACTCTACGAGGGAATCGCGCTCACCGATCGGGACTCGAACTACGGCGGCATCCTGCCCGATCGGATCACCATCTACCGGGACGCCCTCCTCGACCTCTGCGACGACGACGAACAGCTGGTGCACGAGGTCGCGGTGACCGTGGTACACGAAATAGCGCACCACTTCGGCATTCCCGAGCACCGCCTGCACGAACTCGGCTGGGGCTGAGGGCGAGCCAGTCTCGGGGACGCCTACGTGGCCGCGCGCCTGGAACTTAAACGCGGGCGGTTGGACACGGCGGAGCCGGTCGCCGCCGCATCTTGGCGACGCTGGGAAGGTGGCCGGAACCCGCGCGCTCGCACCGCTGGTGGCCGCCCTGTCGGCCCGGCCAGGCAGCGACCACCGCGAACTCGCCCGAACGGCCCGCCACGTCGCCACGACCCGGGCCTGACGCACCATCCGTGCCCGCTATAACTCGTCCACCGGATCGCAAGTGCGCTGGGGAGTCGGCTCGGCCTCGCTCAAGAGACGCAGGACGGTGGCAAGGTTGTCGGCTGCTTTCAGGGTGTGGGGGTGATTGTCCCCGAACACCCGCTGCGCTCGGGCGAGAGTGTCCTCGCTGAGCTGCCGCGCCGCATCCAGCTCGCCCACCCCGTGGAGGGCAGTCGCGAGAATGTTCGCAGCATCAAGGGTGAAGTGGCTCTCATCGCCGACTACCCTCCGCGCCCGAGTGAAAGTGTCCTCGGCGAGTTGTCGTGCTGCGTCGACCTCACCGAGCGCATACAGGTCGAAGCCGAGTTCGATAGCCGTGTTGATGGTGGCGGGATGCTCCTCGCCCAGAACTCGTCGTCGGTGGGCGAGAACGCCCTCATGCAGCTGTCGGGCTTCCTTGACCTCGCCCAGCTCGCGTAGGTCGCGAGCGAGACTATGGGCCGAGCGCTGGACCTCAAGATGGTCGTCGCCGAGCACTCGTCGCCTGCGAGTGAGGGTATCTGCGTTGAGCTGCCGGGACTGCTCGAACGCACCCACACGGTGTAGGCAGACCGCGAGGAAATGTGCTGCGTGCAGAGTGTCGAGATGGTCGTCACCGAATACCCGCCGACACCGAGCAAGGGTGTCCTCGCCGAGTTGGCGAACGTGACTGTAGGGACCAACGTCGACGAGGATACGGACGAGAATGTAGGCAACCCGCAGAGTGTGCCGGTCGTCTGGTCCGAGCTGCTCGCTCCACCGCCGATGGAGCTGCTCGGCGAGGTCACGTGCCGGGTGGATGTCACCACGACTGAACAGGTACCAGGCAGCGAGGCAGGCCAGGTCCCGCAGGTCCGGACTGGCACTGGTGGCCGGGTCGGTGGCCAGCAGATGAGGCAGGAGCCCAGCCCGGCCAGGACGGCGGGTCCGGGTAACCAGGATCCGCCTCGACCAGTAACTCCTCGGCGTACGAGCGATAAGCAGCCGTGCTGGCGGGGGTGAGCTGGTCGCGGAGGACGGCTTGGGTGAGCCGGTGCAGCTGCAGCCTGGCCGGCTCGGAGTACCTCGTGCGCGGCTCCACCAGTAAAGGGACCGCGCGGTGCGGCGCTCTCACGGTCGAGGTGTGCAAATCCCGGTCGCGCAATTCATTGACCAATTGGCGGAAAGATCGATCCCTACGGGCGCGGAGCTGCTCGAGTTGGGCGGCAATATCGTCATCAAGACTGAGTGTCGTCCTCACCCATCACAACGTAGTCTGCCTGATGCATTGATGCCTGCCTCGGTTGTTCCTGAAGCAGGGTTGAGGCGGGCGGGGAGGGGAATCCGGTTCTCGACATCGATCCGAGGAGGCGCCATGGCACAGCAGGAGAACTCACGCCCCGAGCGGACTCGCGAGGATTACCAGCGGGGACTGCCCGGTTACCACGACCCGATTGCCGGGTTCGGCGGGGCGGCGCCCGCCCGAAGCGCGCTGACCCTGCGCGCCGTGCTGGCTGGCTTCGGCCTGGTGTTCTGCACGGTGGCCGCAGTAATCATGATCATGGTGGACTTGATGGCATTCGGCGTGTTCTTCGCAGTACTCGCGGGAATTGCGCTGGTGGACCTGATATGGGTGATCCATCGCAAGCGCCGAGGCGAGCCTGGCTGACCGAGCGGTGCGGTGACCTGTGCGGCGGAAGCGGCGAGTTTCGACTGGGCTGCTCGGGGTAACCGAAGGAGGTAGGCACTCGACTGCTCCGCTGAGGAGGCACGAATGACCACCGCTCGCGAGATCATGACGCCAGACCCGGTGTGTGTACGGGCCAGTGAATCCGTGCTCGACGCGGCCAACCGGATGGCCGAGCTGGGTGTCGGCGCGCTTCCCATCTGCGGCGAGGACAACAGACTCAAGGGCATGATCACTGACCGGGACATCGTGGTGAAGGTGGTCGCCGCAGGCAACGATCCGCGTGGAGTGCATGCCGGGGAGCTCGCTCAGGGCGAAGCCGTGACCATCGGCGCCGATGACAGCGCCGAGGAGATTCTCGCGACCATGAGTGACCACCAGGTACGGCGGCTGCCCGTGATCGACGGTCACGACCTGGTCGGCATCGTCGCGCTGGCCGACATCGCCCGCGTGATGACCGACCTGCCGGGCCAGGTCGTCAAGGCCCTGTCGGTCGACCACTGACCCGACCGCCGAGGCCCGCTCAACGTCATCCCTGGTTAAACGGCTCCTGGGAAGTAGGATCGAGCACCCTGGCCAGGAAGGTCCTGGTGCGGTCCACCCGCGGCGCGGAGATCACCTGTTCGGCCGCGCCGTCCTCCACCACCACACCGCGGTCCATGAACACCACCCGGTCGGCCACCTCCCGGGCGAATGTCATCTCGTGGGTCACGACCAGCATGGTCATGCCGTTCTCGGCGAGCCGGCGCATCACCCCCAGTACCTCGCCGACCAGCTCGGGGTCGAGTGACGAGGTGGGCTCGTCGAACAGCATCAGTTCCGGATCCATCGACAGTGCCCGAGCGATCGCGACCCGCTGCTGCTGCCCACCGGAGAGCTGGGCAGGCATCGCGGATTCCTTCTCGGTGATACCGACGAGGCTCAGGTTGTGCCTGGCGACCTGGATCGCCTCGGCCTTGTCGCGCCGCAGCACCCGCCGCTGGGGCAGCGTCAGGTTCTCCAGCACCGACAGGTGGGAGAACAGGTTGAACTGCTGGAACACCATGCCGATCTGCCGCCGCGCGGCGTCGATGTCGACGTCCACGTCGGTCAGTTCGACACCGTTGACGGTGACTGTGCCGCTGGTCGGCTGCTCCAGCAGGTTTATGCAACGCAGCAGCGTCGACTTGCCGGAGCCGGATGGGCCGATCACGCACACCACCTGGCCGCGCTCGACATCCAGGTCGATCCCGCGCAGTACTTCCAGCGAACCGAACGATTTGTGCAGTCCGCAGACCTCGACGATCACGTCACAGGCCGCAACCGGCACCTCAACCACCTCCGCGTCCGGCCGCCGTCGTCGCCGCGCTGCCATAGCGGCCCTCCAGCCGCCGGGACATCAGGGACAGCGGGATCGTGATGATCAGGTAACACAGACCGGCGACCAGCACCGGGGTCAGACTGCGGGACTCGTTGAGCTGCTGGCGACCGAACTGGGTCAGCTCCTGCTGCGCCACCGTCGAGCCGAGGAACAACACCAGCGAGGTGTCCTTGGTGAGCAACACCAGCTCGTTGGTCAGCGGTGGCAAGATAATCTTGAAAGCCTGTGGGATGACGATCCAGACCATCGTCGTGGCTGGTGACATGCCCAGCGACCGGGCGGCCTCCACCTGGCCCCGGGGAACCGCCTGGATCCCGGCCCGAATGGTCTCCGCCAGATAGGCAGCCGAGACCAGACCCAGCGCGATCATGACCGCCACGTAGCGGTTGAGCTTGATGTCGAAAGCCAGCGGAATGCCACTACCCACGGCGAGGATCACCAGCAACGCCGGGAGGCCTCGGAAGAACTCGATGTAGGCCCCGGCCAGCACCCGATACACCCCGACGTCCGACAGCCGCATCAGCGCGAGCACCAACCCCAACACCAGGCCGAATCCGAAGCCGAGCGCGGTGTAGAGCACGGTGTTCTTCAGTGCCACTGTGATGACCTCGGGGAACATCTCCCGGGTCACGTCGAGGTTGAAGAACGCTGATTGGATCCGGCCCCAGTCGGCGGTCAGCGCAACGGTCAGGACGATCAGAATCAGGACGGCGTATTGCCCGCCACGGAAAGCCTTGATCCGTTGCCGCTTGGTCAGGGGCATTCCAGACCGCTTCTCTTCCGTGGTGCGGTAGCGGTCAGCTGCCGGGCGACTACGTGAACCACTTCTGGTAGATCCTGTCGTACTCGCCGTTGGCCTTGGCCTCGGCGAGTACCTCGTTGATCTTGTTGAGGAGCGCGGTGTTGCCTGTGCGAACACCGAAGCCGTACTGCTCGTCGGTCTCGAACTCCGCGGTCACCTCGAAGTCGGGCTTCGTGCTCACCCAGTTGTAGAGCACACCGTTGTCATTGATTCCGGCTTCGACGTCGCCGGTCTCCACGGCGTTCACCAGCAGGCCGAAGTCCTCGAAGACGACGAGGTCGACGCCTTGGGTATTCTCCTCGGCGTACTTCGCCCCCGTGGTGGCGTTCTGCACGGCGAGTCGCTTGCCCCGGAGTTGTTCCAGGCTCGCTATGCCTGACCCTTTCCGCGCGACCAGCGCCTGGGTGGCGTCGAAATAGGGGTCGGAGAAGTCGAAGTTCTGCTCGCGGACCTCGTCGATCGTCATGCCGGCGGCGGCCAGGTCGCACTTGCCGGCGTTGAGGTCGGCGCCGGACTGGATGCCATCGAACGGGGTGTCGATGATCTGCTGGGTGACGCCCAGGTCCGTGGCCACCAGGTCAATCAGATCGACGTCGAAACCGACGACCTCGCCGTCCTGCTCGAACTGGAACGGCTGGTAGGGCAACCCGGTACAGGTCGTCAGCTGGCCGGCCGTGACCAGCGGAACACCGGTGGCGGTGACGCCAGGCTCGCTGGCGCTGCACGCGGCGGCGAACACAGCGAGCACAGCTGCGGACAACGCGGCCCGCCGAGGGAGCCTTGCCATGAGGGTGCCTCCTGCATGGAATGCCGCCGGCGAGCTGCCCGGGGTGGCTGTGTCCAGCAGCTTGGCATACCGGAACTCGCAACCATCAGGTACCCGCCGATGCCGTTACCAAGACGCCACTCTACGGCTTCACTGACGACGATATGATCATCAAACAGGAATCCGGTGACCAGAACAGCAGTCGGGAGGTCCGCATGGCCGGTGAGCAGGGCCGATACAGCCGGCGCGACGTGCTTCGGATCAGTGGCCAGGTGACGGGGCTGGCCGCGGCCGCAGCCGCAGTGGCCGGATGTGCCAACGAGGTAGTGCAACGGCCGGCTACAGCCGTCGTGGATCCGACGAACGTCGACCCGCTGAAGCTCGCCGTCGACATGATCCGGTTCGACACCTCACACAACGGCGAGGGCGGTGTCACTCTTCCGCACGCCGAGTGGCTCAAGTCCATCTGGGCCGCGGCCGGGGCACAGACCGAGATCATCCCCACCCCGAAACCCGACAACGCGCATTTCATCGCCCGCATCCCGAGCGCCGGAGCGAGCGCGGCGCCGTTGCTGCTGCTGTGCCATTCCGATGTGGTGTCGGTGGAGGCCGACCGCTGGAGCGTCGATCCGTACGGCGGTGAGGTACGGGAGGGTTGGGTATACGGCCGCGGCGCGCTGGACATGAAAGGCACCAACGCCGCATTCATGGCTGCCCTGCTGCGGCACCTCGGGGAGGGCGCCCGGTTCGATCGGGACATCATTTTCCTCTCCGACTGCGACGAAGAGGCCGGCCCGCACGGGGCCCGATGGCTCGCCGAGCAACACTACGATCGGATCGACGCCGGTGCGGTGATCACCGAGGGGGGCTGGATGCTGGCTCCGTCCGGTTCGGTAAACCCGGTGGTCATCACACTGACCCGGCAGGAGAAGCTCTCCGCCCAGCTCGAGCTCGTCGCCCAGGGAACCGCCACCCATTCCTCCCGCCCTTCTCCGGACGCGGCGATTGTCCGGCTGAACCGAGCAGCGGTCCGGCTGGCCGATTACCAGCCCGGAGTCGGCCTCACCGAGGTGACCAGAACGTACTTCGAGGCGTGGGCCACGCGCACGGACAACGCGAAGCTGGCCGCGGCACTGCGGCTGATGCTGGACGCGCACGGGCAGGACGAGCGGGACCGGGCCGGTGCGTTGGCGATCGGGCTCAGCGACCACCCGACGTTGTTCAACGCGTTGCTCCGCCACATCGTCACACCGGTGATCCAGCGGGCCGGGTATCGCACCAACGTGCAGCCCGGCTCGGCTACCGCCACAGTGAACCTGCGACTGGTCCCGGGCGGTATCGACCTGGCCACCACCGTGGCACAGCTGCGCGACGCGCTGGGGGCCAGCGAGGGCGTGACGCTGCGTCTGGTGTCCCGAAGCTCACCCGACCAAACCGAGGAGCAGGTGGTGGCCGGGCTCACCGCACGGATGGCCCAACCGCCGGAAACACTCGACTCCGACGTGTTCCGCGCGCTGGACGCCGCGGTCCGCGAGACCTACCCGGGCGCGGCCGTCACCCCAGGCCTGTTCGAGGCAGCCACCAGTGCCAGTCCGTGGTGGCAGCGCGGCATCCCGGTCTACGGCATCTACCCCTACGCGACCGATGACGACACCATGTCCCGGATGCACGGCAACGATGAGCGAATCCGGGTGGACGCCCTGGCCCGCGGCACCGAACTGATGTACCGCCTCTTCAACCGATTCCGTACCCGCTGAGCTCTGAACCGCGATTCAGAGCTTGGCCGGGGCATCGGTCGGCAGCTGGCTGATGTTGGCCGCCGCGCGTTCTGGAGGCAGGCGCACCGCGATGGCGTAGGCGTAGACGACCGCGCTGAAGACGGCTATCACCAGGGCGCCCCAGAGCAGGTTCAGCGGTCCGTTCCCGCCGTTCAGGACAAGTCCAGGGTCGGCCGGGCCGCCGGGATCGACGTCGCCGAAATAGCTGATCACCGCCAAGCCGCCGACCCAGATCGGAAACCAGGAGCCGGCCTTGAATTCGAAAGGGGGCATCCGGTCACGGGCCACGAAGGAATATCCGGCGAAGACGACGTAGCCGACCAGCAGCGCGAGAAACATCTTCTCGTTGATCGCCCAACCGGCCCAGAACACCAGCAGGCTGGACGCGAGAAAGGCCAGATAGGGCAGCAGATCACCGCCGGGCACCAGGAACGGCCGTTCCTGGTCGGGGAGCTGGCGCCGCAACGCGCCCACCACCAGCGGACCGGCGCCGAACGAGATCGCGAATGCCGAGGTGATGAACCCGATGAACTGCCGCCAACCGGGGAACGGCAGGAAGAGCAAGCACCCGACCACGAACATCAGCAGCACCGAAAGCCACGGGACGCCGCGGGAGTTGAGCCGGGTCAGCCACTGCGGGGCGTTGCCGTTGCGGGCATTGGCGTAGGACAGCCGGGTCGTCACCCCCGCGTAGATCAGGCCGGTGTCGGCGGGTGAGATCACGGCATCCACCCGCAGCAGCACCGCCAGCCAGACCGCCCCGAGCACCAGGGACAGCCCGGCCAGCGGGCCGGCGACCTCACCCTCGGCGAACGTCAGCTGTGCCCAGCCACCCGCCAGCAGCTCGGCGGGCACCGCGGTGATGAAGGCGATCTGCAACAGGACGTAGATGATCCCGGTGATCAGGATCGAGCCGATGACCGCGAACGGCACATTGCGCTGCGGGTCGTCGGTCTCCCCGGCGAACTCGATGCCGTTGCGAAATCCCAGGTACGCGAACGCGACACCGGCCGCGGGAATGGCAGCGAAAACAGCCCCGAAGCCGGAGGGGGCGAAACCGGCCACCGCACCGAGATTGCCCGGGTTGAACGCCAGGACGAGGAAGGCGAGAACGACCAGGGCGATCACGGCCAGCTTCCACCACACCAGCACGTTGTTCAGCCGGGTCAGCAGCTTCACCCCGAGCACGTTGACCACGCTGTAGACGAACATCAGCGCGATCGCCACCAGCAGGCCCGGCCCGGTCAGGACGAACACGCCGTTCGTGGAGTCCATCAGCCAGGGAATGTAGGGATCGGCGTACTGAGTGGTCGCCAGCACTTCGATGGGCGTCACCGCGGCCGCCGCGAGCCAGCTCGTCCATCCTGAGCTGTAGCTCGCGAACGAGCCGAAGGAGTAATGCGGAAAGCGGATGATGCCGCCGGAAACCGGAAACATCACCGCCAGCTCGGCGTACACCACCCCGATGACCATCACCATGATCCCCCCGATGATCCAGGAGAGGATCGCGGCCGGACCGGCGATCTGAGCGGCGTACAGCGCTCCGAACAGCCAGCCGGAGCCGATGATCGCCCCGACGCCGGTGAACAGCAGGCTTGTCCTGCCGACATCCTGACGCAGCCCGGTATCCAGCCGGACTGTCACCTTGCGGGGTACCTCCGTGGGGGCGGCCATGCTGAGTCCTCGTGGTCGTCGGTCCGCTCGTCAAGGACCGGCAAGCTGATTGCTGAACACTCGCGATTACCCCCTGCTACCGAGCCGGAAACTTCCGTGCCGACTCCGTGCGGATCAGGGGGAAAGCGGCGCCCCTTCCTTGCCCCTGGGTAACCAACTCGGCTTGCCCCATACGGAGTACTATCACGCCTAGTCACTGGTTGTTTGCTCGTACTGAGATGACGTCCGGGCGCAGTCGGTGGCGGACCTTGAAGCCGGGGCCGACGGATAGGACAGCTCGCATGCAGCATCGCATCATGGACAGATCCCGCAGCACCGTTGCCGCCGCCGCCGTGGGTGCCGTCACGGTGTTGGCCTCGGTGCTGATACCCGGCACCGCCTCGGCCGAAGTTCCGATCTGGGCGCAGGCCGGGCAGGCCACTGTTCACCCCGGGGTGCAACTCGACACCGAGGGCGGTCAGTGCACCGCCAACTTCGTCTTCCACAACGACACCGACGTGTTCATCGGGCAGGCCGCGCACTGCGCCGGTACCGGAAGCCCGACCGAGACCAGTGGCTGCACCTCGAGCAGCAAGCCACTCGGCACACCGGTCACCATCGCCGGAGCCAGTAAGCCGGGGACACTGGCATACAGCTCGTGGATCACGATGGTCGAGCGCGGCGAACAGGACTCCAACGCTTGTGCTTTCAATGATTTCGCGCTTGTCAAGGTCGACCCGGCCGACCGTGACAAGGTCAATCCGAGCGTGCCGATCTTCGGCGGTCCGACCGGTATCGCCACCGAGCCCACCGCCTTCGGTGACCTGCTGGTGTCCTACGGCAATTCATCCTTGCGAGGCGGGCTCACCCAGCTGTCCCCGAAGACCGGAATCAGCCTCGGCGATCAGGGAGATGGCTGGTCACACAGCTGCTTCACGCTGACGCCCGGTATCCCCGGTGACTCCGGCAGTGGCTTCATGACCGGCGAGGGCAAGGCCCTCGGAGTGCTCTCCACCCTGGTGCTGCTTCCCGTAGCAGGCAGCAACGAGGTCGGTGACCTGTCCAGGGAGCTGAATTACCTCAACGCCCACGGCGACCTGGGCACCGTCTCGCTCGCCCTCGGTACCGTGCCCTTCCAGGCATCCCTGGTGCCACCGGTCGCCGTGGGAGGTTAACCCAACTCGATGCCGTCCCAGCGCAGGCAACGCCAGCCGGACTTCTCGGCTTCCAGGAGCACGGTGGCGCTGTTACGCAACCGGCGCGGCCCGGCGAACGAACCGTCGACGTTGGCCGCCAGCGCGACGACCGTGAGCCGGATGGCGGCACCGTGGCTGACCAGGACCACGGTGCCGTCCGGATGCGCAGCGCGGATCGCCGCGACGTCGGTCAGGTAGCGTGCCAGCACCTGCTTGCCCGACTCCCCGCCAGGCCGTGCACAGTGCAGGTCGCCGGAATGCCAGGCGTGGTACATCTGATGCAGGGTTTCGTGGTCCGCCGGCTCGCGTCGCCCCTCCAGATCACCGATGAACACCTCGTGCACCCCGCTGAGGACCTGCACAGCCAGGCCGTGCCGGGCCGCCACCGGGTGCGCGGTCTGCTGGGCGCGCAGCGCCCGGCTGGCGTACACCGCCACCACCGGTTCGCCGGCCAGCCGCTGCGCCAGCGCCTCGGCCTGGTGGTGACCTTCGTCGCTCAGCGGCCTGCCCGGTGGCAAGGTGTCCAGGACGCCTTCGGCGTTGGCCGTGGTCTGTCCGTGCCGGACCAGAACCAGGCGCAGCGCGCTCACCGCGACGTCATGCGCTACGCCCGGCACGCACCGCGGCGAGCCACTGCTGGGCGGCGATGAACCCCCCCGGGTCGGGACCAGGACGCGACGTCCCGTTGCAGCGGGGATAGGAGCCGAGGAAGCGAATCGACGTACACCGCCGATGCAGCTGTGCCAGCGCCTCCCCGACCGCCGCATCGGCTATATGGCCCTCACAATCCAGGAAGAACCGGTACTCCCACAACTTGTCCTTGATCGGACGAGACTCGATCCGGGTGAGGTTGATCCCGCGCAACGCGAACTCGGCGAGCACCTCCAGCAGCGCACCCGGCCGATGAGCGGCCACCGCGACTAACGAGGTGCGGTCCGCACCGGTGGGTGATGGCAGTGTCCCGGGGTGGCGCAACAGCAGGAAGCGGGTCTCCGCACCACCCACGTCGTGCACCCCGGTCGCCAGCTCGGCCAGTGGGTAGCGCTGCGCCGCGACCGGCGCGCACACCGCCGCGTCGGCCTCTCTCTCGAGCACCGCGACCGCAGCCGCCGAGGTGGAGGCGGTCAGCACCATCGTCGCGTGGGGCAGATTCTCGGCGACCCAGCCCCGAACCTGTGCTGCGGCGTGCGGATGCGTGGCCACGATGCGAACGTCAGCCGCGCCGGTGCCCGGACGCACCAGCACGCTGAACCGGATCGGCAGCACGGTCTCCGCCACCGCGACCACCGGCTCAGCCTCGGCCATCGCGTCCAGGGTGGCGGGCACCGAGCCCTCCACCGAGTTCTCCACCGGCACGCACGCCCCGTCGACCTCCCCGGCCTGAAGCGTGGCGATCGCCGCGAGCACTGACGCCGCCGGCCGCAACTCGTCCCCAGGGCTCAGCACCAGCGCCGCCTGCTCAGCGAACGTCCCCTCGGGTCCAAGATAGGCAGTCACCGGCATGGGGCGAGCCTACGAGGTACCCACCCGGCCCCGGCTGGGCACTCCGGTGGCCCACGCCCGCTGGCGATCCTCCTTCACGAGGACTCGATGAGACCCGGGTGCGGCGGATCTTCGGTCCACCGCTCACGCTTACAGTAAGCGCGGCCAGCACGCGGGCTGCTTTTGGCATGAAACGGCAGAATACTGCGCCATACCGCGCCGGATACGTCGCGGCAAATATCTCGGCAGAGGGAAATGATCAGCAGGACAAGCCCAACGTAGTTGCGCGCCAACACTCGCTGGCGCGACTACGCCGACCTGTACCTGCTTAGGGATCGCCGTCCCGTGGACGATGGGCAACTGCACGCGGCGCTTGCCATCGTCGCTGCTCACCGCCAAGTCAACCGCATACCCTGAGCGTGCTTCTCTCGGGATACGCCCACCTCGCGCAGGTGCGGGTGGGTGACCTGGCGACGCCGTCAACGGTTGAGCGACCGGTTACCTTGAACCCTTCGCCGATCTTCATGCCCAGGTCATCGCCTGGCAGTCCAAGATCCGACGTTGGACTTGCTGGCTGTATGATCCGCACGTTGACGGGTCGATCATGGTGGAGACAATTTATGGGAAGTCCAGAGCCGGCTGCTTTTCTGAGCTATGTGCGTGTGGACGATCAGCATGAGGGTGGTCTGATCTCGCAGTTCCGCGAGCGGCTCAGCGCTGAGGTGCGGATGCAGATCGGCCAGGAGTTCCCCATCTTCCAAGACCGCACCGACATCGCCTGGGGGCAGAACTGGCAGACCCGCATCAACGAGACCCTCGACACCGTGACACTGCTGATTCCAGTGATGACCCCCGGCTTCTTCGCCAGCCCGGCGTGCCGCCAGGAAGTTATCCGGTTTGTGGAGCGGGAACGTCAGCTCGGCCGCAGCGACCTGATCCTGCCGGTGTATTACGTGGGCACCCCACAGCTGGATGACCCCACTCTGCGGGATTCAGATCCGGTGGCTACGACTCTGTTCGTCCGGCAGTACGCCGACTGGCGAGAGCTGCGCTTTGAGCCGTTCACCGCGCCGGTGGTCCGTAAGGCGCTGGCCCAGCTGGCGGTGCGGATCCGGGAGACGTTGCGGCAACCGCCCCCGCGTGCGGGTCAGCCCGAACAAGATGGTGCCGCGAAACGGACCACCGGTACCGCGCAGACGCCCCGGGATGCAACCGAGCGGTCCTCGACGGTCAAACAGGAACCGCCCACCCACGTGGTGGACCCACTGCACCGTGGAGATTTTCCCACCATCACCGCGGCGATCCGGGCCGCCCGCCCGGGAGACCGCATCCTGGTCCGTCCCGGTCTTTATCGGGAAAGCGTGGTGCTGGACAAGCCGCTGGAGATCATCGGGCAGGGCCCGGTGGGCGAGATCGTGGTCCAGGCCCAGAACGCGAATGTACTGTTATTCAGAACCAACATCGGCCGTGTCACCAATCTGACATTACTGCAGCTCGGTGGAAAAAAGGTCTGGTACGGGGTGGATATCGGCCAGGGCCGATTGGAGCTCGAAGGATGCGATATCATCAGCCGGAGCGGCTCCTGTGTCGCGATTCATGGCGGGGCTGATCCGCGCCTACGCAACAACCGGATTCACGACGGTAACGAAACCGGCGTCTATGTCTATGATAATGGGTTGGGGACGCTGGAGGACAATGACATCGCCGGCAACACCCTCAGCGGGGTGGATATCGAGACCGGGGGAAACCCGACGCTGCGCCGCAACCGAATTCACGATGGCAAGACAGTCGGCGTGGTTATCCGTGAAAATGGGCTGGGAACGCTGGAGGACAACGACATCATCGGCAACACCTACGCCGGAGTAGAAATCCGAACCGGGGGAAACCCGACGCTGCGCCGCAACCGAATCTACGACGGCAAAACAGCCGGCGTCTTTGTCCATAATAATGGATTGGGTACACTGGAGGACAACGACATCATCGGTAACACCCTCAGCGGGGTGGATATCACAACCGGAGGAAACCTGGTCCTGCGCCGCAATCGAATTAACCGCAACGGATATCAGGCAGTGTGGATCCACGAGTACGGTAGTGGAGTGATCGAAGACAACGATCTCTCAGACAATACGCTAGGCGCCTGGAATATCACGAAGGACAGCGAGGACAAAGTCCGTCGCGCTCGCAACAAGGAGATCTGATCAGCTGCGCCTCCATGGGGAGGGTGAGTTGGGCCCGACACACCTGGCCGGCTCGGGGGTGCGCGACGGGCGATGCGTCGAGCCCATTATGGTTTTCAGAAATCGGGGCAGCTGAGAGGACTGAAGGATGTGCGGGGCAGTCGATCGGCCGGTATGGCGGGTTCTTCAGGCGGCAGCGCTGGCGGTGGCGGTACTTGCCGCGCTCTCCGGATGCGGTGCAGACAACCACGACGCGGGGATGGAGCATATCCACGCGCTCGGGTTCGACCCGGGTGATGGGGCGTTGTATGCGGCAAGCCACCACGGATTGTTCCGAATTCAGCCTGGCAGCGAACCTCAGCGGGTCGGCAGCAGCAGTCAGGACACCATGGGGTTCTTCATCCTCGGTCCCGGTCACTATCTCGGCAGTGGGCACCCCGCTCCCGGCGAGGACCAGCCGGCCAATCTCGGGCTGATCGAGAGTCGCGATGCGGGCGTGACCTGGACGCCAGTGTCGCTGTCGGGTGAGGTCGATTTCCACACGATCGACGTCAAGCAGGACACGATCTTCGGTTATGACAGCCAGACCCAGCAGATCATGGTCAGCTCCGATCGCACGACTTGGGAGCGCAGGGCGCAGCTGCCGCTGGCCGACCTGGCCGCCTCGCCCCAGGATCCCCAGTTCCTGCTGGCCACCACCGCACAGGGGTTGGCGCACAGCGCGGACGGTGGCCGCACCTTCATCCGAATCACCAGTGCGCCTAGCCTGAAGCTGGTGGACTGGTCGATCGAGAACCTCATCGTGGGGGTGGGGCCGACCGGGATCGTCGGCACGAGCAGCGATCACGGCGCCACCTGGGTCAGGCTCGGCACCGTGGAGGGCGTCCCGGCCGCGCTGGCCACGAACGGGCCGAGCGAGGTATACATCGCCACGGATCGTGGGATCTACGCCTCCACAGACGGTGGCCGGACCTTCACGTTGAGCCAGCCCATCGCGTCGGATGGCTACTAACGGCCCCTGAGTGGAACTCACACCGCTGCTGCTCGCTTTCGCGCTGGTACTGCCCGCCGAGTTGCCGGACAAGACGATGGTCGCAACGCTGCTGCTCGCCGGGCGGTACCGACCGGGACCGGTGTTACTGGGAGTATCGGCGGCGTTCGCGGTGCAGTGCGTGATCGCGGTTGCTTTCGGCCACGTGCTGACCTTATTGCCGGAGCGCCTCGTCGCCGTGGTGGTGTGCGTGATGTTCGCCGTGGGTGCGGCATTGCTGCTACGAGAGGGCTTCAGCACGAGTGCGGCGGAAGACGTGGACGTGACAGAGGACACCGGAATCGCGCCATGGTGGCGGGCCGTCGCGCTGTCGTTCGGGGTGCTGTTCGCGGCGGAGTGGGGCGACGCGTCTCAGCTCGCCGTCGCGGCACTCACCGCCCGGTACGGCGAACCGCTCTCGGTGGGATTGGGCGGTTGGCTGGCGCTGGTGACAGTCGCCGTATTGGCGGTAGCGGTGGGCACCAGATTCGCGGCCCGGCTGCCGACAACGTGGCTGCAGCGAATCGCGGGAATGGTGTTCGCGGGCTTCGCCGTCGTGGCGGGGATAACAGCTCTACTGGGTTGATCCCCATTGGGTTGATCCCCATTGGGTTGATCCCTACTGGGTTGGGCCCCGGTGGGTTGACTACCGCTGGCACCGCCTTGTGGAGGCGCGTGGCTGCAGCTCGGGCTCCGGGAGCAGGCCCAATCGAATCAGATCGAGCACCGGCGCCCGCCGTGAAGCCGACTCGTAACAGGCGAACACGTCGCGGACCGCCCGCACCCGATGGTCGGGCCATGTGCCCACCTCGGCGGCCAGCGCCTGACCGTCGGTGCAGTGCAGCGCTTCATGGACGTCCGCACCGGACACCGCGCGGGCCGTGCCGACCAGCATGTTGAGCAGGCCGTGATGGGTCAACCCGGTGGCCTCGTCGTGCTGACGGACCGAGTGATGCAGCCCGCCGGTGGCTTTGAATGAGCGGCCGGTACTGGTCGCGATGGCCAGAAACTCCGCCACCTCCTCGACGGAGGGGAAGGATTCGGTGGACTTGCCTCCACAACGCAGCTTGGGCCAGCAACCCGCCTCGGCAACCCGGCGCACCCCATCGAGCCAATCCGGCCTGCCTCGGCGCGGCTCCACCACTCGTACCACGTCATCCGGTACGAACTCGGTGAGTGCGACCAGCCAATTGGAATCCACATCAGAGGGGGCGGCCACCTCGACCATCCGGACGTCGACCAACCGTTCGTTGTCCAGGGCGAAGGAGATGGCCTTGGGTAGGCCGCCGAGCCCGGTGTTGGCGACCAGCGACAGGGCCACCGGCCGCTCGGGTGGCCGCTTGCGCAGCTGGGTGACCAGCTCGCTGAGCCGAGAGGTCGGGCAGAGCAGGCATCCGACCATCCCCGCGTACGCCGTGCCCCGGCCGGCAAGGTGCTTACGGACAGCATCTGCCATGCTTACGCTGGGTAACGTAAAGAGGACTGCATCATCTACCAGGCGCGTGAGTAGCGGCGGGACGCCTCTCGGATCAGGGACATGCAGGTTCAACACCGATGCCACCCGATCACCCTACTGCCACGCTGACGGGTCATCTGAAGCCACGCACTTCCCGCGTCACGCTGCGCTCGGCCACGAAGGACATCAGGGGGACGGTGCCCGCCAACGCCACCAGCGCCATCCGGCCCGGCCGCCAGCGCACCGCGCTGCCCAGCACGAACACCGTGATCAGGTATCCGACATACATCCAGCCGTGCGCGTAGGCGCTCCAGTTCAGATCGTCGCGGCCGAACCCGTATTTGAGCACCATCGACGTACACAGCAGCAGCAGGACACCGGTGAGGTAGGCCATCACCCGGTAGGCCAGTAACCGCAGCTCCACCACCGAGCGGGCGTCAGTGTTCCCGGTCCCGCTCGGCGAGCCGGGTGAGGTAGGCGTTGTACGCGGCGAGCTCATCGTCGGCATCGTCCTCTCGGGATCCGGGTCCTCGGGGAGCGGGCAATGAGGTATGCACAGCAAGCCGGGGGGGCGGGGTGAGCGCGGGATCTCGATCTCGAGGTGATCGCTGTTCCAGCCACAGGAACCGCAACCAGCATGCGACGAGGACAAGGGCGAACAGTGGCCATTGGAGTGCGTAGCCGAGGTTCTGCCAATCACCGGTGATCGAATATGCCCGGTCCCACTGCCAGCGGGCCAGCGCCAGAAACACCCCGCAGCCTGCCGCCACCAGCACGTGCCCCGCCCACCAGCGTCGGGAGAGCGCGAACCGCCACATTCGACTCACCATACGCTCGCCCCGCACCCCCGCCACGTGGGCATGGGGGACGGACATACCGAGCATGAGGGACGGACATACCGAGCATGAGGGACGGACACGCGAGGGAGGGGCGGCGGGGGCTGGTTGTTGAGGTTGTGCTGGTGGGAGCGGTGACGTTGGGGCTGGCGGGGGTGCGGGGGCTGCTGGCGTTGGTGGATGCGTTGCTCGCGCCGGTGGGGCTGGCTGAGCAGTCGGTGGCGCTCAATGCGCCCGCCCGGCAGGCCGATCTGCTGGATCTGCTTTACCAGCTCACCGGGGTTATTCAGCTTGCGGCCTGGGGTGGGTTGGGGGTTTACCTGCTATGGCGCAGCGGGATCGGGCTGCGCAGTCTGGGGCTGGACCGAAGCGCCCCGGCCAGGGATGCCGGGATCGGCGTGGGGCTGGCCGCGCTGATCGGGGTGCCGGGGCTGGGCTTGTACCTGCTTGCTCGCGCCGCAGGGCTCAACCTCACCGTGCTGCCCTCGGCGTTGGACGACACCTGGTGGCGCGTCCCGGTGTTGCTGGCCTCGGCGATAGCCAACGCGCTGGCCGAAGAACTGCTGGTGGTCGGGTACCTGATCACCCGGCTGCGACAGCTGGGCTGGGGCGAGGGGAGCGCTCTGCTGGCCAGCGCCGTGCTGCGCGGCTCCTATCACCTCTACCAGGGGTTCGGCGGATTCGTCGGAAACGTTGTGATGGGCATCGTGTTCGGCCGGGTGTGGCAGCGCACCTCTCGGTTGTGGGCGCTGGTCATCGGGCACGCGCTGATCGACGTCGTCGCGTTCGTCGGATACGCGGTGCTGCGCGGCCGGATCGGCTGGTTGCCCTAGGCGACCGGGGCGGTCTCATCGGCGAATTCGAGGTCGAGGTCGGCTCCGTCGTCATCGGAGTTGAACGAGCTGTCCACCACAGTGTCGACAGTGTCGTCATCGGAAGCGTCGACGTTGGTCTCGCTGTTGTCGGTGTTGAACGAGTCGTCGACGAC
>JBOHHE010000470.1:0-2263 GCA_050700355.1 Pseudonocardiaceae bacterium
GCAAGACACTGGTCGGGATCGCCGCAATGGCGGAAGCTCAAGCGACCACGCTGATCCTGGTCACTAACACCGTCGCAGGCCGGCAATGGAAGCGCGAACTGATCGCCCGCACCTCGCTGTCGGAGAACGAGGTCGGCGAGTACTCCGGTGAGCGCAAGGAAATCCGTCCCGTGACGATCGCGACCTACCAGGTCATGACACGTAAGTCCAAGGGCGAGTACCGTCACCTGGACCTGTTCGACTCCCGGGACTGGGGCCTGGTGATCTACGACGAGGTGCACCTGCTGCCCGCGCCGGTCTTCCGGATGACCGCCGATCTGCAGTCCCGCCGCCGGCTCGGGCTCACCGCCACCCTGGTGCGGGAGGACGGCCAGGAGGGTGACGTGTTCTCCCTGATCGGCCCCAAGCGATACGACGCACCGTGGAAAGACGTCGAATCACAGGGCTGGATCGCGCCTGCGGAATGTGTTGAGGTCCGGGTTACCCTTACCGACGCCGAGCGGCTCAGCTATGCCACTGCCGAGCCCGACGAGCGTTACCGGGTGTGCTCCACCGCGCGGACCAAGATCCCCGTCGTCCGCACCATCCTGGACCGCCACCCCGACGAGCCAACCTTGGTGATCGGCGCCTACCTGGACCAACTGGAGGAGCTGGGTCAAGCCCTGGACGCCCCGGTGATACAGGGCTCGACGCGGAACAAGGAGCGCGAAGCCCTCTACGACGCATTCCGCCGGGGTGAGGTGCGCCGGCTGGTGGTGTCCAAGGTGGCCAACTTCTCCATCGACCTGCCCGAGGCGTCGGTGGCGGTGCAGGTCTCCGGCACCTTCGGCTCCCGCCAGGAGGAAGCGCAACGCCTCGGCCGGTTGCTGCGTCCCAAAGGCGACGGGCGCCAGGCGCACTTCTATTCAGTGGTGGCCCGCGACACCCTGGACACCGATTATGCCGCGCACCGCCAGCGCTTCCTCGCCGAACAGGGCTATGCCTACCGCATCGTCGACGCCGACGACCTCCTCGGCCCCACCGTCCCCGAGATCGGGTAGGCCACGCCGTTATCCAGCGCTCAGCAGCTCTGCGAGTGTGACGGGACGGAGGCCTCGTGCGTGCAGGCCGGGAATGATCTCGCGAAGGGCGGTGGCGGTGGCGGGTGCATTGGGCGCACCATTGAGGTGCAGGACAACGATAGAGCCTGGTCCCACGTTGTCGAGCACGTTGCGCACGATCACTGCGGGATCGTGCTGGAACGGATCGCCCGACACGACGTCCCAGCCCACGGGCAGCTCACCGGCATCCTGGACCAGGGTGACATCAGCAGGTGCATAGCAGCCGCCCGGAAACCGGAAGAATTGCGGCATCCGCCCGGTGACGTCCGCCAGGATCTGTGCCGAATCGATGACTTCGTGAAGTTTTTCCTCCGGGGAGGTCAGCACGTCCAGCCCATAGCATGGCCCGTGGAGCGCAGCGTGGGTAAACGAGTGATTCTCGATCTCGAACAGCGGATCGGCGGAGATCTCACGGAGCTCGTTCGCATACTCGATGGCCCATAAACCGGTGGCGAAAATGGTCGCCGGGGTATGGGTCTGCCGCAGCTCTGCGACAATTCTCACGTCGTACCAGCTGCGCACGGTACCGGCACGCAGCCGCTCCAGCATCGCAGGAGACATATCGGCGTCAAACGTCAGCGCGACCATCGACCGATCTCGGGGCCCATGCGCGATCACGTCACCCGGCCGGTCTGCGACGTCAACTGGCCGGTCCGCGGCAGCGGGCGATTCGCTCGGCATCACCGGCACCGGCGCTGATACCGGCACGCTGGGTGGCGCGGTAGCAGGGCTGCGGACAGGACCATTGTCCGGTCGGGAGGCCACTGGACCAGTCCCCGCACCCGACGCGCAAGCTGCCAGAACCAGCATCAGCAACGCGTTGGCCGTCAACCAGCTCCGAGACAGTCCAGCCACCCCCTCATGCGATGTGAGGCCGGCAATCTACCGCCGAAACCGGCCACGGTGAACAGCCATGTCGCCCGGGCCAGCGCAGCGTAAACGTTCAGCTGATGCACGGAGGGGATCGAGACCAGCCTCCAATGTCACGACGAGTAACAAGCACCCACCTCGGACACCCCCACCAGCAGCCCGACCCCCACCAACCCTCCCGTGATCGTTGGTTCTCCGCAACAACGATCACGACCCCAACAGACGGCCCCCCACGCGGTACCCGCCCCCCTGGCCCGACACCCCGGACACCGAACCAGGACACGGCCAGCACC
>JBOHHE010000471.1:0-3334 GCA_050700355.1 Pseudonocardiaceae bacterium
GTCCACCACGCCGGCGTCCACGCCGTCAGCGCGCCGCAGCCGGACCGGCCCGAACCGGTGCCAGCCGGTCGCCGACGCATACTGGACGTCGGTGACCAGGGTGAGTCCGGTCGCCGGCAGGGGCAGCTGCAGAGGTCCCGGGTGTACGGAAGTGCTGGTTTCCCTGGTCCAGCAGCGCAGCAGCGCTTCGAGGTGGGCATGCTCGGCGGCGGCGCGCGGCGTTCCGGTCCTTAGCGGGTCGGTCTCGGTAGCGGCGATTGTCATGCGGTCTCCTCGGCGTGGCCCGCAGCTATCACGGCATTCAGCAGAACATCGATATCCTCCGGGAGGGCGGCCGGATTGAGGAGAGTGAGTTTGAGACATACCGACGGGGGCGCCGCGGGCCCATCCAGTGCCACCATCGTCCGGCCGACCAGGACCCGGCCACTGCGCAGCAGGCGACGGCGCAGCTCGGCGTTGAGCCTGCTGTTCCCGCCGGATTGTGAGCCCAGGTAACGAAACACCACGGTGGTGAGTTCAGCGGGGGACACCAGCTCCAGCCTTGGCTCGGCATCGATTCGCCGCTGCGCGTGCCGGGCGAGGTCGTGGCAGATGTCGACCATCCGCCCCAGCCCGCCTCGGCCGTGCGCAAGCAGCGTGGCGGCGATCTTGAGGGCGTCCGCCCTGCGGGTGGTCTGCAGACTGCGCCCCAGTAATCCGTCGTATCCCGCCGCGGTATCGTCGAGCGGGTTGAGATAGTCGACTCGGTAGTCCAGTGGCGCGAAAGAGGCGACGTCGCGGACCAGCACCGCACTCGCGGCGGCGGGCTGCCAGCCGATCTTGTGTAGGTCCAGGGTGACTGAGTCGGCGGCGTTCAGACCTCGCAGCAGCGGAGCCAACCGGTCGGAGAACAGGGCACCGAACCCGTATGCGGCGTCGATGTGCAGCCACACCTGGTGCTCGGCCGCCACCTCGGCGATCTCGGGGAGCGGGTCCAGGCTTCCGAAGTCGGTGGTGCCCGCGGTGGCCACCACCGCGATCGGGGTGCAGCTACGACCCAGCTCAGCAAGCCGGGCGGCCAGTGCCTCGGGTCGCATCCGGTAGCGGGAATCGACTTCGACGGGATGCGCCGCGGCTTCGCCGAGACCGAGTGCGGCGCAGGCGCGCTGTACCGAGAAGTGCGCCACCTCGCTGGCCAACACCACCGGCCGGGGCAGCGTGGCGAGGCCGTCGCGGCGAACGTCGACCCCACGCCTGCCGGCGGCATGGTCCCTGGCGAGCAGCAATGCGAGCAGGTTGGACATCGACCCACCTGGGGTGAGCACTCCGCCGGCGCCGCCCATTCCGGCCAACCGGGCGAGCACCTCGATCACCCAGCTCTCAACGGCGAGCGCGGCCGGTCCGGAGTCGTAGGTGTCCAATGACGCGTTGCCCACTGAGGCCAGGGTGTCCGCAGCCACCGCGACGGTCAGCGGCGGCGGTTGCAGGTGCGCGGCGGCATGCGGGTGGTGCAGGTCGAGCCCGTAGCGGGTCTGCGTGGTTGCCAACCAGTGCAGCGCGACGTCGGATCCCATCCCGTGCTCGGATAGTTCGGCCGGACCGAGCAGTGCCCTGGCGGCGTCGAGGACGTCCTGTGGAGTGCCCGGCGGCAGCGGGCCCCTGCTCGGATTCTCACGGAGCGCTCCGGTCATGGTGCGGGCGATGAGGTTGGTGAGTTCGGTCAGACCCGCAGCGCCGCCTGCCAGGGTGGCCGACGGGATGGCCTGCCCGCTGCCCTCTGTCTCCAGGTGTTCGGCAGGCGATGCGGGAAGGCGGGCTGGGGCCATGGCGGCCGGGATCACGGAACCTCCGTCAGTGCTCTGTATCGATGTGTGATTTAGGCGAGGCTAACCAGAACGACATCCTGCTGTCCTGCGAGTCACGGTAAGTGGGAGTGACAGTGCCTCCTCACGATCCCTCCCACCGCCCTGATCTCCGCTGTCACGCGGTAATCTGAGCGCCGTCACCGGGACGGCCGCTGCGTGGTCGAGACCGGTCACCGGCCGTAGTCAAGGAGGGCACGTGCCAGCAGGCCAGATCGCCGCGCTTATCGCCGCCGGTGCGTTCGTCGTGCTGGTGGCCCTGCTTGCCGTACCACTGATCAAAATGGGCCGCACCCTGGATGAGATGTCGCGGGCCATCCGCAAGGCGAGTGAGGATACCGATCCCTTGCTCACCGGCGCGAACACCACGGTGACCCAGGTGAACACGCAGTTGGAGCGGCTGAACGGGATCACGGCGAACGCCCAGTCGGTGACCGGTAACGTCTCGGCGCTGACGTCGCTGTTCACCGCCACCCTCGGTGGACCGCTGGTGCGCGCGGCGGCATTGTCGTATGGGGTGAGCAAGGCGGTGCGACACCGCAGCAAGTCGCGCCGGGAGAAGGAGCACCGCGGCGACAAGGTGCGTCGTGAGCGTCGACGGATAGGGGGCCGCCAGTGAAGCGGATGATCTGGTTCGGTCTGGGCGTCGCCGCCGGGGTTACGGCAAGCCGCAAAGTCAGCAATGCCGCCCACCGGCTGACTCCCGCAGGCGCAGCGGAGAACATCGGCGACGCGGTCCGGGAACTTGCCGCTGCGATCGGCTCGTTCGGCGCCGATGTGCGCGCCGGGATGGTCGAACGGGAGGCGCAGCTGCACGCCACCGTCACCGGGCGCACCGGCATCGACGTCGTCGCGCCGCGCCAGACGGGCGGGAGTGGGCTGAGCTGGATGTCATCGAAGGGCACCCGAGCGCGCAGGGCCTAGTCTCTTCAGGCGTACCGCCCAGGTGCCTGCCCTTCCGGGCTCGCGTCCGCCGTCCCATCCCGCCTCTCGAGGAAGACCCGTGCAAACCCACGAGATCCGCCACCGGTTCCTGCGACACTTCGAACGCTGCGATCACACAGTGGTACCCAGCGCCTCGCTGCTGCTCGATGACCCGAATCTGCTGTTCGTCAACGCGGGCATGGTGCCGTTCAAGCCCTACTTCCTCGGTCAGGTGACACCGCCCTACCGCCGGGCGACCTCTGTGCAGAAGTGCGTGCGAACTCCGGACATCGACGAGGTCGGGAAGACGACCAGGCACAACACCTTCTTTCAGATGGCAGGCAACTTCTCCTTCGGGGACTACTTCAAACAGGGCGCCATCGAGCACGCCTGGCAGCTGGTGAACGGTAGCCAGGACGCCGGTGGTTACGGATTCGACCCGGAGCGCATCTGGGTGACCGTGTACGAGAACGACGAGGAGGCCGAACGGCTCTGGCGGAAGGTCGCCGGGATGCCCGCTGAGCGGATCCAGCGCCGCGACGGCAAGGACAACTACTGGGACATGGGCG
>JBOHHE010000472.1:0-46846 GCA_050700355.1 Pseudonocardiaceae bacterium
GCAGCGCGAGGAAACCCGCGAGCTGCATCGTCTCCGGGGTGTTCGTCGGCACGGTCACCGCGTCCAACCCGTCCTGCGCGATACCGAAGGCACCTTTGGCCAGCGCCACCCGCGCACCGGCAGCAGCAACCAGACCCAACGGGACCGCGCCGCCGTGCTCTTGAGCGGCGTGCCGAGCCAGCATGACGGCCTGCCCGCGCAGGTCCACCGCGGCAGCCGAGACGCTCAGCCAGGGGGCAGTGGCCTGAGTGTGCAGCCATGCCGACAGCTCGAGCAGTTCGGCCATATCCTGACCAGCGGCGATGCTGGCATGCAGGTCCTGAATCAGACCGGGCAGAGCGGCGCCGACCTCCCGTTCCCGCTCGCAGTGGCACAGCTCCTCCACCATCGCCGTGATCCTCGCCCGGAGCACCTGCACGGGCAGCACCTGCCCGTGTGCCACATCGTGGCTGACCGCCATCAACGCGAAGTCAACCGCCGCTATGGTGCTGTCGGTATGCCCGTTGGCGGGTGCGGGCACGGGGAGCCGGGTCAGCTCCGACACCGAGATCTGCAGCGCGTCGGCCAACGCCCGAATCTCCGAGAGGGTCGGGGAACGCAGACCGCGCTCGATCCGGTTCAGGGTGTCCTTGCTCATCGCGGCCAGCTCGGCGATCACCCGCAGCGACTTTCCCCGATCATCACGGACCCGCCACAGCGCCCAACCAATCGTGCCCGCTTCCTCAGCGTCCATGATGGCCCTCTCCTCACCCGCCCCTCCCGGATGCCCTGGAGCCGTCACCCCGGGGCGGAACACTCCGGTGAGGGATGCGCGCGCCAGGCTACGTGCCGGCGCATCCGATCGAGTGCACGCCCCAGCGTCGTATCGGTCACGGCGACCGGCACCAGGGAGATCGATGGGTGCTCCGGCCGGGCCTTCGTGGGGGGAGGGGTGAAGGCCCGGCCGGAGCTGTTGACGGCACCCGCCTTTCGAGGGGGATGCAGGAAGGGCGCTGGTGCCGTCTGGGGCGGCCGAGCCGGTTATCGCAACTCGACCGGTCCGTACTATCGCGACAGATGCGACATTGGTACTGCCAAGGAAGTCCCAATCCTTTGCCGACTTGTCACAGGGCGGTGTCAACCCTGGCATCGTGTGTCGCAGGGTGTTTCGCCGAGTACCCGGAGGTCTGCTGTCGTGGAAGCCTTGGTCGCGCCTGTGGGATCCGTTGGCCACCGGCTCGCCCGTCAGCGCGCCTGGTCCGGGCTGACCCGCCGGCAGCTCGCCGCCCGCGCCGAGGTAGGCGCCGACGTAATTGCCCAGGTGGAGAGGGGAGTGGTGGCGGCCTCACCGGCGTTCACCGCTGCTGTTGCCCGCGCGCTGAGCGTGGAGGTGGACACGCTGTACGGGCAGCCATACGGGCCCGCGATCACCGACCCGAAGGCCGATCACGCTGCGGTCCCCGCACTGCGGGTGGCATTGGACGGCGACGAGGATCCGCCGCCCACCGGCCCGCCGCTGACCCCGGCGCAGGTGCGCGCCGGGCTCGACGAGTGCGACCAACACCGCGCTGGGGCCCGCTACCGGCAGCTGAGCGTCGCGCTGCCCGAACTACTCCGGCAGGGCTACGCGCTCGCCACCCAGGCTCCCCCCGGCGCCGAGACCGAGCAGGTGGGGGCGCTGCTCACCGACGCCTGCCTGCTGGCGCAGACGGTCGCCTACCGGTTCGGCTACTTCGACCTTGCCGCCTTGGCCAACCATCGCGGCCGGGTGGCGGCCCGTCAGTCCGGGGATCCACTGCGACGCGCGGTCGTCGATGGTCAGCGGGCGCTGCTTCGCCTGCATCGTGGCGACTACTTCGGCGTGCTCCTGCTCACCGACCGGGCCCACGCCGCCATCGCTGACCAGGCGCATCCAGCCGCCGACGCCGTCCGCGTCGCGCTGCACCTGCGCGAGGCCCTTACCTATGCCCGGCTCGGCACGCCCGACCGGGCCGGCGAGCACCTCGCCGTGGCGCGTGGGCTGATCACGCGGGGGATCCCGGCCAGCCCCTACTGCACTGTGCTGGCCACCGAGGCCAACGTCGACATCCACACCGTCGCCGTCTCCGTCGAGCTCGGCGACGCCACCACCGCCCTCATCCGGGCCGAACAGATCAAGATCCCTACCGGGGAGGAACCCAGCCGCCTCGCCCGCCACTGGATCGACCTCGCCCACGCCTGGACCCTGGATGGCGACCACCCCCAAGCCCTTGACGCGTTGCACCACGCCCGCGCGATCGCCCCGCAACTGACCCGCTACCACCCCCAAGCCCACGAGATCGTGCACCTGCTCACTGAGCACGACCGGCGGGCCACCGACTCCCTGGCCGGCTTCGCCCGCTGGGCCGGCATCACCCTCTGACCAAGAGAGGCCACACTCCGATGGAAGAATCCGCGCCCGAGGGAGCAGTCGGCCGTCGCGTCGCCGTGCAGCGCAAACTGGCCGGGCTGACCCAGCAACAACTCGCCGCCCGTGCCCATGTCAGCACGAGCCTGGTTTCGCAGGTCGAGCAAGGCGCGGTCCCCGCTTCTCCGGCGTTCACCGCGGCCGTCGCCCGTGCTCTCGGTATCGACGTCGAGGCACTGACCGGCCAGCCCTACGGCCCGCCCATCACCGACCCGAAAGCCGAGCACGCCGGAATCCCCGCCCTGCGTGCCGCGCTGGACAACGAGGATGATCCCGACTTCGAAGGTTTCCCCATGCCGGCCACCGAGCTGCGCATCCGCCTCGACCAGTGTCAGGCCCACCGGATGAAGTCGCGGTACGCCGCGGTGGTCGCGGCCCTTCCCGAGCTGCTCAACCACGCCTACGCCATCGTCAACAATGCCCAGCCCGGCCACGACGCCGAGACGGCCTGGGCTCTGCTCGACGATGCCTACGCGCTCATTCAGACAGTCACCTCCCGCTTCGGCTACTTCGACCTCGCGGCACTAGCCGCCAGGTGCGGTCGCGATGCCGCCACGCGAGCGGGAGATCCATTGCGCGCTGCGGTGGCGACCTTGCGGTACACCGACCCACGGCTACGCCGAGGTGACTACCCGGCCGTTCTTCGGGTCCTCGACCGTGGTCATGTCCTCATCGAGGGAGAGAGCTCACCGATCGCCCACGCTGTCCGTGCGGATCTGCACCTGCACCAAGCGCAGGTATACGCACGCTCGGGCCAACGTGATCGGGCTGATGAGCACATCAACGAGGCGCGTCAGTTGGTCGCAGGGGGAGTGCCCGCCCAGCCCTTCTACGGCGTGAATTCCTTCGCGGCCAACGTTGACTTCCACTGGGTCGCGGCGGCCGTCGAGCTCTCCGACGGCACAACAGCGGTCGGGCGAGCTGAACAGGTGCAGATTCCAGAACATGACGAGCCCTCCGCCGTCGGGCGCCACTGGATCAACGTCGCCCGCGCCTGGACCCTGCACGGCGACCGCGCCAAGGCCCTCACCGCGCTCAACCAGGCCCGCAGGATCACCCCGCAGAAGGCCCGCTACAGCCCCGACGTCCGCGAGACCGTGCATTTGCTCGCCGAGCATGACCGGCGTGCCACTGATTCCCTGGCCGGCTTCGCCCGCTGGCTCGGCGTGACTCTGTGATATTTCGCTTTAGCGGGCATTCGAACTTATCTAGACCGAGAGTGAGGGGTTGTGATAGGCGAGGACACGCCGAACAAACACGATGCGAGCCGTGACGGCGAAGGTATCTATCAACCGGATAAGACGGAGACCCCGAAGGACTACGGTAGCGGGAAGCATGACAAGGACAACCCGGAGAACCTGAACAACCCGGAGAAAGAGTAGTGGTTCGTGGTGTTCGCTTGTACACAGTGGCCGGAGTTGCTCGCTGAGGTGCCCCGCGATCCGTTCATCCCAGATGTCATCTGGGTTGATACCGACGCCGGTGACCCACGGTCCGGATTCATCGCGCTTTCCAAACACGATGACCCACAGCGCTGGCAGGGGCTAGTCGCGGGGAATGAGCCCGTGATCACCCAGGTCGACGAAGGAAACACCTCGCCCGGTAGTACGGGCTGGTCGCCGTCCAGTTCGTGTAGCAAGCCCTCGATCGTGGCTGCCATGCTCGAAGCGCTGGATGTACGTCCGGGCCACTCGGTGCTGGAGATCGGTACCGGCACCGGTTGGAACGCTGCGTTGCTGGATCGGCGAGTCGGCGAGTCCGGCCGGGTGGTCAGCATCGAGATCGACCCCGTGATCGCCGACACCGCGCGGGCAGCGCTGGCTCATGCCGGGTACTCCCCGCTGGTCGTCTGCGCGGATGGTGCCGCAGGCTACCTCGACGCAGCGCCGTATGACCGGCTGGTGGCGACCGCTTCGGTCCGCGAGATCGTGCCGCGCGCCTGGGTGGAGCAGACCCGACCCGACGGTCTGATCGTCACACCGTGGGGAACCGATTACTGCAACGGGGTCATGTTGACCCTCCGAGTGGCAGACGATCACACCGCGACTGGTCGCTTTGGTGGGGACCTCGCCTTCATGCGCCTGCGGTCCCAGCGCCGGCGCTTTTACGAACCTGACCAGGCCGAGATCGAGCACGCCCAGGTAACCACCACCGACGTGCACGGGTGGGACTTCTTCCGCATGATCAACAGCGACCAAGCCGCCTTCGCCATTGGACTCCAGGTCCCGGACTGTTCTCTCACGGTTGAGCTCAACAAATTCGGCGACGACCATCACATCCTCGAATTCGACGACATCACCACCAAGTCATGGGCGCAACTTGACGCCCATCTCACCTCACCGGACAGGCTCGTGGTACGCCAACTCGGCTCCCGCCGGCTCTGGGACGAGGCCGAAGCCGCCTACGACTGGTGGCATGAGCAGGGCAAACCCGGCCTCTCACAGTTCGGAATGACCATAACCGCCAGCACCCAAACCGTTTGGCTCGAAAACCCCAACACCATCATCCGCGACTTTCCCTGTGACAGGGAAGAACTCTGAGTCGAAACCGGAGATCACCGTTATGGAAGAAGGAGAATCCGAAGGGGTTGTCGGTCGCTGCGTCGCTGTCAATGAGACTACGGAAGGCGTGGAATTGTCTGTCTGCGTCCCTCACGGGGATGCAGACCGAGCGTGGCACACAGTTCGTGAGCGTCGTCGGCGTCCTGGGCGTAGGTGAGGACCAAGCGCACCGCCCGTTTGCGCTCCTCGACGGTATTGGGGAATGCGCGTGTCCGCTCGGCACCATTGGTGCAGTCATCGATCGAGGACATCGGCAACTCGCTGTCGGGTATTCCTGCCGGAAGAACACGCACAGGCGGTGAGTATCATCGTGCTCCCTCATCATTTCCGTCCGACAGCTCACTGTCCTTGCCCTGGATGATGCCTAGGAGTACACGATCGGCTGTGGTGAGAAGCAGCAGTGTCAGCTCGATGGATACTTTCTGATCCAGTGTGGTGGTGACCAGGTCCTTGCTGAACATCGTGATCATCGCGGCGAGCCGGGTCAGGGTTTCCAGCAGGTCGCGGTCTGAGACGAACCCGACGGCGACCTGGCCACCAAGGCCACCGAAGTCGAACCCCCCTCGGCTCGACCTGCTTTCGTTGTGCCGCCCGGCTTTCTTCCCGATTCCGCTGGGCACAGTTCAGACAGTGCCGCCTCGGTGGAGTACTCAGACTGGCCGCGGGCACGATCGCACCACACAATGCGGGATACCGTCCCGAGCGCCGATGCAACGCCACTGCCTCGACCGGAACAAGATGTAATTCCCTGGTACAGGTGTCCACCATGGACAACACCAACGCGGGGCTCGTCATCGGACACCTCCCCACCCCAGCCCGGTGACGCCCTCTGGGCGAACCCTGGCATCGACGCCCCCCTGCAGCGTCGCGCGGAACGTTTTCTTGGAGGGCAGGCGGGCATTGACCAGGCTGATCAGTGTGTCCATCCGGAATCCCCTTTGCCGGTCAGGAATTGCTGGTTACGAGGTCAGAGAGGTGCCCCGGCCGAGCCTTCGTGGGGGAGGGGTGAAGACCCGACCGGGGCGATCGACGGCACCTGCCTTCATGGGGGGCATGCAGGAAGGACGTGGTGCCACCGGTGCGGCGGGGTCGGTCATCGCGACCCGGCCAGTGCGACTATCGCGACAGATGCGACTCTGGTACTCCCAAGGAACTGCCAATCCCGTTACCGATCCACCGCAAGGGGCATCAACCTGTCATCGTTTGTCGCAGGATGTCTCACCTACGCGGAGGTCTGCTGCCGTGGAAGAACTGGCTGCGCCTGCGGGTTCTGTCGGTCATCGGCTCACCCGCCAACGCACCCTGTCCGGGTTGACCCGCCGGCAGCTCGCCGCTCGCGCCCACGTCGACGCCGACTTGATCGCCCAGGTGGAAAGGGGAGGGGTGGCGGCCGCGCCGGGGTTCACCGTCGCTGTCGCTCGTGCGTTGGGCGTCGAGGTGGACACGCTGTACGGGCAGCCCTACGGACCCGCGATCACCGATCCGAATGCCGATCACGCCGGGATCCCCGCACTGCGTGCGGCGTTGGACGGCGACGAGGAGCCGCGGCACACCGCATCGCCGTTGACGGCCGCGCAGCTGCGCGCCCGGCTCGACGAATGTGACCAGCACCGGGCCGCCGCTCGCTACCGCCAGCTCAGCGCAGCTCTGCCCGAACTGCTGCGCCACGGCTTTGTGCTGGCTGAGCAGGCCTGCCCGGGCGCTGAAGCCGAGACCGCGGGGGCGCTGCTCACCGATGCCTATCTGCTGGCGCAGACCGTCGCCTACCGTTTCGGTTACCTCGATCTGGCGGCCTTGTGCAACGACTACGCTCGGGACGCGGCCCAGCGGTCCGGGGATCCGTTGCGGGTTGCGGTCGCCGCCAATCAGCGCGCCCTACTCCGCGTGCACCGTGGTGACTACACCGGTGTGCTGCTGCTCACCGAACGTATCTACGACAAGATTGCCGACCAGACCTCCCCCGCCGCGGATGCCGTTCGGGTGGCGCTGCATCTGCGCGAGGCGATCACCCGCGCCCGGCTCGGCACCCCCGACTGGGCCAACGCGCATCTGGGCATGGCTCGTGAGCTGATCCTGCGCGGCATCCCGGCCAACCCCTACTACACCGTGCTGGCCACCGAGACCAACGTCGAGATCCACACCGTTGCCGTCCCTGTCGAACTGGGCGACGCCACCACGGCTCTCACCCGCGCCGAGCAGATCAAGATCCCCACCGGTGAGGAGCCCGCTCGCCTGGCCCGCTACTGGATCGACCTCGCCCGGGCTTGGGCGCTGCACGGCGACCACGCCCACGCCTTCGACGCGCTGCACCACGCCCGCACGATCGCCCCGCAACTGACCCGCTACCACCCCCAGGTTCACGAAACCGCGCACCTGCTCATGGAGCACGACCACCGCGCCTGGGACTCACTGGCCGGCTTCGCCCGCTGGGCCGACATCAACATCTGACCAGGAGGCCAATATCACGATGTGCGAAGAATCCGCACCCGAGGGAGCCGTCGGCCGTCGCGTGGCTGTCCAGCGCAAACTGGCCGGGCTGACCCAGCAGCAACTCGCCAACCGCGCCCACGTCAGCACCAGCCTGGTCGCTCAGGTCGAGCAAGGTGCGGTCCCCGCATCTCCGGCCTTCACCGCCGTCGTCGCCCGTGCCTTGGGAATTGACATCGAAGCGCTGACCGGCGAGCCCTTCGGATCGCCTATTACCGATCCGAAAGCCGAACATGCCGGAATCCCCGCCCTTCGGATGGCGCTGGACTGCGATGAAGATCCGGATCTGGACGGCTTCCCGATGTCACCTGCTGACCTGCGCGCCCGCTTGGATGGGTGCCAGGCGGACCGGGAGAAGTCCCGGTACTCGACGGTCGTCACAGCCCTCCCGGAGCTCCTCAACCACGCCTACCTGATCGTTGGTAATGCTCGACCAAGGCCACGAGGCAGAGACGGCATGGGCGCTGCTCGACGACGCCTACGAGCTGGCACGGACCGTCAGCCTCCGGTTCGGTTACTACGACTTGGGGGCGCTGGCCGCCCGGTGCGGCCGCGCGGCCGCCGCGCATGCGGGCGATCCTTTGCGCGTTGCCGTGGCCACGTTCCGGTACACCGGCGTGCGACTACGCCGGGGCCACTACAGGGGAGTACTCCAGGCCATCGACCGCACTCATGCCCTTATCGAGAGCGAGCGTTCGCCAGCAGCCGATGCGGTGCGGGTGGTGTTGCACCTGCGTCAGGCCACAGCGCACGCGCGGATGGGTGCGCAGGATCGAGCCGACGAACACATCAGCGAGGCGCGTCGACTGGTCGCAGGTGGTGTGCCCGCCCACCCCTTCTACGGCGTGAACGCCGACGCGACAAACGTTGATATTGCCTGGGTTGCGGCACCCGTCGAGCTCTCCGACGGTACCACTGCGGTCGGCCGAGCTGAGCAGGTGCAGATCCCCCCGGACGCGCAGCCCTCCCGAGCAGGTCATCACTGGATCGATGTCGCCCGTGCGTGGACACTGCATGGCGACCGCACCAAAGCACTCGGCGCGCTAAATCAGGGCCGCAGCGTCGCCCCACAGCAGACCCGCTATCACCCAAGTGTTCGCGAAACCGTGCATTTGCTTGCCGAGCACGACCGGCGTGCTACCGACTCCCTGGCCGGCTTCGCCCGCTGGGCTGGGATCACGCTCTAAACCTCGCTAGCACAGCAGCTTGCCAAACTGAGAGGAACGCTCCGGTGGCGAAGCATTACGATCAGAACAAGGAAAGAGACGAGAGCCAGCAACAGGGTGACGGTCGGGTGCCACCGGGAACGTTGATATCTCGAAAGGAGCCGGAGGGTGAGCACAGCGCGCCGGAGGAAGAGGAGGATAAGGAGTGAATGATCCAGCGGATCTGCGGCGTGAGATGGTCGATGATCTCACGATGAGTGGCGAGCTGGATCCAGCGTGGCGAGAGACATTTCTCGCGGTACCCCGTCATGACTTCATCCCTGACCTGATATGGCGCCAGAAACGCGGTGAACTGGTGCCGTTTCGCCGGGTGGACGACCCGGACCACTGGCTGCACCTGGCGTACACGCCTCGCCAATTTCTGATCACTCAGGTTGATAACGGAAACCCGGTCGGGCCGGGACTCATCGGGGATCGCATTTCGAGCTCGGCGAGCCAGCCGGATGTCGTCGCACAGATGCTCACCGTCCTGGATACCCAGCCCGGGGTGAAGGTCTGTGAGATCGGCACTGGCACCGGATACAACGCCGCCCTGCTGGCACACCGGCTGGGTGCGGAGAATGTCACCACGATCGAGGTGGATGCCGTGCTGGCCGACCGGGCGCGGGTCGTGCTCGCAGGCACCGGTTACCAGGGCGTGACCGTGATCACTGGTGACGGCGCACAAGGTCACCCATCCCGGGCACCATACGACCGGGTGCTATCCACAGCGGCGGTCCAGCAGGTGCCGTATGCGTGGGTGGCGCAGACCCGGCCAGGTGGGCGGGTGGTCACGCCCTGGGGAACCGCCTACCTTAATGGCGCGCTGTTGTCGCTGACCGTAGGGGAGAACGGTATCGCAACCGGTCACCTGGTCGGCAATGTGGCTTTCATGTGGCTGCGTGACCAACGCATCCCCGTCACCTGGGTGGCTGACTTCATCTACGATCTGGACAAGGCCCTGATCAGCCACACCGATGTGCACCCCGGTCTGGTGACCGACGACTATCACGCGGCATTGGCCCTGGGGCTGCTCGTGCCGGATTGTGAATTCCGCCGTTGTCGTGCGACTGATGACTCCGGCGAGTACACCGTGTGGTTGCTGGACCATGTATCCCGGTCTTGGGCCAGCGTTGACTACGCACCCGGTATCAGCACCTTCGAGGTGAACCAGCTCGGCTCGCGCCACCTCTGGGATGAGATCGAAGCCGCGTATATCCACTGGGTGCATACGGGCAGCCCGACAGCAGAGAAATGGCGGTTCACCATCACCCCGAACGGTCAGTACATCGACCTTCCCGGCAACTCGATCGCTGCCGCCGAATCGAGCATGGAAGACAAGTTCGTCTATGGACACCACCGGCATGACGTTGGTCGCTGAATCACCGGTCAACATGCCGGCATGCTCGACGGGCAGGGCGTACTCGCCGTTGGCAAGCTGGTCGGTCAGGAATCCGCCGGTGACCATCGCGGCGAGCACGAGCCCACGACCAGCGATGCGTTGCTGCTCAGCCTGCTGGTGCCGCTCGACCTGGTTGACAGTCTGGTGGACAAGGATCAGCGCCGGGCGGCGAAGAAGCGGGCCAAGGAGATCGCCGACGGAGGCATCGCGGGTACGGCTGTGTCGGATGCCGTTCGCGAGATCCAAGCAGCGGTAATGGTGGCGGTGATCGTCCCGGTCGTCGTCAGCGGCAGCAATTAACGGCGTGGTGGCGAGGGTAAAGCTCGCTTTTACCCCTGCTGTTGAAGGCTGAATCCGGAGAGTGTGAAGTTCATCTGTCGCGTGTCATTGGTTGATCTTCTCAGTGCGAGCGTGGTGGCATCGACCTCGTCTTGCCAGGCTTCGCTCTGGAACGTCGCTCCGTACAGCTTGAGGCAGCTTCGAAGATGATCGGTGAAAGCCGCGTGAATGCGGGCGGCGTAGTGTTCGAGAACGTCCTGGGCGCGATTTCCCCGGTCGATCGCGTCGATCGCCGCGGTGGCGAGGATTGCTGTTCGTACCGCTTGGGCGGCGCCGGAGCCGCTGAGGGGATCGAATTGAACGGCTGCGGCACCGACGGCCAGCCAACCGGGTCCACAGGGCGGCGCGAGAAGGCCCGGTGCCGCCCGCACGATCGACGCGCGGGCTGGTGCTTCGGCCAGCTGGGCACCAAGCCCGGTCTGGTCGAGAAAGTGGCAAAGGAGCCTGAGCGGGTTGTGCACCGGTCCAGGAACCATGGCCTGGACGAGCGCGAGGTCCTTTCCTACCGGTGCCAGGTAGACCCACCCCTGGCGGGATGTCTGCATGAGGCAGGTGGATGGATCGCAGGCCGGCGGAAGTCTCACCTCGGCGGCGATAATACGTCGGCGCCCCACGACACCGAAACGGGACGAGTTCGGTGCAGGTGTCGCGGTGATGAACCAGCGACCGTCCTGGGAAACCGGGTGGTCGGCAAGCGGTGGGCTGGAATCGAAACGGATCTGGTCTCCGTAGTTCCGGGAAAGGTACGCGGCAAGCCGTTGATTCAGCGCTGTGCCGTCGAGGGTGCGGCTCCGGGCCGCCACGTACTGCCGGCCGCTGTCGTTCCAACGGACATATCTGCCCTGCACGGTCCACGCGGTATCGAGTACGCCCGCATCGGCCTCCCATACCTCGCAGAGCAGTTCGGCGACGCTCTCGGGGAGCACCAGCCAGCGCTTTCCGGAGGGTTGGGGTCCGAGGATCCGGACCTTCCTGCCCTGCCGAGCGAGCAGCAACGCGCAGGTCAGAGCTGCGAGCCCGCGTCCGGCGACGACGACCTCGCTCATGGATCGGGCAGGGTGAACGGCGGGGCCACCCCTCGGGCGGCGAGCACGTGGTTGGTCTCGTGCAGGCTGAACATCGCGCGACGGGATTGCTCAAGCAGGGTCCCGCCCGCGCGGTCGCCGAGCGTGAAGGTCGCTGAGAGCGCACCGAGCAGCACGGCGTAGTTCTGGTTGCTGAGTTCCGCCAAGCCCCGTGTGAGCTCGTCGGCAGGTCGGTCCAGGAGCCGCAGGTACTGCTCCGGAGCGAGACCGATCAGCTGTTCCTTGACCGCACTGAACCGCTGGAAGTGGTCGATCCCTTCGTCGATGATCAGTTTCAGTAGGTGGATCAGCCGGTCCCGCTCTGGGAACAGGTCCGGGCGATGGTCGATCGTGGTGAGCAGGCGCACATACATCCCGTCGACCCCCGTGGCGACCGACTGGCTCGGGCGTTCGACCTCGATGAACCAATCGAGCTGTTGCGGAGTCAGGGGTTCCAGCGTGAAGGGCCGGTCCAGCTGCCGATGGATCCGGTCGGCACGCCCGATGTTGGGTGGGCGGGACAGCAGGACCAGCGCCTCGTTGACCCAGCGGAAATGACGCATCTCATCGACCGCGATCGAGAACACCTCCGCTGCCGCCGCGAACACCCTCCGGGTGACCGGATCGGCGTCCGGCGGCAGCTGCATCGGAGCGGCCAGGGAGTAATGCGCGAACAGGTATTCCACACACAGCGCGTGTTCGACGGTGGCCAGGTAATCCAGCTCATCGAGTATTTGCTCGCGGGTCAGCTCCTCCGCCACAGGGGCTACGGGCACGCCCAGGGAATCATTTTCCCGGTCGTTGACGACGACCGGAAGTGAGTTCCAATCCGACACCAGCTCGGCGTAGTCGAGTTCCTGCTCGCGGCGATCCGCCAGGGTCGCGCCATCGGTCGGTGGCGGCACGCTGGTGCGGTCGCGACGCTGGAAATTCAAGTAGGCAACGTTGCCATCGGAGCTGGTGACGATATCCGGCTTGGACGCTGCCCAGTAAAAGCAACCGCAGTCACGGAAATCGTATTGCCAGGGTGCGCACAACGAGCGGGTCAACTCACCCGGCAGATAGATCTCAGGGTCGATGACTCCACCCTCATCGAGGTAGCGCGCCCTCGGCGCGACCAGGACCGCGGCCTGCACGACCCCGTCCGTGTCCCGAGCCACGATGCTGCGTCCCTGCTGCCGGAACCCGTTGAGCGAGCCATCGACCACGTCGGAGCCGGGGGAGCTGATGCCCGGTATCGGGGCGAGCAGCACGGCGATTGGGCCCGGGAGCAGGTCGTGCACCCGACGCCAGACTTCGAGACCGTCCAGTCCGGTACAGGTGAAGGTGGGCGCGCTCGCCTCGTCCTGGTCCACCGCGATACGGCCGGACAGCGCCCATAGATACAGCGGTAGATCCGCGTTCCGAAGTCCTTGCTCCGCGGCTGGGCCGGTGGGCCCGATGCTGCGCAGCCGCGCCCCGTCGGGACGGTGGAATTCGAAGAACAGACCGGGAAAGAATGCGGTGTCCAGGTTGCGCTGGTCGAACTCCAGCCCGGGATAGCAGTTGTCGACTCCGCTCTCCGGCCGGGATCCTGCTGGGTTGCCGCGCACGATCTGATCGGCTCGGGCGGTCAGGTTACGGGGAAAGATCTTGCCCCGAACGCTCTCCGGATCCGTCATGGGTGCTCTCCTCACCGAGCGACGGTGGTCGGGTCGCTGCCGCTCGGGCCGGACGGCGGCAGCGGGGACGAGAAGTACCCGGGATTGGCGGCGGACAGCTCGACGTAGGCCCGCAAGCAGAACTCCAGCCAGCTCCGGATGTAGTCACAGCCAGGGCGTCCACGGCGGCTCACCTCGTGGTAGCAGCCGCCACCGCACAGGTAGCGGGCCCAGCACGTCCGGCACGGCTGCATTCGATCGACATGGCTGCGGGCCAGATGCCGGGCGCGGGCTTCGTTGTCCGGGCCGTTCTGGACCGACCCCATGGCGAAGCCGGGGTCATCGACCAGGCGGTGACACGCGAACAGCTCACCGTCGGCACCGGCGCTGAGGTACCCGGCCCCCGCGCCACACGGGTAGGGCCGATGGCTGCCCCGGTGGATCTGGTGCATCGCGGTCTCGAAGTTCCCGAACGGATAACGCCGGCCCGCGCTCAACTCCGTCAGCGCCACCTCGCCACACTCGACGACCTGCGCCTGCAAGGTCGAGAACGCCTCTGGCGGGAACGCCAGCTCGGGATCCGGGGAGACCAGCACCGCCGCGAAACCCACCTCGTCGAATCCCAGCCCGATGCCGTGCTCCAGCACTGGCAGCAGCCGTCCGGTGCGGGGGGTCACCGTGACCCGCGCGGACAGATGACGGGGCCGGCCGTGCCTGCGCAACACGTCCAATCCCTTGATCATCTGGTTGTAGGCGCTGGCGCCGCCGCGCATCCGACGTACCGCGTCGTGTTGATCGCGGTCGCCGTCGACGCTGACCGAGACGGCGAAGGGGTGTTCGGCGAACAGATGAGCGTCGCGCGGGGTCACCGTCGTCAGATTGGTGGTGATGGCGAACCGCACCCGCCTACCCGCAGCCGCGGCGGCCCTGGTGGCGTAGCCGGTGACCTCATGTACGAGGTCCCTGGCCAACAGTGGCTCCCCACCCATGAAGCCGACGACGACATCAGCTCCGGGGGCGGACTCGGCGAGCAACCGGTCGACGGCAGCGCGGGCCGTCTCGGGTCGCATGGCGCGGGCGGATCCGCCGAACCGCCCCTCGTCGGCGTAGCAGTAACCACACGACATGTTGCAGGCCTGCAGTACGTTGAGGGACAGCGCCGAGAGCGGCGGAGGAAGTAGCGGGCGACCGTCGATGCGTCGAGGGGTGGCCTCGCCCCCGATCAGTGCGCGGGCCAGGTCGCTGGGCAGTACATCCTCGGGCAGGTCGTAGATCCGGCTGCCGTCGGCGACGAACACATGCGTCCCGACCGAGCTGCGGAAGAACCGGAACTCAGCTTCCGGACTGGGATCAAGCTGAGGCGTCGACGCGACTGAAAACGCCGGTTCGGGCGGACGGCGCCCGATCTGCAGGAGTACCTCCCCGGTCATGTGCCCGCCTCCGTGGCGCTGCGCAACGCTGCCGCCCACGCCAGGAGCAGGTCGTACTGCCTGCGGGTGAGGTGCAGGGGGTGGCGGTCCGAGCCGCGCATCAGCGCCGGCATCCGCTGGTCGTAATAGCGCTCGCCGGTCATCGGCTCGCGTACCAGGCGCTGGATCAGATCGGGCTGCTCCCTTAGCAGGTCCTCGATCACCTCCAGCGCCACGAAGCGGCGGTGGCGTTGCCTGCCCCGTTCGGTGAGGGGAAGTGGGCGGCCAGGCAGCGGCTCGGCCGGAGCGAAGGCGCGATCACGGGCGTGTTCCAGCGGCAGGCCCAGTGCCCGCGCGATCGCCGCGTTCTCGGCCCGGGCCCGCTCGTTCTGCACATCAATGTTGATGTTGTCCACAGTCTCCAGAATGCGTTCGAAGAGGTCCCGAACCTCGAGCGTGGTCATCGTCTGGTCTGCCACGTAGCCGGGATCGTGCACGTCCTCGCGCCGCACCCGGTCGGTGAGGCCGTCCGCGGCCGAGTTGAACGGGCGTCGATCAGGAGCGAAGTCAGGCGGTCCGACGACGATCCGCGCCACGGCCGAGAGTCCGCCGGGCAGGCCGACGCGCACCATGCCGTCGCACACGTCGTCGACCAGCCCCAGGCTGGTGTTCTGCTCAGCTCCGGCGAACAGTCCTCCTGGGTTGGTGCGGGGATCGTCGCCGGTCAACCCGAAGCCGCACCAGGCAGCGTCGGGATTGAGCACCAGCCGCTCAGCGGGCAGAACGAAGACGTTCGTGCGTCGCGGCAGGTCGGTGGGGCCGTACACGGCGCCGGCAGCGGGGGTGAATCGCAGTCGCAGTCCCGGCACCTCGGCGCTGGGCCGGATCACCTGAACCGAGCCGAGCGGCACGCCGGCCCCGGGCGGAACCAGGGGATTGCTCGCCCCTTCGGGTGAGCGGCCGTCCAAGTGGCGGCGGGTCGTGTCATTCCCGGCGAGTTCCGCGTGGGCGGCGATGCGGTCACCGCCGTCCTGGGTGTAGTGGAAGGCCTTCAGGTTGGCGACGGTCACCTCCCACCGCAGGTCGGCCAGGTGCTGGCCGGCGGCGGTGAGCACCTCCGGGGTCAGCGGGCCCGACTGCATTCCCTCGTCGGTGGTCCACTCGGCGTGCAACTCGAAGAAGGGACACACCGGCCGGAAGCCATGGACATCCTTGAACTGCACTTCGGCGGGCGTCCGGACGGTGACCGTGCCGTCGGCTGCGACGTCGAGCGTTTCCTCCGGGCGGATCGTGGTCTTGCCGGTTCCCCTCGGGGTCAGGTCATTGGGTCCCCAGCTGTAGTTGTCGCAGGGCGTCGGAGACGGTCCCAGCCGCCCGTAGGCCAGGGGTGGGTACAGCAACAGCCGCGTGATCACCACCATGACCATGTGGTCGTCGAACATGACGAATGTGTTACCGCGAGCGCATCGCTCAGAGCGCCTGTGCCGTAAGTGGTGTCGGGTTTGGCGCCGAGAGCCTCGACCAGCCCTTCGGGGACAGGTGTTTCGGTCGTGGTCGCGGCGGGAAAGTCCAAGGTGATGGTGTCGTCGTCGTGGGTGTGGGTGATCAGGACGCCGCTGCGACTAGTGAACCGGACGGTGCCGGTGCGCCTCGGTCCTCGCGCAGCGCGTGGGCCGTGGCCAAAGTGGCGTATCCGCAGAGGTCGACTTCCACGGTGGGGGTGAACCAGCGCAATGCCCAGTCGGCGTCGGAACCCGCCGGCAACAGGTGAGCGAAGGCTGTCTCGGACAGGTTCATCTCGGCGGCCACCTGCTGCATCCAGTCGTCCTCGGGCCAGGTGGCGGTGTCCAGCAGGCAGACGGCGGCGGGGTTGCCCGCGAACGGGCGGTCGGTGAAGGCGTCAATGATCTGAATACGCATACCCAGACCGTAGAACTGCGATAGCCACTATCGGGGAACTTGTGGATTTGCGGTAGGCGGATCTGTTCAGCGTACTCCAGCTGGACTAACCTGCTGTCCCGGCGGACACTCGATCGCGGGCTACTGTAGCGCGATCCGGAACGACGGCAGAGTCGAGTATCGAGCGTTTCTGGGCCGGTCGGAAGTCATCGGCAGGGCGACCCGGGAGACGGTTCCCGAGATCGCGGGTCAACAGATCCATGAGCTGCTCGATCGGGTGTACGCGACCGGGGAGCCGGTGGTGGCCCGGGAGTGGCGGATGCAGTTCGATCGCGATGGGAGCGGCGTCCCGCAGGAGATGTATCTCAATTTCACCGTCGTCCCGCGCCGCTCGGCGGACGGTGTGATCGTCGGGCTCAACCTGGCCGGTAACGATGTCACCGACAAGGTGCGGCAGTTCCACGGGGCACAGGAGCAGGCAGCCGAGGCGGAGCGCCGCTACACGCAGACCCGTGACGTGCTCACGACGTTGCAGCGGGAGCTGCTGCCACCTGGGCTGCCAGTACTGCCCGGTACGCGGATCGCGGGCAGCTACCTGCTCGCTGATGCCGACACCGCCGCCGGCGGGGACTGGTTCGATACGACACCCCTGCCTGACGGTCGGGTGGCGCTAGTGGTCGGTGACGTCGTCGGGCACGGGGTCGCCGCGTCGGCCGCGATGGGCCAGCTGCGGGCAGTACTGGCTGATCGCCTCGCGGATGGCGCCGGAATCGCGGAGGCACTGGGCGCGGTCGACCGATGGGCCTGCCGGACGCCTACCGCGCGCGCGGCGACGGTGTGCGTGGCGGTGCTGGATGTGGGTTCTGAGACCGTCGCTTTTTCTACGCCCCCTTGCGAGGTCTGGTGTCACAGCACTGCGTAGTTGGTCACCGGTTTGCTGCGACCCGCGATCGCGGTGCTACCGGCCGTGGCCGGAGCGGCCGCACGCCGTGTACCGAAATGGCGATGAGTTCGCGCGCAGGGCGCCCGCGGACGGCGGAAGGGCGCGGCCCGACCGGCTTCGTGGCGAAAGGCACCTCTTTATGGTCATCAGCCCCACTCCTCATCGGCCAGCGGGGCACTGTTCAGCTGGTCTCGTCTGGCGCGCCATTCAGGCATGAATGTGTCCATGAGTTCTGTGAAGCGCGCTCCGTGGTTACGTTCGAGCAAGTGGGTCATCTCGTGAACGACGATGTACTCGAGGCAGGCAGAGTGCTTCTTGGCCAGTTCGAGGTTGAACCAGATGTGGCCGGTCTCGCGGTTGCACGAGCCCCACTTGGTCTTCATGCGGCGGATGCTCCACTTGGTGACGGTCCGCTCAACGACCGGCTCCCACCGGGTGAGGAGCGCCGGGATGCGCTGCCGGAGTTGCTCGCGTTGCCAGCGCTGCAGGATGGTCAGCCGAGCATCGTCAGCCGTGCCAGCAGGCACATACAGGAGCAGGCGTTCGCCGTCGACCTCGACGTGGGCACGTCCCGGGCGCTCGACCACCGTGAGACGGTGTCGGATTCCCCAGACGTAGTGCGACTCACCGGTCACCATCTCGCGCTTGGTCTGGCGGTCGGCAGCTCGAAGCTGCCGGCACTGCTTCTTGATCCACGGCAATCGCTGGATCACCGCCAACCGCACGCTCTCATCGTCGAGACGTAGTGGCGCCGCTACCCGGACTCGACCCAACGGCGGGTAGACGCCGATGTGCAAGTTCTTAATGTCCTTGTAGATGACGTCGATATCGATGCCTTGGACGGTCAGGTAGGCATTAGTGGTACTCACGCCGTGCCTTCACCAGTTCAAAGAGCTCGTCGAGCCTGCCGAAGCCGGCAGGAAGCGTCCGGACCAGTGCCCGCTTGACCTTCTTCTCCTTGATCGGGTTGCCGACCCACGAATCAGGCTTGGTGCGTCGGATCGCCGTGTCGATTTCGATGGCCAGCTGGGTCTGCGGGTGAAAAAAGTCGATCAGAGCCCGTCGGCCGCCGTTGTCGGCCCATTCCGGGTATGCGGTGTTGGACTCGTCACTGCCGAGCTTGGCGGCATGTTCGAGGATTTTGGCCAGGTAATTCTTGTAGTCCAGTGCTCCTTGACGGCGCTCTTCGAGGATGACGTCAAGCAGCCGCGATATCTTGTCGTAGTACTTTGGATTCATCGCGCGCTGGTCGATGATCACTTTGCGTATGTTGTTAATGATCGTCTCGGCGACGGACTCGGGATCTTTCTTGATACCCTTGGGTAACCTGTCGATGGCCCTCGCACCCAGCTGGGCGATGAGCTGGATCAGTCCGGTGTCCTCGAACTCGGAGACAACCTCTGACGGTGTGGCGCTGATATAGGTGTCGAGCAGATGACGCATGCCCGCCTCGTACTGCTTGAAGTTGACGTTCTCACCAGCACCGAGCTTCACCTCATCGCGCACGTCGGCATAGTGGGCGATCTCCTTCTTGATCGCCTCGGCTTGCGCGGCGTTGTAACCTGCGGCGTCCATCTCGTTGGCGAGGTTGCCGTAGGCACGTGTGACTGCGGCGACGGCTCTGTAGAGCTCAACCCGCTTGGACTCATTGGTTTTAATTTGCTCGGCATCGCCTGCTTCGGCAGCGCAGAAGTACTGTTGGTACTGACGCGTGTTCTTCGGTGGCTCGACCGGCTCACAGAGCGCGCGGATGCTCTCCAGGGCATCATCGAGATCTTCGCGTGCCTTCTTGAACCGGTTGGACAGCAGCCCCTCGATGTCTGCCTTCGCGTAGCCGTCCAACGCCTCGCCGGTGTAGTCGGTAATGGCCGTTTCGAGGGAGTTGAACAAATCTCGGTAATCGACGATGTAGCCGTAGTCCTTATCTTCTCCGTCGAGGCGATTGACTCGACAGATGGCCTGGAAAAGACCATGGTTCTGCATCTTCTTGTCGATGTACAGGTAGGTCGCACTCGGCGCGTCGAAGCCCGTCAGTAGCTTGTCGACCACGATGAGTAGACGCATCCGACCTGGATGCTTGACGAAGCGCTCCTTGACTTCCCTCTCGAACTGCTCGACCTTTTTCATGGCCTCATCGGCCGGCTCATTGAAATGATCGGCCAGCATCTGGCGGTAGATATTGTACTGACGTAGCTTCTCGGTCATGCCGTGACCGGAGTCTTCTTTGGCGATGTCGCCGGCCTGGGGCGCGTAGGAGGTGACGATAGCGCACTTGCCCTTGAAGCCCGCCTGGACGAACAGTTCATAGAATTTGCAGGCCTGGTATATGCTGGAGCTGACCAGTATGGCATTGCCACGGCCATCGGACAGGCGTGGCCTGGTCTCCATGTCCAGCAGGATGTCGTCGACGATCTGCTTGGCCCGGGGCTCGGAGCTGATCACTTTCTGCATCGTCCCCCAGCGCCTCTTCAGCGTTGCGCGAGACGGGGCGGTCATGCCCTTGGTTTTGGCATCGAACCACTTGTCAACCTTCTCCGACGAGGTCAGGTTCTGGTCGATAGAGCGGGGTTCGTAGCTCAGATCGAGCACGACGCGGTCCTCGACGGCCTCATCGAATTTGTAGGTGTGGATGAAGCTGCCGAACTTCTCAATACTGGTGGCCCTGTCCACCTTGAGTAGCGGGGTGCCGGTGAAGCCAATGAACATTGCCCCGGGCAGGAGCTGCTTCATCGCGGTGTGCATCGCACCGGACTGCGTCCGGTGCGCCTCATCCACGAACACGAAGATGTTGCCCTTGGCGCTGAAATCCTTCGGAACCGTCGCGTTCAGCTCTTTGATGAACTCACCGCTTGCCTCGTCACGCGTGGTCTCATCATCGCAACCACGGAACTTGTGGACCAGTGAGCAGATCAACCACTCGTCGGAGGCGTTAAGGGTAGCGAGCAGATCGGCACCGTTCTTCGTGCGGTAGATCGACTCGTTGACCCCGTTGAAGACCTTCTCAATCTGCTCATCGAGTTCGGCGCGGTCGGTGATCAGCAACACCCGCACCTGCTGCTGGCGCTCACGGATCCACTTGGCCAGCCATACCATCGTCAGGGACTTACCCGAACCCTGAGTGTGCCAGATGATGCCCCCCTCGCGCCTGGCGATCCGCGCCTGCGCCGCCGTCACGCCGAAGTACTGATTATGACGACAAGTCTTCTTGACTCCGGAGTCGAACACCATGAAGTCGTGGATCAGCTCAAGCAACCGTTCCTTGGAACACATCTGCACCAGCGCCCGGTCGAGCGGGTCGATGATATCCGACGGCTCACGCCACGACAGCCAGTACTTCTCTGCGGTGTCGATGACGCCGTAGCGCAACCCTTCGACATCGTTGCCGGCCATGACCAGCTGGACTGTCGTCAAGAACGGCCTGATGAAATCTGAATTCTGGTTGCCGATGGTCTGCCGGATGCCCTCCGAAACAGCGACCTTCGAACGCTTCAGCTCCAGCGTGACCAGAGCGATACCATTGACATAGAGCACCACGTCCGGTCGCTTGGTGTGCTGCCCCAGAACCGTGACCTCCTCCGCCAGTGCAAAGTGATTGGCTTCCGGATTCACCCAATCGATCAGCCACACCGTCTCGGTCCGTTCACCGGCACCAGGCTTGATCCGTACGCCGTAACGCAGCGAGCCGTAAATGTCACGATTCGCCTCATACAGATCACGACCACCGCTGAGGGAGGCCTCACTACGCAGTTTATCGATGGCCTTGTTGATGAGGCTGTCGCTGTAGCCGCGGGCCCGGAGGTTCTGCTCCAGCAACGCTGGTTCAACATTAGAATTTCTCTCGCGGTGCTCCCAGTTGCCGAGGCGCTCGTAACTCAGTGAATCCTGGAACAGGCCGACGACGTGGTCTTGGGTCTTTCGTTCGATTTGTCCGACGTTACTCATGTTGCGTCCCCGTGGCGGAGAGGCGGATGCGGCCGGTCAGGAGCTCCTGCATAAAGCCCTGTTTGATGTCCCTGGCTTTGGTGAGACGGTTCTGTAGCACACGGATCTCATCATCCGAATCAGCCAGAACAGCCGCGATCGCGTCTTGTTCGGGACGAGGCGGTAAGAACAGTTCGATGTTCCCCAACGCGCGACTACTGATGTGCACTACGGCGTCCCCCTGACCGTGCTTCGCCTTCTGGGCGGCAACGGTCGGCGTATTGGTCAGCAAAGCCAGGTAGACAGGGTTGAAATTCAAGCCGCGCAGGACGATTATGTCGCCTCCGGCGACAGCTGTCGCGACGCCCGTGTAGGCCACGCATATGCCGATCTCTTCACGCGTCTCGCCGGATCCGGCAAACAGTAGGTCTCCTGCCCTGATCGGCAGTGATGTGGCAGCAACGGTCGGCTCGACGAAGGAGCGGGTTTTCGATGTGTAGTCCTTGAACTCGGTGTACAGCTCACCATAACGGATGCATGGTACTCCGTTTCGCCGTACGTCCTCCCGCTTGACTCCCCGGCCCTTGAGGAAGGTTCCAACCTCACGAAGTTTGGCCTTCGCCCAGGGTTCGCTGAAGCCGGGTAGTCTCACTCTGCCAGTCAGCAACCGCTGCATCATGCCCTGTTTCATCGCCTGTTTCTTGGTGATCAACTGCTCTAGTGCGGCGATGAACTCATCGGCATGATGCAGAGCGTGAGCGATGGCGCGCTGCTCTGTCGGGTGGGGGATAAGAATTTCCCCGCCTTTGATAACCCTTGAGTCGATACTTGGAAATGTTGAGCCTGTTTGCAGCTTGAGCAACTCGTCCACCACGGAGGAGAGTGCATATGATATGAAGCCCTGGTCATTTTCTCCTCGTGCGCGAACTGCGGCGACACCTCTCCCGATGCAATACCGGGAGTCGGCGATGTTCATCCGTCCGGTCGAGCTGCCGCGAACACAGATCAATACATCCCCGGGCTTGCAGAACCGCACGGGTGCGGTTGTCCACTGCTTGGCGACGGGACAACGCCGAGTGAACTCGGTCGGGCCGTTGATCAGCGGTATGCCAATGCGATCTCTATTATACGATGTGCCGACCGGAGACTGACCCATGGTCACCGCGGCGATGTCGCCCAGAAGACCCGGCGTCAATGGTGACAGCTCTGTCACTGTCATTTGATCTCCATGTCCGTGAGGTGCCTATCCATCAAGATCTCCAGTACCGTGAGCCTGGACTTCAAATTGACGAGCGTCTCGGCGTAGCGTTCTCCGAGTTCTTGGATGCGATCGACCAGTGCGAGTGTAAGCGAGTTGACCTCGGCGGCGATCCGGCTCGTGATGGTGGCGTGCCATTTGTCATCGAGAACGAGTTGCTTGATGTCGGGCTGAGTCAGTTCTCCGTATTTATCAAGCGTCATCACGTCCAGGGTAGCCTGTGCATCCTTGGCTATCCTCCGGGTGACAGCCTCCTCGTTGTAGAGCTTGATGACATGCTGAAGGGTTTGTACCTCGTCAGGGTCCGAGTATTCCCACTTCGCTTTCTTGAGACTTGCCGCCGCGAGCATCTTTGTGATCTTGCCGTTGTCCATCACCTCGCCAAGCGGGCCGCCCTCGACGGCGTCTTCTTCGGTGTATTCCTCTACGGCACGGGTGGCTTCGTCGGCGGTGGCGTTCAGCTCGTCGACTCTGGCTTGTTCCTCAGCGAGGTAACGGGCAACGACGAGAGAAGGTGGAATGAGGTCGGTCTTGTACTTGGTGGCACTCCGACCTGAGCCGACGACCAGGTCCGGTGTCTCGGAGAGCTTGCGGATTTTTTCCTCGATGGTCTTGCGGGGGTGGGCGGCATCCATCCAGCCCTCGTTCATGATCAGGAAAACATCGTCGTGCATGACGCTGTGCCAGTAGGTCATGAGCTGCTCGTACACGTCGTACTCGTCGAGCAGTGGCGTGTCCCTGAAACGGGCCAGTAGGTCGTCTCCGATCCGGCTGATCAGCTCCTGCGGAAGGGTCTGCGCGTCGAGGCGCTGCAGGATCGGTCGGTAGGTGGCGAACCAGCCGTCGACCGTGCTGCTGACCTCCCCGGCGAACTCGGCGAACTCGGCCGAATCCAGCACCGTCTGCTGGACGTCGCTCACGTCGACAGCCAGGTCGCTGTAGCCGGGGCGGTTGGGGGTGAACAGAGTGGCGCGCAGGCTCGGGAAAGCGTCCCAGTAACCGCTCAGGGCGTCGAGATCCCGGTTCGGGATACCACCGTGCAGGTGGGCGTGCAGGTCCTGGAGGTCCTCGGGTTCGGTGGAGTCGATGTAGCGAGGGATGTTCAGGTTGTAGTCGTTCTTCGGATCCGCTATCTCGGTAAGCGGCACCATGCGTGCGTAGCGCTCGGTCTCGGTCTGCTTGTTGAAAACGTCCACGATCTTGTGAATGTCCTGGGAGCGGAGCCGGTTCTTCGGTCCGTCCTTGATGAAGCCCTGGGAAGCGTCAATCATGAAGACACCGGTTCGGGCTTGGGTGTTCTCCTTGTCGAGGACGAGGATGCAGGCGGGGATGCCAGTGCCGTAGAAGAGGTTGGCCGGAAGCCCGATGATGCCCTTGATGTAGCCCCGCTGCAGCAGCTGCTTGCGGATAGTGGCTTCAGCGTTGCTGCGGAAGAGCACACCGTGTGGAAGGATGACGGCTGCCTTGCCGGTGCTCTTGAGCGACTTCAGGATATGGAGTAGGAAAGCGTAGTCGCCGTTCTTCTCCGGCGGCCTGCCGAACTCGAAGCGACCATAGTCCTGCTCTAGGCCGTTGCTCCACGACTTGACAGAGAACGGCGGATTGGCAACGGCGAAGTCGAAGGTGCGCAGCTCACTGCCCCTGGTGAACTGCGGGTTGGTGATCGTGTCGCCCTTCTGGATGTCTGCGACCTCGTTGCCGTGCAGGATCATGTTCATTCTGGACAGTGCCCAGGTGGCGTTGTCCTTTTCCTGGCCGTAGATCGTGAGTCCGCGTGGTGCCTCGTCGGCCACCTTGAGCAACAGCGAACCAGACCCGCAGGTGGGGTCGTAGACGGTATCGTCCTGGCGGGTGTGCGGGCCGATACCCACCACCTTGGCCAGGATCCGTGATACCTCGGCAGGAGTGTAGAACTGGCCCTTAGATTTGCCTGAATCGGTGGCGAAGTGCCGCATCAGGTACTCGTAGGCATCGCCGAGCAGGTCGTCTCCTTCGGCGCGGGAACCGCGGAAGTCGAGGTCGATGAAGATTGTCACCAGCTTGGAGAGGCGGTCTTGCATCTCCTTGCCCTTGCCGAGCTTCTCCTCGTCGTTGAAGTCGGCCACATCGATAACCTTCTCGAGTCCGTTGGCCTCGGCGAGCCTGCCGATAATTTTGTTGATCTTGTCGCCGATCTCCTTGTCACCCTTGAGTGCGATCATGTCATCGAACGATCCACCCGCCGGGACGTCGATCAGGCTGTTCGGATCGGATTTGGCTTTATCCGTCACGTATTTCACGAACAGCATCGTCAGGATGTAGTCCTTGTACTGCGAGGCGTCCATGCCGCCGCGCAGTTCGTCACAGCTGCGCCAGAGCGAGCTGTACAGATCTGACTTCTTGATGGCCACTACGATGTCACCCCCCCTGCTGCAAGGAGTGAGCAAGATCGAGGCAAATTGCTGCCTCCATCAGGCTGCGGGATAGACAGCAAAACCATAGAGTGACCGTCCTTTGCGCGTCGGGCACCGCGGCAGCCTGACGATGTGCCACCACGTGCACCGAGAGCTACTTTAAGGCTCACCTCCGACGTTGCTCGCCTGGGCCGCTGCCAGTCCGGTGTCCTTTGTGAGGAAGTGGTGGAGGCGGCCTGCCGCAGCCCATACGGATAGTGTGATGAGGTGAGTTCGGTTCGCCCGGTCCCGGAGACCGAGCTCATGGGCGGTGTGGAGCTCTCCGCCGACGACGCCTGGCAGACCGTGCGGCGCTATCACCTTGGTCGACTCTTCGCCGCGGCGTTCCTCCGCTTCCGCTACGGCGACGGGTTCAGTCATGCCCGCGCCTTCGCGTTGCAGCTCGCGCTGGCGGCGGTACCGCTGATCATCGCCGGGGCGGGTCTCGTGGCGGCGCTGGGCGCGGAGTCGTTCGCCGAGGTCGTGGCGCGGACCGTGGTGGCGATCTCGCCGGGCAGCAGTGATGACCTGCTTCGGCAGGTCATCACCGAGGGCGGCACGGGCGACGAGGGCAGCGAGCGGGGCGAGGTCGTGGTCATCCTCGGATTGACCACCGCCTTCCTCGCGGCCACTTCAGCGTTCGCGCAGCTCGAGCGCGGCGCCAACCGTATCTATGGCACGGAGCGGGATCGCCCGAGCCTGCGCAAGTACGGCCTAGCGATGGTGCTGACGGCGACCGCGGGCGTCGCTATGGCTGTCGGGCTGCTGTGCATCGTGGCCGGGGAGGCGTTCGGGGAGGCTGTTGAGCAGGTCTACCGATGGGGCGATGCGGCCGAGACCGTGTGGGACGTGCTGCGGTGGCCGTTCGGGCTCGGCGCGCTGTTCGTCGCGGTGACCGCGCTGTTCCGGTACGCCCCGCGACGGCGGCAACCCGGACTTTCCTGGCTGGCGGCCGGAGCCGGGGTGACCGTACTTGGGTGGCTGGTCGTGTCCGCCCTGCTCGGGTTGTACATCTCCGTTGCCGACAACTTCGACGACACCTACGGGCCGCTCACCGCGATGATGGCGCTGTTATTGTGGGCCAACCTCACCGGCATCGCTCTGCTCGCCGGCATCGCGCTGGCGGCTCAGCTCGAGGCCGTCCGGGCGGGCCGGCCCGACCCGCTGCTGGCCGACACCGACAACGACGGCATCCCGGATGAGCTCGACTCGACGTGAACTCCGGAGAACTTTCACGGCAATCCGACAGGAGTAGTGAACGCCCAGCTCATCGGGGGTGACAGGGGCTGCGGCTCGGCACCGGCTCGACGGGCGGGACGGGGGTGTCACTGGGGTCTCACTCGGCGGCGGCGACTTCCCAACCCGCCCGGCGCCGGTCCACGATGGACCACACTCAGCGATCGGACGGATACGGGGAGACAACAACCATGAGCGATGAGGGTGGAACGGTGGCGGGCGGCAACACTGCGTTGCGGGCGCTGCTGGAGGAGGCGGAGATGAGCAACGCCGGGTTGGCCCGCGCGGTGGTCAACGCAGGTGCCCGGGAGGGGCTGCATCTGGCCACCACTACGACGTCGGTGCGGCGGATGCTTCAGGGCGCCCAGCCGCGCTGGCCCGTACCGCGCCTGATCGCCGCCGTGCTGTCCCGACGGCTACAGCAGGAGGTGAAGATCACTGAGTGCGGGTTCGTCGATCGCGAGCCCACCGGGGAAGATCCGTATGACGGGTTGACCTGCTGCGGCACACTGGAGGGCACAGTACACACGGTCGTCGAGCTCTCGGATCGGGACATGCGTCGTCGCAAGCTGCTGCTGGGCTCGGTGTTCAGCGTGGCCGCGTTCGCCGAGCCCATGGTGGGCGCCCTCCTCGTGCCCCCGGCTCAAGGCACCGCCCGCGCGGCGGGTCAGCGAGTGGGCATGGCCGATGTGCAGGTGCTCACCGAGCAGATCAACCACCTCAACAAGCTGGGGCAGGAGTTCGGCTCGGGACGGGTGCGCGAGCAGGTGGTGGTGTTGCTGAACCGGGAAGCCAACACCCTGCTGCACGGCAGCTACTCGGAGAGGACCGGCAAGGCGCTGCTCTGCGGGATCGCCCAGGCTACCCGGCTGGCCGGTTTCATGGCGGGGGACGTGGGCCGGGACGCGCTGGCGCAGCGCTATTACATCCAGGCGCTGGATCTGGCCATGCGGGCCGGAGACCGGCTCTACGCGGCCTTTGTGCTGGCCACGATGAGCCGGATGACGGTCCGGATCGGTGAGAACATCCTCGTCGAGCAGGACACAGTGCGGTACGGACGCCAAGCCGTGGCGCTCGCCCGAGCCGGACTGACCATTACCCAGGGCGCGGCAACCCCGGTGCTGGCCGCGGAGTTGCATGCGCTGGAAGTACGCGGCTTGGCCCTGTTGAGCGAGGCCAACGCGGCGCGCCGAGCGGCGCTCGCGGCCCAGCGGGTCTACGAGTCGGTACGCCCCGGTGATGAGCTCGCCTGTCAGGACTTCTACACCGAAGGCGCGCTCATCGCCGACCTCGGTCTTGGCCTGAGCAACCTGGGCGAGACCAAGGAGGCCCTCACCCTGGGCGCCACCGCATTGAAGGGCTTCGAGCCCTGGCGGGTCCGCGCCCGCTCACTGGTCCAGACCCACGTCGCCCTCGCTCACCTACGCAACCGTGATCTAGAACAGGCCGCCGCATACGGCCGGGACGCATTGCGCTCCGCCACCGATGTCAGCTCGACCATGATCACGCAGCGGTTACGCACCCTGCACCGGCAAATCCAGCCCCTACAGGCCAGCTCCCCGCATCTGCGTGAATTCGACGAGCGACTCACCACCTTCCTCACCCGCAACGCCCGACACAACTAACACCCCATGCCGGATCAGCCGGACTGAGGGACTCACTGCAGTGTCTCCGGTTTTCGAGCAAACAGATAGGCCTTCTGGGTCGGCTCGATGCCTTCACCCTCCGCGGGCTCGCGGATGACCCGCGCATGTATGACCAGCCCGGCTTCGGTCAACAACTCGGCGATGTGCTCCGGCTGCCGGCGGTGAAAGTCGAGCGACACCTCGTATCCCAGTGCCTCCGTCAGGTGCAGAGGCCGGTGGCCGACCTGGAAGCCCAGCAACGCGCTGCCACCAGGAACCAGTATCCGATGGAACTCCGCAAACACCTGTGGGAGGAGCTCGTCGGGAATGTGGATGATCGAGTACCAGGCCAGGACGCCACCCACCGAACCGTCCGGAATATCCAACGCCAACATCGAACCCTCGTCGAACCGCAGCTCCGGATAGGCCTTCCGGGCCACTGCCAGCATGCCCGGTGACAGATCGATTCCGAAGATGTCCGCTCCCAGACCGCCCAGATGCGCTGTTACGCGGCCGGGGCCGCATCCCACGTCAACGATGGAGCAGGGATTGGCGTTCCGTACCAGTTCGGCAAATGCGGCGAGCGCAGCTCGCTCGATCGGCCGCGTCTCCAATTCGTGACGAAAGAGATCACTGTAGTCGGCGGCGATGGCGTCGTATGATGTCCGAGTCACACGAATGAAATCAAGTTCAATCACAATTGACAATCATATCAGTACGTCATCGACCGCCCACGAGGTAGCCTGGACAGCCAATATCAAAAATAGCCTCGAATAACACGGAACGATCATAAGGAAAAAACGTGTTCCTGTGCCTCGAACCACAACGAACCGTTGTGTGAGTGTCTGTCGAAGGGTCCGGCGCTCAGCCCAGCCAGGCCAGGGGGGTGTCAGCGAAATTCAGGCACACGCGGTGATACGGACTGCCTTGGCTGTGCACATCGACCGCCGAGATCCGGTAGCGATCCGCGGTGTCCAGCGCCCAGGCTGTCACGGCGGACTGGTGGTGGCCATCGACCACGATGAACGGCTCCTGCGCCCACCTGCCCGGCCGACCGGGCAGCATGTCCACGCCCTGGCAGGACGAGAAGGTGGGCGCGACGTTCTGGTTGAACCCTTCCAGGAACGGCAGTATCGCCGCGTCGACACAGGTGTCCAGAACCTGCGAGTGGACCAACCGATGCTGGTTGCCCACGGCGAACCGGACCCCCGGGTACTGGGTGGTCAGCCGGTGGAGGCACCGTTCGCACAGCTGGCCGGCCTCGTGACGGGCAATCCTGACGCAGGCCTCACACATCGGACCGAACAACACCGAGGCGATGTCCTGCCCATCACCGCTGATCGGGTTGCCGCACGCGCAGATCACCGAATCGACGTTCATCGCCCACCAGACTAACCCCGGCTGCCAAGCCGCGTCCGAGCAGCAGTGCTGCCCCTTACTTCGACTTCCGCCCCCTTTCGAGAGAAAGATTCACCTACCATGCTCATCGCCCGCTCTGTCGCCTTGTTCGTCCTCGCTGCCCTGTTTGAGATCGGTGGCGCCTGGCTGGTGTGGCAGGGGGTGCGTGAACACCGGGGCTGGGTCTGGATCGGTGCGGGGGTCCTCGCTTTGGGCCTGTACGGGGTCGTGGCCACGTTGCAGAGCGACGAGAACTTCGGCCGCGTCCTCGCTGCGTACGGCGGGATCTTCGTCGCTGGATCGATCGCCTGGGGCGTGGTCGCCGACGGCTACCGCCCCGACCGCTTCGACGTCATTGGTGCCCTGGTCTGCCTCGCCGGAATGGCCGTGATCATGTACGCTCCGCGCGGCAACTAACCGCGCAACCACCTGAGCAGGACCGCGCGAGGTAGTCAGCGACGGCGGGCCCGGGCGCGTCGCTTGCCCTCGTGCATCGCCTGCACCCGGGCGACCGGAATGGTGTGGCCTTCCTCGATGAGATCGGAACTCAGTTGCTGCGCAGTGGGCATCTGCTCGGCCCACGGATCATTGCCGGTGACCAGCTGGGCTGCGGTGTGCACGGTGAAGTCGGCCGGTGTGACGTCGTCGAGCTCATCCCAGGCCACGGGGAACGACACCGGTGCGCCCGGCCGGACCCGCAGGCTGTAGGCCGCCACTACCGTCGCCCCGCCGGCTCGGGTCGAATCGAGGAACACCTTGCCCGCGCGGTCATCCCGGATGAACGCCGTCGTGGCCAGGGCGGGGTCGAGGCGCGCGGCGCGCGCCGCGAGCGCGCGGGTGGCCGCCGCCACATCCTCGATCGCCATTGATGCTTCGATCGGGACGAACACGTGCACGCCCTTCGCGCCGCTGGTCTTGACCGCACCCACCAGGCCGGCGTCGGCCAGCGCCTGGCGAACCAGCTGCGCGGCGCGTGTGACCAGCTCGAACCCTGCGGCGGATGGGGGGTCGATGTCGAGCACGAGATGGGTGGGGTGATCCCAACGATCGGCGCGGACCAGGGGGACGTGGTACTCCACCGCGCGTTGGTTGGCGAACCACAGCAGCGTGCGACGGTCGTTGCACAGCGCGTAGGACACCTCGCGGTGCGAGGCCTCCGCCCACAGCGGCACTGTCTTCACCCACGGCGGGGTGTAGTCGGGGACGTTCTTCTGCATGAACGGCGCCTGGCCGCGGACCACCCGGATCACCGACAGTGGCCGGTCCGCCAGCGCCGGGATGATCCGGTTCCGAACCGCGTCCAGGTAATCCACCAGATCCCGCTTGGTCGCCTCCGCCCCTTTGAACAGCGGCTGGTCAAGATTGGTCAGCGACACACCGTCGCGCACCTCATCGCGGCTCATCGGATCACCTTCCCACGTCAGAGTGCGAGGGCAACTCCACGTAACGGGATGTTGTTCGTGACGTTGTGGCTTAGGCCTTGCCGCCGTTCCCCACCAGCAGCGCGCTGCGATGAGTTTGTTCCCGCCACATCGTCTACTGGTGAGACGACCGCCAGAACTCAAGGGAGAACGCTGATGACAGTGCTGGACCTGGAACCGGCCACGCGGCGAATGGCTGACCTGATCAGTGGCATTCGCGACGAGCAGCTCGACGGCCCGACGCCCTGCCCTGCCTACACCCTCGGCGACCTGCTCGACCACGTCGCCGGATTGACGCTGGCCTTCACCGCGGCCGCGACCAAGGCCACCAGTGAGCTCGGGTCGTTGGGACCCTCGGGCGACGCGTCCCGGCTGGGCCAGGACTGGCGGACCCGCATCCCACCGAACCTGGCTGCCCTGGCGCAGGCATGGCGAGACCCAGCGGCGTGGTCCGGGATGACCTGGGCGGGAGGACTCGAGCTGCCGGGAGAGGTCGCCGGCCTCGTTGCCCTGGACGAACTGGTGATTCACGGCTGGGACCTGGCCCGGGCCAGCGGCCAGGCCTACGACTGCGATCCCACGTCGCTTGATGCCGTGTACCGCTTCGTCGCGCAGTTCTCCGGCCCCGGGCATGAGGCGCAACGCGAAGGGCTTTTCGGGCCCATGGTCCAGGTGCCCGACGACGCACCGCTGCTCGATCGCGTGATCGGGCTCAGTGGCCGTGACCCTGCCTGGTCACGGCCGAGGTGATAGGGAGATCGAGAGCGTCTTCCAGCCCAGCCGTACTGGCCGAACAGGTTCCGAAATCTCAAACCGGCCGCCGGCAGGACGTCAAGTGAGGATCAGCCGGGCCAGGGCCGTGATCGCCACTCCGGCGAATGAGGACCCCAGGTGAACGGACCCCGCTTGGTTCACTCGAACAGGTGATGTGGCGGCAACGTGGTAGTTACAGAGGGGTAATGGGGGAGTCGTTTGATAGTTCCGACTCACTCCACTGGTGAGGCGCGCCTAGGGTTCCGCTCCTGGTGACGGGGAGGTCTGGTCCGAGAGGTGCAGGCGGGTAGTGCGCTGCCCGTTCCACGGCGGGACAAAAGCCCGGGAGGTCAGCCACGCTCGGCTGCCTCGCGGCCGGGCGCCGTGAACGCGGAGGCCCTGACGTGCCCGACCCTCTCGATCTGCACGATAATTACGGCCCGGAGGCCCGCTACGGCGTCGCCGCGGAAGCGGCGCTACCCAGCACGAAGTGGGCGCAGGAGGTCGCTCGCGGTCTGGAGCTGGGCCTGCCGGGTGCGGACTCGATCGTCGACCGGCGGATCCCCACTTTCTCCCGCGGTGAGCTGCCGCACTTCGCCGGGATCAACACGTTCCTCAAGGCGCCCTACGTCGAGGACGTCCGCCGCTGCGGGGAGTACGACGTGGCGGTTCTCGGTGCTCCCTTCGACGGCGGCACCACCTATCGCTCCGGAACCCGGTTCGGCCCGCAGGGCATCCGCAAGATCTCCGCGCTGTACGGGCCCTACAGCTTCGAGCTGGGCGTCGACCTGCGGGAGTCGATCACCATCGCCGACCTCGGCGACGTGTTCACCATCCCGGGCAACATCGAGAAGACCTTCGACCAGATCTCCAAAGCGGTCGGGCACGTCTACTCCTCCGGAGCCTTCCCGGTGGTGCTCGGCGGGGACCATTCCATCGGTTATCCGACCACCCGCGCGGTCGCCGAACACCTCGGCGGCGGCAAGCTCGGGATCATCCACTTCGACCGCCACGTCGACACCCAGGAGACCGACCTCGACGAGCGGATGCACACCACCCCGTGGTTTCACGCCACGGACATCCCCAACGTGCCGCCGCAGAATCTGGTGCAGATCGGCATCGGCGGCTGGCAGGCCCCCCGCCCCGGCGTGCAGGTCGGCCGGGAACGCGGCACGACGATCATGACCGTCACCGACTGCGTGGAGATGGGCATTGAGGCCGCCGCGCAACGGGCCCTGGACGTCGCCTGGGACGGCACCGACGCGGTCTGGCTGTCCTTCGACGTCGACTGCCTCGACGCCGCGTTCGTGCCCGGTACCGGTTGGCCCGAACCGGGGGGCTTCCTGCCTCGGGAGGTGCTGAAGTTCATCCAGCTCATCGCCGCGCGACCGCTGGCGGGCATCGAGGTCGTGGAGTGCTCCCCGCCCTACGACAACGCCGAGATCACCGCGCTCATCGCGACCCGGGTCATCTGCGACACCCTCGGCTGCCTCGTGCGAGCCGGTCACCTACCTCGGAAGGCGGCCCGATGAGTACTCAAGTCCTGTCCACGACCCCGACCGGTGGCCCCGATGCCGAGGACCTCCAGCGCATCGGCTACCGGCAGGAGCTGCACCGCAGACTCGGGTGGTTCTCCTCCTTCGCCGCCGGGTTCTCCTTCGTCTCGATCCTCACCACAGTCTTTCAGCTCTTCGCGCTGGGTTACACATTCGGCGGTCCGGCATTCTTCTGGACCTGGCCACTGGTGTTCGTCGGCCAGCTGTGTGTGGCCCTGGTCTTCGCGGAGCTGGCGTCGAGTTGGCCGCTGGCCGGGTGCATCTACCAGTGGTCACGGCGGCTCGCCGGCGAGACGGTGGGGTGGTTCGCCGGCTGGGCCATGCTGGTGGGTTACGTGGTGAGCGTGGCAGCCATCGGCATCGCGCTGCAGGCGGTACTGCCCGCCGTGTGGTCCGGGTTCCAGATCGTCGGCGACGATCCGTCGATCACCTCTGCCTCCGGTGCGGCCAACGGAATTCTGCTCGGCTCGTTGCTCATCGCGATCGCGACGGTGATCAGTGCGGTCGGCGTGCGGGTGATGGCGTTGATCATGGGGATCGGGGTGACGCTGGAGATCGTCGGGGTAGTGGTGCTGCTGATACTGCTGTTCGGCAATGCTGAACGGGGGCCCGCGGTGGTGACCGAGACGCTCGAGGTGTCCGGCGACAGCCCCTATGTGTTCGCTTTCCTGGCCTCCACCCTGATGGCTGCTTATGTGATGTACGGGTTCGACAGCGCGGCGGAGCTGTCCGAGGAGACCGGCGAGCCGCGCCGGGTTGTGCCGTCGGCGATCCTGCGGGCGCTGGTGGTGTCTTTCGTGGGCGGTGGGTTGATGATCGTGGCCGCGCTGATGGCGGCGCCCGTGCTCACCGACGGGCAGCTCTCCACCGGCGGCATCGCCTATGTCATCACCAGCCAACTCGACTCTTCGCTGGGCCGGATGCTGCTCGCCGTCGTCGCGGTCGCGATCGTCTCGGCGTGCCTGGCGATCCAGAACTCGGCATCGCGGGTGATGTTCAGCATGGCGCGGGATGGCCGGCTGCCCGGTGCCCGCTGGCTGGCCAAGGTCAGCCCGAGGACCGGCACACCGATCCTCACCGGCATTGCGGTGAGCGCGCTCGCCATCGGGGTGTTAATGGTCAATCTCGGCAATCCAGCGGCGTTTGCCGCGATCACCAGCACGTCAGTGGTGATCGTGTACCTGGCTTATCTGCTGGTGACGGTGCCCGCGCTGCGGGCCCGGCTGCGAGGGGGTCTGCCACCCCGGCAGCAGGGCGGTTTCTCGCTGGGTCGCTGGGGGCTCGGGGTCAACGTGCTCGCCGTCGTATACGGCCTTGCCATGATGGTGAACATCGCTTGGCCGCGGCAGGAGGTGTACGACCCGGCAGGCACGAGCTGGGTGCTGCAGTACCTGGCGGTGCTGTTCGTGGCCGTACTTGTGGTGGTCGGCCTGGTGGTCCATCGGCTGCTGCACGGTCGGCTCGCGGCTACGGTCGTGCCGGCTGGCGCTGTTGTCGGGGAGGGCTGAGCTCGGGTGTTCTCGGTCGCGTCGGCTGGACATACTGGTACCGCTCGAGCGGTGCGACGCAGCGGGCGATGCGCTCCGTCGCCATCCGGGCTCCGACCAGATTGCGCGCTGCGGGGCCCAGTTGCAGTGCGGCGAGGGCACCCATCAGATGGATCTCGGTGCCGGGCCATCGGCAGGCCTCGTCGAGGACCGGCAGCCCGCCTGCCATCGTGGTCGGCTTGGCGGCGATGAGCTGCGTAAGCAGTGCGTCGTCGTCGGCCCGAGCAGTAGTGCCGGTGGCCAACCAGATGTGATGCACCTCTTCGGTCCGTTCGCCCAGGTTTACCCGCCAACAATCACCATTCCAGGCTGCCGACGTCACCTCGGAGCCTTCCCATAAATGAATGGTGCCGGTGCGGCTCGCCTCCTCCAAGGCGATAACAACAGCGGGTGTCATGGAGCTTCGACGGGCCTCGCGGGCCATGGCGAGACGGCGGTCCGCGGCTGACTCGGCGTAGAACCCACGCAGTTCGGACGGTGTGAGCCAGCCACCCTGGACGTCGAAGACCTGCCTACGCACCCGGTTTCGGCAGATCAGTGTGACGGTAGCGCCACGACTCACGGCGATTAGTGCGATCTGACCGGCGGTAAGACCACTGCCTACCACCAGCACGTGCTCGCCCGCCAGGTCCACCCCACGCAGATCGAGCTCCTCGGTATGGGTACTGCGTCCGGGTGGGGCCTGTATTGCGAGATCGCGCGCCCAGTCCGGAATCCGGGGGACCCGGGTGTTGGTGGCGAGCACCACGTGTTGCGCTAGGAGCCGGGTGCCGTCGCCGAGCATCATCTGCACGCCCTGCTCCGAGCCGGCGATATATTCTACTCTGTCGCTTTTCAGTACCTCTTCCAGTCCGTGTTGGGCAATGAGTGCTCGACAGAAATTGGCGAACAGTGTCACCCCGGGTGCGGTGTACGGACCCATCTCCTTGTCGGACCCTTGGGCGAATCGCCACAGGGCGTACGGGTCCGGATCGGGATGGTCGATGACGTGAGAGCGGAGCCGGGTAATGCCAAGTGCGTCGAACTGGTGGTTCCAACACGTCAGCCATCCTCTCGGATCAACGACCAATAGCCGCTCACGCAAGGCTGGCCGCTGTCGGAGAAGGTACGTGCAACAGGTCAGCGCATGCGGGCCGGAACCCACCACCACGAGCTCGTATTTCTCCGTCACGGGGTGCGCCTGATCTGGCCACAAGCGCTGAGCGAAAAGAGCTCTTGACCTGATTTCCGGTACGCGGACGGAGGCGGCCGAACGGCTTCGCGGATCGACACCGTATGCATCTCGTACAGGTGCATACCGCGCGGAGAGGTGGTGGGTTTCGCTACCCGGAGTATCCGGCTTGCTCCTATCCGAATTCCCATGAGCCCTCGCCAGCAGCCCAGTAACAGGTGTGTGCTCTCGGTGGGACGAAAGGCCAGGTCAGTCGGCTGGGGGCCGATCAGAAAATCGCCGGGACCGTCAGGCATGCAAGGGCCGGGCATGGTGTACGGAGGATCAAGGTCCGCGTTCGAGTACAAGCCATGCACCATCGACACGTATCGGCTGGTGCGACGCAGCCCGGTGGCGGTACCGAAGACGGTCAGCGTGTCTCCATCGTTCGATTCGACGAATGTGAGCTCCCCGTAGACGCCACTGTTGTCGAAGGGCTGCAACAGTGCGGTCGCCATGAGCACCATTCCAGCTCCTCGTCAGACTGGAATGATCTCACCGCATGCCCTGATGGAGAACAGTTGCGGGCGGATGTCCTGCAGAATGTTCGGCAAGAGCGGTATGGTGGCCTGGCGGATCGACACAGTCTTGATCTCATTCAGGCGTACCCCGAGCGGAGCGATCGTTGGTTTTGTCACATTCAAAGACCGGCTGGTGCCGACGGGCAGCCCAAGCGCGCCTGACCATAGACTTGGCAAAAACATGCGAGCGGTCGCGGAGGGGCTGAAGATCAGGTCTCCGGGATTCCCGCCAGGGAAGGGGGCGGGTTCCACGCCGAGCGTGCGATCGTCCACGCACGGACCGGGTCCGGTAAACGGAGGCGTCACATCGGCGTTCGACTGGAGACCGTAGACCAGCGATACGTATATCCCTAGTAACTGCATTCCGTTCGCGGTGCCCGCCACAGTGAGCAGACTCCCGTCGTCGGACTCCGTGAAAAATAGTTGCCCTGAGACACCGCTGTTGTTGACAGGGTTCAGCACCGCAGTGGCTGTATTAGGCATTAGATCTCTCCTTGCGCGAATGTGTGAAGGCTTGTGCGAATGTGTGAAGGTCCCCGAGCTCCCCGATCGGACCCATACGACACACAACACCGCACCCTCCTACGCTCGCAAGAGTGGTCACTCGATCGTGTACTCAAGTATGATTCATGTATTTTTATTCGACAGTAAGAACGTTCTCAGTAGTGCACCCATTTGGCGCTTCTGGCTGATACGGAGAGTCGCCTATGGCCGGAAAATGTTGGTGACACCGGAATGGGAACCGCGTGTTGTGCCCGAATGGGCTATGCGACGCCGGTGTGGCGGTTACCGCGAGGTTATGGTGCTCTCGGTGTCCTGGCGGTGGGCTGTGGGACGATGGCCGGGTGCTGCGTTGGATCACTGCGGGGGAGTCGCACGGGCCTGCCCTGGTCGCCGTGCTCGAGGGAATGATCGCCGGGGTCGAGGTCACGTCGAAGGACGTGCAGGCCGAACTTGCCCGTCGAAGGCTTGGTCATGGGCGCGGTGCCCGGATGAAGTTCGAGGCTGACGAGGTGGACCTGCTGGGCGGGATCCGGCACGGCCGCACTCTCGGCGGGCCGATCGCGATCCGGATCGGTAACACCGAGTGGCCCAAGTGGGAGACCGTGATGGCGGCTGATCCGGTGGATCCGGATGTGCTCGCCACACAGTCCCGCAACACGCCGCTGACCCGGCCCCGCCCCGGACACGCCGACCTCGCCGGAATGACCAAATACGGCTTCGATGACGCCCGGCCGGTGCTGGAGCGCGCCAGTGCCCGCGAGACCGCATCCCGGGTCGCCCTGGGCGCCGTCGCCAAGGCGTTCCTGCGCCAAGCGCTGGACGTCGAAGTGCTCTCCCACGTGGTGTCGTTGGGGGAGGTGGACGCCCCAGCGGGGGCGCTGCCCGGCCCCGGTGACCTGGAACGGGTCGATGCCAGCCCGGTCCGCGCGTTCTCCGAGGACGCGTCAGCCGCCATGATCGCCGAGGTCGACGCCGCGAAGCGAGATGGCGACACGCTCGGCGGGGTGGTCGAGGTCGTCGCGCACGGCCTGCCGGTCGGTCTGGGCTCCTTCGTGCACGCCGATCGTCGGTTGGATGCCCGGCTGGCGGGTGCGCTGATGGGTATCCAGGCCATGAAGGGCGTCGAGATCGGGGACGGATTCACCACCGCGCGCCGCCGGGGCAGCGCGGCGCACGACGAGATGATCCCAGGACCCGACGGTGTGGCGCGCGCCACCAATCGGGCAGGTGGCCTCGAAGGTGGCATGACCAACGGTGAGGTGCTGCGTGTCCGGGTGGCGATGAAGCCGATCTCCACTGTGCCGCGAGCCCTGGCCACCGTCGACGTCGCCACCGGCGAAGCGGCCGTCGCGATCAACCAGCGCTCCGACGTCTGCGCGGTGCCCGCCGCGGGCGTGGTCGCCGAAGCGATGGTCGCCCTGGTCCTCGCCGACGCGGCGCTGGAGAAGTTCGGCGGCGACTCCCTCCCCGAGACCATCCGCAACGCCCGCGCCTACCTCAACGCCACCCGACGACGCTGAGCCTGCGCCCGGTTACTGTCGGGAGTGGACACCGACGATTCTGCATGCCTTGTCCCAGCACACCTCGCAGGTATGCCAGAGCCATTCCATATCGCCGTCAGCGCCTCGTGGATAGGTGGCACCGCACAGGCACCGCATCGTTATACCTAACGGCACATTGCGGTCTCGCCGGTCAATGGCGTGCCGCTGCCCGTCAAGGGGGAACCACGTGAAGGGGTGCGACTTCGGATACGGCGCGGGGATAAACGACAACGACGACACCCTCCCATGTGTGTGGCCGCCCGGCCCGGAGTGGGGGGAGTCCAAGCCGGGCGGCCTCAGGCCACCATTCCGCAGGGTGCTGGGTGGGGGATTCCAGTACCCCTGATGGCGAGAGGAACGCTAAAGGTGACGATCAACGACCACTGGTACAGCACAACTAGTGGTTTTCAGGGGTACCGGCTGTACCTGTCAGCCCGTGAGATCCAGCTTGCGAGCGATGTCGTCCACCTCGGCTTGGATGGTGCTGCCGCCACCATCGTTCGCAGCCCACTCCAGCACCGCTGGATCGTCGGCGCCACAGAGGCCCACGTCTTGAACCCGAACAATGTCGATGGCGGAGTTCCGTCGCACGATCCCACGGACAATCGCGTTGTTGAAATTCTCATCAGCGGCCAGACTCAGCATCGGTGAAGGGTGTCACTGACCACGACGGGCCAGGAGGCGTTCACGGATACCGGAGGGATCGACGCGTGTCTCGTTCTGCCGACGCACTGTCGCGGCCTCGTCGCGTCGACAGGACAAGTAAGCTTTGACCTCTCCTTGATGCCGAAGGTAGTAGCTGATCACCGCATAGACATCGGCCAGGTCCAGCGTTGGATACTGGTGCACGATCTCCTCGGCGGTCGCACCCTCGCGAAACGCACCAACGACCACATCGAGCGTCACACGTGACCGTCCCACGCGTAGGACGTCCTGTGCATCCCGTGAGAGTGGGACAGGTTCGGCATCGATAGCGGGGACCTCGTTTTCCTCAACAGGATCATACTGGCTGACCTCGGCTGGTCAGCCTCGCGATCGGACGGCAGCACCGGTCAGCGACCAAATGGATCTTCGCGCTCACCCGCCCTGGAAGCAACCCAGGCCGGGGGACAGGTGCTGGGGTCCATCGGCAGCCGGTGCTTGACGGGTCCCGGCTGCGTGCTGATGTGCCCACACGACATCCGAGCCACCCGACCTGTCAGCCCGTGAGATCCAGCTTGCGGGCGAGATCGTCCACCTCGGACCGGATAATGCTGCCGCCGCGAGCCCGTAGCTCCGGCACTGCCGCGCGGGTAAACACATTGAATTGGACAGTGTCCGGGCTTTCGTCGTATGCCTTACGGAGAAAATGCACTGTCGCGACCGGTTCGCGTCGCTGGTGATAGGCCCGCGCAGTCTCGATCGAGTGGAAGCTGCGCCGAGTGGCGGACGGCATAGCGCTCAGGTCCAACCGATTGGCGGCGCGGATGGCCTCCCGCCCGTGTATCAAGTCCGTGTGGAGCGTGATGGCGTAGGCGTCCACCATGCCGGTGCCAAAAATCATGAATGGATGTACGTAGCCCTCGGGCAACGATCGAGCGGCCTGGTGGGCGGCGTCCCAGTAGTGCCAGGCGGTACCGTCCTGACCGATCTTCGCGTAGCTGAGCGCGGGAGCCAGCTGGAGCAGCCCCCACAGCGCGCGGTCCTCGGTGTTCTCGTCTGGCCGGAGTAATTGAGTCGTATCGGTGGCGAGCTGGACGCGCTCCTCGTGCTGCTGGCCGGAATCCCGTAAGTAGCCGTTGAGATACCACGCCGCGACCGCTATCGCGCGCGAATCGTCAGCTTCCTGGGCTGCCGCGAACGCTCTGTCCGAAGCCAGATAAATGAGTTCTGGTACCGGTTGGAAGCAGAGGAAGAGTTGAGTCAGGTGGTAGATCTGCGCCAGGCTGCGATAAGCGGAGCGGCGGTCCGCTCCGTCCAGTAGCCGGGTCGCGATCTGCCCGTCCTGCAGCAGATCCGGCAGAAAGCTGGCAATCGCGGTGCGCTGCCGCTTTGTCCCGTGCCAAAGCTCCCAGAGCTGGGTGACGCGCTCGGCGAGCTCGGTAGCGGTGACCGGAGTGATGCCGCTAGTGAGCACTGGGTACGTTGCGAGCGCACGGGCCACCTGCGGGAGCGCTTCATGCGCGGATTTTGTGAAGGCGGAGGTCGTCAGCTTCTGTTCTCCGGTCAATTGACCGAGATCATCGACCTTGAGTACTTCGGCCAGCCGGAGTAGCAGCGGCAGCCGGGGCATCTGCAACCGATCGGTCTCGACCGCCTTCACCCACTCGTCGCTGCGGCCCACGAGCCCACCGAGCACCGCGCGGGTCATTCCGGCGCGCTGTCGGAAATGCCGGACGCGCTGGCCGATCGTCATGTCTGCAAGGTCATCCATACCGGTTACCCTCCCGGACGCGAAGTGTCCCCGCTCAGCGTAGGCGGCGCCGGGCGACACGACCTGTCCGCCCAGCCCCGCCGCTGGTGGGTAGACGAGGAGTACGCGTCCGCGAGTGGCCGGCATTCGGCTCGGGTTGGGGTGCGGCCGGGGTGACTCAGCTGGGCCAGGACGCGCTGACGGCGTTGGCGCGGCCGGTGTGCGCTGACCGCCTCAAGCATGTCGCCACCCGCTGCGCGTCGCCCCTCACAGCGGCACGGCCTCCGCGAGGATGTGGGCCTGCATCCGCTTCTTCAGCCCATTCGGTGTCGCTACCTGGGTGAATACTCCCATGAGTTGCTCCACATCCAGGGCGAATCCGGCCATGTCGAAGTATCCGTGCCCGGGAGCGACGTCGATCAGCAGGTCGAGGTCGCTGTGCTCGTCGGCCTGCCCCCGAGCGACCGAGCCGAAGACGCGAACGTTGGACACCCCGTACCGTCGACCGATCGCGAGAATCTCGTCGCGGCTGGCCCGGAGATCCTCGACGGTGATCCGCCGTCGAGGCGCGGCCTCCTCGCCCGGCGGTAGGTCGGTCACGAAGTGACCATGGTCGACAGCCATAAGGGGGATGCTCCTGCCGTAACGCGTCGCATACAGCGTACTCGGGGGGACCACAACCACGCTGACCTGCTCACCAACCCTTGGCGATATTTGCCCGCCCAGTCCCGTGGCTGGTCGGCGGTGTGGTGGCCACGGGTGGTAACACACCTCGCGCGTGGAGTGATTCACTGATCAGGTCACCCATCACCTGTGAGGAGGGGCGGATGCCTGGTGAGGGCACGGCGCTGGCTGCCGTGTTAGGCATCGAACTCTTCGCGAACGGGAGGGAAGAGCCGGCCGAGGACGAGGAGTACGCGCCCGCGAGCGGTCGGCATCGGGCTCCGCGAGGGGGTTGGGGAGTGGCCCGGGTGACTCAGCTCGGGCAGGACGCGCTGACGGCGTCGGCGCGGCTGGTGGGCGAGCAGGTGGGCATGGTGGTCCGGGAGACGTTGGCCGGGATGGAGCGGGCCGAGCTTGCCCAGGCCACGGCGGCGGGGTTGCGGGCCTCGTCGGTGCAGTTGTCGTTCGGGGTGAAGCTGACCGCCGGGGCGGGCAAGGTCATCGAAGCGGTCGTGACCGCGGGCGGTGAGGCGTCCGTGCAGGTGGTCGTCACCCTGGACCGCCCAAGCTGAGGCGGGCCGATGCACACGGGGGTGGGACGGCTGCTGCTCGGCTCCGAGATCCGCGACGGCGCCATCCACCCGGAGGCGACCCGGCGCACGGCGTTCGTCATCGCGGGCGGTCACATGCTCACCGCGCGACATTGCAGCGCGGACGCCACGGCCGATGATCCGCTGTGGCTGTGGCTGTGGCTGTGGCTGTGGCTGTGGCTGTGGCTGTGGCTGTGGCTGTGGCTACCGGCACCGGATGATGAGTTCGGCACTGTGGATGTGCCGGTGCGGGTGGTGGACGAGGACGCCGCGCTTGACGTCGCCGTACTCGGTCCCGACCCGGGGCGTGCGGTTCGGGGCGACACCTCGGAGGACTGCGCGGCCACAGTGCTGGCCCGGGTACCGACCGTGCCGGTAGGGCTCCCGGGACTTGCGGGAGACGCGGTGCGCACCCAGGGCTACCCCCGTGATGGCCGTGCCGGGGGGCTGGCGTTCACCGGGAAGATCGTGGATCCGCAGGCGCGGCTGAGTAGGCACCGCGCCTATGCGCTGCAACTCCAGATCGCCGAGCTGGCGGCCGGTGTCCCGCACGCGCCGGGCGGCCACAGCGGGGGACCGGTCCTGCGCACTGATACGGAATCCGTGATCGGCGTGGTGCGGGCGTACCCACCGGACGAGACCCTGGACTACGCGGTCGGCGGATCGTTGCTGGCCAGCCGGATACAGGACCTCGCCAAACGCTTCGACGCGGTGCGTGCGGCGTTCGCGCATCGCGCCCGGGAGGTGCTCGGCCAGGTGTCGGTCGCCGCGGAGATGACGGCACCGTCGTTGGCGACGCTGATCCGGGCCGACGCGCACCTCACCCGGTTCTTCGCCCGGGAGCCGGAACTCGCGCGACTCGATGACTGGTGCATGGCGGGCACCGCCCGCGCGGCGATGCTGATCACCGGCCCGGCCGGGCAGGGCAAGACCCGCCTCGCCCGGCACTTCTGTGCCCAGCTCAGCAACACCGGGGCCTGGGTCGCGGTGCCGCTGCGGGGTGTTGGCGACGAGACCGGGATCACCGCCGGGCTGCGCCTGGCAGCGCTGGCAGGGCAACCACTGCTGCTGGCCGTCGATTACGCCGCCGAGCACGGCGCGACACAGTTGCGGGCGCTGCTCGACCAGCTCTGCGCTCACGGGCCAACGCGCTGGCGGCTGCTGCTGCTCGCCCGGCACACCGGCGACTGGTGGAACGGCGACACCCGCGCCGTGCTGCCGGCCCTGCAGGCTGCGGGCGTCGAGGTGGCCAGTGACCCGCTACCGCTGCCCGAGCTGGTGGCCACCGGGGACGATCGGCAGGGTGCCTACGAGTTCATCCTGAGCGAGCTGCGGCAACCCGTCACCGACTTTGCCCGTCAGCGCAGCCTGCCCGTCAGCGCCACGCCAGCCACCCCGCCGCTGCAACGCCCCGAGTACGGGTCCGCGCTGATGCTGCACATCGCGGCGGTCTGCGCGCTACTACCCGGCTCCGGGCCTGGTACGGCATCGGCGGACCGGCTCGACCCCACCAAGGTGGTCGACCGGTTCCTCGATCTGGAACGAGATCACCACTGGCTCTACCGCGACGGTACGACCCTGCACCCGGGCACTGCCCAGGCGTTCGGCAGCCTCGCCGAAGGCGAGGTGGGCCGGTGCCTGGTCGAGACCGCCGTCACCGCCGCCACTCTCACCGGCGCCGCCCACGAGGCGCAGGCCTGCGAACTCACCACGGCAGCCCTGGAAGTCGACCAGCACCGGGCGAAACAGATTGCCTACTGGCTGCGTGACCTCTACCCCCCACCCACCGAAGCCTCGACCGGCAGCATCCTGCACCCCTGCAACCCGACCTACTCGGTGAAGAACTCGTCGCCCGCGTTCTGCGCCGCCAACTCGACAGCGGCCTGCCCCCGGACCAGCTGCTGCCCTTCACCCTGATCGCCAGCAGCAGCGAAGCCCAAACCCAACGGATGCTGACCGTCCTCATCCGCGCCGCCGAACGCCACGCCTGGATCGCCGACCTGCTCACCAATCCCAGCGAAGACGAACCGACCTCGAAGCGGCGAGGTTTGCTCAGTTGCGTGCCCTTCAATACCGACCTGAGTACCGTCGAGAACGCGCTGCCTTGGCAGAACACTTATCTGCTTCGGGTATCCGTCCAACTCATCCGACAGCTTCTGGACCGGTTTGACCATATTTCTGGGGCTGTGGACACCTCAACCACAAAAATCGCTGCGGAACGCGCGCGGCTATCGGCTCACCTTGGTATTCGGTTGTCGAATGTGGGGCGGCGGGAGGAGCCGTTGGAGGCGACGACCGAGGCCGTGGAGGTCTATCGGCGGTTGGCGGGGGCGAATCCGGCTGCGTTCGAGCCTGACCTGGCCGGTGGGTTGTGGAGCTTTGCGTGGGTGCGCGCTGCCGGGCAGGTGGAGCTACCGGAGGCACTGGATACCGCCGATGAATCGGTGGCCATCTACGCACGCCTGGTTGAGCGGCTACCGCAGGCGTTCACCGGTGATCTGCGTGGCGCCCTTGTCACCCTCGCCGATGTGTTCAAGGCGTTGGGGCGCCATGACGAGGAGGCCCAGGTGCGCGACCGGATCGAGCGTCTCGAGTAGATCACCGATGAATCGCGGTTAGCGCACTGCTGGCGTTCGTCGCTGAACGCGGTACTTCCCGTGGGACCCGAGCTTACCGGGCGGGCAGGTAAACGCAACGAAAACGCATCGTGCTGGGCGACGCTATATCCTGTTACTTCCGCTCGGTCGACGTGCTCGCGTGGACCGCTGAGTGGTACGTGCGGGAGGAGACGCTGCGCGCGGCAAACCTGGCGATCATCGACTACCACGGCAAACGATGAGGTCCTGGCCTACATCTCCCGGCGCACAGCGAGAACATCAACTTCTTCGGCTCTATCGACGTCGACATCGAAGGCGAGCTCGCCCAGCTCGGCCCCACCGGCTACCGACCGCTGCGCGTGCGCGACACCCTCTTTTGACCTACCGTCCGGCTGGGCTGGCCCGCCGCTCCCGGGTGCCTACTGCGTCGCGGCCCTGGGCCGTTTAAGGATTGGCTGCCTGCGGTTGATGCCTTGTAGGGTGCCGATCATGGCTTGTCGCATTTCCGAGCTGGTGATCCCTTGCCGGGATCCGCAACGGCTGGCGGCGTTCTGGTGCGAGGTGTTGGGCTTCATCGTGCTCGACACCGAGGACGACGGCGCGGTGGAGATCGGACCACGGGAAGGGTTCGGCGGGTTGCAGCCGACTCTGGTCTTCAGCCCCACTGCTGAGCCCAAGGCGGGCAAGCTGCGGCTGCACTTCGACGTCAACGCCACCGACCGCGATCAGGACGCCGAACTCGAACGCCTCCTGAAGCTTGGGGCGCGCCCGGCCGACATCGGCCAGACCGGCGAGGAGCCCTGGCACTGCCTGACCGACCCCGAAGGCAACGAATTCTGCCTTCTGCAAGCCCGCCTGAACTGAGCATCGGCCCGCGTCGGCAAACGCCGAAACCGCATCCTCAGAGCGTGCTCAACGGGGTGGCGTTAAGGATCGGCGCACCAGGGCGAAGTAGGCATGAGCGCTGGTCAGGTTGACCATCGACCGCCCCCGCGTGGTCGACGCCGACAAACGCCGCGCGATCCTCGCCCGCCGCGCCGAAGGCCAGTCCCTATGCGAGATCGCCCGCGCCGTCGGAGTCAGCCTCGCCGTCGTGCACGGCGAGGTCACAGCCGCCGAGGCCGACGCTCAGCCCCAGCGCTGACGGGCGAAACTGCCTGGTCAGCCATATCCACCCGATTTTCGGCGAGTACTATGGCGACCCCGTGCTGGGCGATGCTATATCTTGTTACTTCCGCTCGGTGACCAGCGATAAGCTCTTAGTACCTCGTCCAGTTCTCTTACCGGCTTGCTGCTCTGCCACGGCTCCAATGAGGCACGCAGGTCGGTGATGCTCTGGTAAATGAGCAGCGAGGTATTGGTGGCGGTGCGCATGACCACTTCGCCGACCACTCGGCTGGCTTCGGCGATCTCTTCTTTCTGTATGAGCGCCGCACCCTGATGCAGCAGCTTGCAGGCATGGTTATGGACATCGGCTGGATCCGAGGACGCCAGCGACGTGGCTGCTGCTTCCAGAGCCCAGTCGGGGTCGCGGAGTTGCACGGCGCAGCGACTGGTGGTGCCCCAGAAGAATGACTCGTCGTAAAAGTACCACCACGGCGGAGCCGGAACGTCGGGGTCGATCCTGACCAGCGCGGCTTGTTCGGTTTCCAGTGCCTTGCGGCAGGCAGTATCCTGCCCGTCCGCCGCGAAGGCTTTTGCCGCTACGTCGGCGGCGTAGGCCTCAGCCAGAGGATTTCCAGTCTGGGCTGCGCGGGACTGGGCAACAATAGCGTGATCGATCCCCATGACGGGCTTATCCCGCTTGGTAGCGAGCTGGCTCATCGTGCATAGGATGTAAGTGACCAGATCGACGTTCCCGGCATCATGAGCGGCACTGCGTGCCTCTTCGTAGTAATGCTGGGCACTGGGATGATCACCCATATTGAAGCACAGCCAGCCGACGAACGAGGTGAGGTTGGCATACACCGAGATCGCCGCATGCTGAAACTCGGCCGGCGCCGACTTGGCAAGTCCTAGTGCGATGTTCCGGTGCCCCAAGGCGCTGTGCAAAATGAACCGAGGACCGAGCACGTTATCTTGTCGGCGCAGGCTGTCCACCATCTCCGCGCTGTAGCGGAGCGCTGGCTCGCTGAAATTCGAGACACCCTGGAGCACGTGAAAAACCTGCTCATGCTCGTCCGAGTCAAGGGTATCGAAAAATGGTTGGGCGGCGGCCATGGTAAAGGCGGCACTCAGCTTGGACATCAGCTGACGACGATTGAGGGAGGGATTGATTCGCTGCATCCACATCACGATCACCTGCAC
>JBOHHE010000473.1:0-18787 GCA_050700355.1 Pseudonocardiaceae bacterium
GTGAGGGCGTGCCGCGCCTCGTCTTCCTCGGTACCCCCGATGAGCTCGAGACGGTAGCGATGCGGGAAGGCATGCTTTATCTGCCTATGTCGTGCCAGAGCGAGGGTGCCTTGGAGGTCTACATCGAACCAGTAGAGCCGAAGCCGCATGTGGTGGTGGTCGGCCGCTCTCCGATGGTGGAGACGTTGGTTCATATGGTGCAGGCGATCGGATGGCGTGCCGTACTCGTAGATGCAGACGGCGGCTCTGCGGAGGATCATCCCGCCGCTGAGCATGTCGTCAGCGGGCTCAATTTCAAGGAAGCCGGGGTGGACGGCCGGTCCCTCATCGTCGTGGCCACACAGGGTCATCATGACGAGGAAGCCGTGGAGCACGCGTTGGCTGCGGGGCCGGCTTATGTCGGCTTGGTGGGATCTCGCCAACGGGCCGCCTCGGTGCTCGGATATCTGAGTGATCGGGGCGTCGCCAAGGAAGCACTTGATCGGGTCCATGTGCCTGCTGGTATCGACCTCGGCAGGGTGTCGCACCGGGAAATAGCTGTTGGGATCTTGGCGCAGCTGGTGAAGCTGAGGGCCGCCGGTGAACTCGGCATCGGAAAGCCCGCCGAAATCCCGGAGGTTGAGGAGAGCATAGACCCGGTGTGCGGAATGACTGTGGAGATGGCCTCTGCGCGCCATACATTTGATCACGAAGGTTCCACATACTACTTTTGTTGTCCGGGATGTAGGAAGGCATTCGAAAAAGATCCTGCGGCGTTCATTAGTTCGGAAGCGAAGTCTTGAACGGTATTACAGGCCCACCCGGTGGTGTAAGGAGATCGAGTAGTCGATGTTGATCGAAAACGAGTTCGAAGTAGCTGCGCCGCTGGAGCAGGTTTGGAAGCATCTACAGGATGTCCCGCGGATCGCGCCCTGTCTCCCGGGTGCTGAGTTAACCGGTACATCGGGCGACGTGTTCAATGGGCGGGTGACCACCAAGATGGGTCCGGTGTCGCTTCGCTTCTCTGGTACTGCGCAGATCGTGGAACGTAACGAGTCGGCCAAGCGGATTGTTATGAACTGCAGCGGTGCCGAGGAAAAGGGTAAAGGTCAGGCGACCATGTCGGTCACCTCGACGATGGTGCCGAGTGGTACGGGCACTCGCGTCAAGGTCTCCCAGGATCTTCAGCTATCCGGCGCGGCGGCCCAGTTCGGCAGAGGCATGGTCTCGGATGTCACTGCTGTGATTATGAAGAGCTTCGCCAAATGCATCCAGGATGACATCGGTAGGGCTGCTCGGGGTGAGGCACCTGCTCAGCGGAAGGCTGTTCCGGTGAAGGGCTTCAGCATCGCCGTGCAGGCGACCATGACGGCTCTGAAGCGGTTCTTCGGTAAACTTTTCGGTCGCGGTAAAGGTAGATGACGATCCTCCGGCGAAAGTGAGAGCGACATGTTTCTGTGGTGGTTGGGTAACCTCATCCTACTTTTTGTGGTGCTCCCCCTAGTTGTTGTGCTCGTGAATCGCATAGTCGCGCCCATCGCTCGTATTCGCGCGACAGTGGACGACATCCTGGCAAACGGTGTCGAGCTCACTGGGCAACTCGATAATGTGGCACCGTTGCTTGAGGAAACGGACAAGACTGTCAATGAGATTGCCATCGGCGCGACACGCTATGTGACACGTGTGGCACAACTACTAGGATAATCTTGGCGCTCAGTCGAAAAGCCTAAGACTGACCACGAAAAGGAGAAGCTATGCCCGCCGCAGCGTGGGTCACCCTGCTCGCAACAGCACTCATCGTAGGATACCTCGCCATTAATCTATACAAGGTGATCGTAGATCTGAGGCACGTCTCGTGGACCCTTGGCGCGATCATCGTCGGTGTTCGAGCGATCGCTTATCAAACGAGGAATGTTTCACTGGTTATCCCATCGGTGAATAAAAACCTCGCGCCGGTACGAGCCATGGCTGAGGGGGTGTAAGGGCTGACCGTCGCGATGGCGATTACTGCCGGATGGTTGATGGGAATGGAGTAAGAGATGCACGAATTTAATTGTGGGCACCAGGAGTGTAGCTCACAATTTGCTGCGTCCAACAAGAATTATCTGATGGCTCAGGTCGCGGAACACCTGAGAGATGTACACCACGTGAACAAAGCTACCGAGACTCTGATGTCGTATCTTGAGGCGACATGTGTGACTACGACATCGGAAAAATAGGCCACCGATATACTGAAGATATCGTGACAACAGTTACCGAAAGGAGGGCTGCGGGATGACTCTTCTGCTTGCGCAGAATTCAACCGGGGAGCCAAATCTGTTCGGGTGGAACCTGGGCTTCGTGATCGCGATCGTGGTAATCACGGCCGTGGTGGCTTTGGTTGCTCCAATTCTCGTTCTTGCGGGCCGGATCGGTCGTCAGGCGGTGATGATCAACGAGGCACTCGAGCAATCCTACCGGAATACCTTGACGCTTGGTGATCTGCGGCAGACTATAGATCACGCTGTCACCATTATCGGAGGCTTGGAGCGCGGACGAGCAAGGCTTGGGGGTTGATGACGATGCCAGTCGGATATGCTGCGGAAGAGATCGCCTACTGGCAGGTCGCGATAGGCGTCGGCTTCGTCGTCGTTCTCGTCGTGATCCTGTTGCTCAGCGTGCTGGTGTCCATGGTGAAGATCATTGACCGTGGTGTTGTCAACGTTCGGGACACTCTGCGGGCGATCACCGGAAACACAGCTAATACACCGCTTATTCCTCAGACGGCGGACGGAGTTGACGCCGTTCTGGCTGAAGGCCTTCAGCACCACCTGTTCTTGACTAGGGTGCTCACAGGTGCTGGCCTCCCGCCGATCGCGAAGGTGGAGAAATGACTCTTATCGCGTTGTCGGTTCTCGTCATCGCATTGCTGATCGTTGTACTTGCGCTCTACCTGTTTACGATCGGTATGCTGCTCGGCAACATCGCCAACAATCTTGATGACTGCCTCGAGAGCGTAAAGACGATTCTTGGTCATTCGAGGGTCATCGTTCCGGCCGTGGAGCATATCAACCGAACAGGTGGGGTTGTGGCCGGTGCGCTCCCACTGCTGTATGGTGGAGCCGAGCGGATTGCTGCGAAGCTGGCGCCACCTGCTCCTGTTCCAAGTCAGCCAACTCCTAATTTGCCCGCTTCTGGACGCCGGCGTTCTCGGCTCATGGATACGGTTGGGTTTCGTTCTTCGTCTCAGCACTAATTTTCGCCATCGCGGTAGTCACGTCGCGATGTGTACTGCTGAGTGGACAGAAAGGGAGCGATCGATCCGACATCGATCGCTCGAAATCGGTGGAAAGTGCCTCTACTTGTCCTAGGCACTTTCCACCGATTTTGGCTTGATTGGAATAATTAGGAGCCGTGCAGTCACTGAGCTTACTCAGATCTGATGATCTGAGCACCTAAATCGGAGATCCATCAGCGTCACGCTTCGCCAGTGGCCCCGTCAACTCTGAACTGTACTCACCAATCCATTCGTCTTTCCAGGCCTTGTCGTACTTCTGTTCGTTGCAATGCGGCTCATATACTGCAATCAGCTCATTGGCGATCATTTCGCGGTGTGATCGCGCCCATCCAACTACCTCGTACGTACAGATATGCAGCTTTAATCGTGCGCCAGCGCGCTCGATCCAGCAATTGGCACGTGGATGCTTGAACGGAAAGCCCGCCTCGGCCAAGTTGTCCGAGTGCCCCACGTAGATGACCGAATACTTGTCTGGCTTGGTGTCAGGTTCCGCCTTGTACATGATGGCGAAAACCGCAGGTCTACTCGGTGGAGTCCAGCCACCAAGGAGCCGCGGTCCTTCGAATGAGTAGCCTGCCAGGCTTCCAAGGCGAATCATGTTCCGGCCTGAGGTTCTGTCGGACGTTCTAGTCTCATAACATGCTCCCGCTAGTAGAGAAGTTTGCCGAGCTCCACCGCATCAGATTTCCTCATCTGCTTCGTCCTCGTCTTCGCTGATCGCCTTGACCCGAACAATCGGGAAGACCGGAAGGCCGGCCTTCGTCACCGCACTGGCGAATTCCTCCTTCCCCCTCTCGATTGCACGTTCACGACTATCGGCGAAGACGATGATCTGTGCACCGTAACGATTCGTACCGATACCGGTTGCGATGCCGCTATGCCGAGCGACCGCATCTGCCAGCTCGACTACTTCTTCGCGCTTCATGATGCGGTCCCCTTCGGCTTCTATCCCGACGCTCCATCTGATCAACATCAGGTTCAGAACCTCTCTAACCAAGCTTGGGTAGCAATTCGGCGAGCTCCTCAAGACTGCTCAGATCATGACCGGATAGGAGCACATCAATGTATGGCTCCGCTACCATCATGCCAACCGAAGTAGGCTGGTAGTTCTCGTTGTTACCCTTATGGGGGTTCATCCACACAATGTTGTGACACAGTCGGGAGAGCCGCTCCATAGCTGTGGAAAGAAGCTCGGGATCCCCCCTGTCGAGTCCGTCGGAACAGATCACGACGACGCCACCTCGGCACATACCTCGTCGACCCCATTTGCGGACAAATTTGTCCAATGAGTCGCCGATACGGGTTCCGCCCTCCCAATCGACCACTAGCTTTGCGGCTCGTTCGAGGGCATCATCGGGTTTGCGGGTTTGCAGCGGCTTAGTGATGTGACTCAGCCGGGTACCGAAGCAGAAGACTTCAACTTTCGAAGCGGCGCGCTTAGCGGAGTAGGCGAACTGCAGAAGTGCCCGGGAGTAATCTGCCATCGAGCCCGAGACGTCGAGTATAAGGATGAGCGGGCGCAGTCGCACCCGACGCTCTCGCCAGTACAGATTGACCATCTCGCCGTTTGTACGCAGTGATTGACGAATGGTCCGGCGCATATCGGGTCTGCGTCCTGCTCTTGCCGGCCTCGTGCGGCGGGTGCGGCGTTTGGGAGGCGTCAGCTTGATGCGGGCCATAATACGACGGAGCGCCTCGAGCTCTTCTTTGGTGCAGCTGGAGAAGGACCTGTGCTTGAGAGTCTCGATATTCGAGGCCATCAGACCCAGGAGCGCTTCCTCCTCATGCTCCTTGCTCGACGGCTCCGTAGCCGGCACCTCGAATGTGGCCTCCGCATCGGAAGCGGACTGCGCCTTAATTTTCAGCAACTGCTGCATCGGGCTGTCCACTGCGAGGAAGAAGGAACGGAATACTTCGTCGTACACGACGATGTCGTCGCGGCGATTAACGAGTGTCGTACGACCAGCCCAGTACAGGTCCACGAGGTCTGTCGGGTCGAGGCCCGTCATAGCCGAGCAGTAGGTCAGGATATCGCCCGAGCCAACCCCAAGCCCTTTCTCACGCAACGCACGTCCAAAGCTGACGAGCACTGATACAAGTCCATTATTATGACGCGACATGTGACTAGACAGATCCGGGAGACGTCTTAGGCATTGGAAGTGATCTCCTTGAGGTTGTCGCGCACCAAGGCCAAGTCGTCACGATCCTTGATGATCGAGCCAAGGGTTATGTCGGCGATCTCGGCGCTCAGACCTCTTTCACCCAGGAAATCAAGGGTGCGAGCCCAGTCGATGGTCTCCGCTACGCCAGGTGGCTTCGCAAGATCCATCTCACGCAACCGGACCACTGCGGCCACCACCTTGCGAGCGAGTGCCTCGGGTACGCCGGGAGCCTGGACCGTGACGATCTCGACCTCACGGTCAGGTTCGGGGTAACCGATCCAATGGAACATGCACCTCCGCTTGAGGGCATCGTGTAGGTCACGGGTTCGGTTGGATGTGAGGATGACGAGCGGGGGCTGTTCGGCCTTGATCGTTCCAACTTCGGGGATGCTGATCTGGAAGTCGGAAAGTACCTCGAGGAGGAAGGCCTCGAACTCGTCGTCGGCGCGATCCACCTCGTCGATCAGCAGGACGGCGTCACCACCAGCCTTCACGGCCTGCATCAGCGGACGCTCTAGCAGGAATCGTGGGCCGAACAGTTGCTCGATGGCGTCTTCGCTCCCCATGTCTCGCTCCGAGAGCGCCCGGATATGCAGAAGCTGGCGAGCGTAGTCCCATTCGTAGAGGGCCTGGTTTGTGTCGATGCCCTCGTAACATTGTAGCCGAATCAGCTCTCGGTCATAGACCGCAGCCAACACCTTGGCAATCTGAGTTTTGCCGACGCCTACTTCTCCTTCAAGGAGCAGAGGACGGTTCAGCTTCATCGCTACGAAAACTGCCGTCGCCAGCCCCCGGTCTGCCAGATAGTCGCCCTGCCGCAACGTCTGGGTCAGTTCCTTTACACTATCCGGATACTTCATTACGGGCGATCTCCTTGGCACGCTGGCGGCCGCTGGGCGGACAAGTTTAACCGAACGGGGAGCGCACCGCATCGAGTGTGCTGATGCGGGACGGCAGGACGAAACCTACATATCGGTGAGTCAGTTAATCGTTTCGTAGCCTCGGGTGTTGATCTGCAACGCGCTCTTGTAGGAGGTCGTACGCTTTTCTCCCGATACGGCGGCTTTACCTTGCTGGTCTTGTGGGTATGATGTTGTGCGGTTAGGGTTGGGTCCACCCTGCGAAGGTATCTTGCGTCCGAAAGCCATTTCGTTCTCCTGATTCCGTCCAACCGTTACTCGGTGGAACTTCGGTTTCCTACTTCTTGTCCGGGTCGGATGACCCGAACACAAGGTCCCGCACGCTGGTGCCAGTCTGGAGCTTGCCCTCGCGCTCCAGCTTGGTCTTCCATGCAGCACGGAGATTGTTGCCGACTGATGGGCTCGACTTGTCTTTATTCTCGACACCATCGATCCCGTCGGCGAGCCCTTGGAAGCCGACGGCTTCCATATTCGTGCATGCCTTCGTGTTGCCACAGGCCTCATCGAGGTCTGCGCTGGTCTGACCTTGGGCACTCCAGATGCCGCGCAGCGCCGAGAGCGCCTGCTTACTCTCTTCCGTTGCGCTCTCGGCCGATTGGGGATCCTCGCGTTCCTGAGCCATTTCCGTACACCTTCTCCGAATACAAGTCGTCAGCGGGATGGACTGAGAAGCCGGGCCAGATCAACCTGGAGATGCCACCTGTTGTAGCCGTTCTGCTGTGCTACCGCCGTGACCCCTGCTCGAACCGGCGACTCACTTCCTCCCAGTTCACCACGTTCCAGAAGGCCTCGACATAGTCGCCGCGGCTGGCTGGATATTGCAGATAGTAGGCGTGTTCCCACAGATCCAGCCCCAGGATGGGAAGCTCTTCTGCGGTGAGGGGAGAATCCTCGTTGGGTAAGCTGTAGGCCACTAGTCGATTACGGGCGCGCACTAACCATGCCCAGCCGCTGCCGACATGATTGGTAGCAACTGACGTGAACCGCTTCTTGAACGTCGAGAAGTTACCGAACTGGTCGGTAATGGCCTGGGCTAGTGAACCGGTGGGCTCTCCGCCACCATCACTACTCAAGATCGTCCAGAAGAGACTGTGGTTAGCATGACCGCCGCCGAAGTTGCGGACCATGTTACGAGACTCCTCGGGGATCTTGCCGAGGTTCCACAGCAGATCCTCGACCGACTGGCTACCGAGTGCCCGAAGCTCATCAGTGGCCGACAGTCCCGAGTTCAACTGATCGACATAGGCTTGATGATGCTGAGTATGGTGGATCTCCATGGTCCGTGCGTCGATGTGGGGTTCGAGCGCGCTGTACCCGTAGGGCAGGTCGGGAAGACTGTAGGAGCTCATATTCCCCTTCCTGAGCTCGGAACTGTCAGTGGTCCGGAGTTGCCCATAGTACACGGCTACATGCCGTTGCAGGTGATGTAGCGCACTCGGCCAACGTCGACATCTCCGTCAACATATGTACGAACGCGAGGTGCCCGCGGTTCAGGAACTTCGTTGGTGATGTTGGGGGCGGAGCTACCAGGTGACGGGGAGGTGGCTGACGGCGCCGGCTACAGCTTCGCGGACGGGTTGGATCTCGTCGAGTCCCACGGCGAGGCGGAGGGTGGGAAAGCGTTCGAAGGTACGAACGAACAGGTACTGGAGCTCGACCCGAGCCAGCGGGGCGCCGAGACAGAAGTGAGCACCGTGACTCAGTGAGAGGTGCGGGTTGCGCTCGCGGGTAATGTCGAAGCGCTTGGGGTCGGGGAAGACGCACTCGTCCTCGTTGGCGTCCTGCACGGCGAACATCACTGTGTCGCCCGCGTGGATGGTGACGCCCTCGACCTCTATGTCAACGGAAGCGTATCGGGCCAGGCCGCCTCGGCGAGCGGTTCGGGCCCGCTCGATCGGGCTGGCGAAACGGAAGATCTCTTCGAGGGCCGGGGCTATGAGAGTGGGATCACGCTGCAGAGCTTCCCGCTGTTCGGAGTGGGTCAGCAGGAGCAGGATTCCCCGGTCGATAATGGCGACCACGGGTGCGTGCCCGGCGAACAGGATCCCGGCGGCGAGATGGGCGATCCCGTCGTCGGTCAACTTCGGGTCCAGCTTGCTGGCTTGCAGCAGATCCGAGATGACGTCGTCCGCCGGAATCCAGCGTTTGCGTTCGATCAGGGTGCCCAGGTAACGCCAGAGCGACTGCAGGCCGCCTCGGGCGACGGCGGGTTTGCTCACCTGCTTCGCCTCGATCTGCCACCGACAGAAATCCGGGCGATCTTCCGCGGGTACCCCGAGCAGCTCGCAGATCACGAGTGCGGGGAGAGGGAAGGCGACCTCGGTGTGGAAATCGGCCGGGAGCCCGTTGCTGCCGAACTCATCGAGCAGCTGGTCGACGATCGTCTCGACCCGGGGCCGCAGAATTTCCATGCGCCGCGCCGACAACGCAGGCAGCAGCAGCTTGCGCATCCGGTGCAGGTCGGCCTGTTCCCCCTCCGGATCCGGAATGACCCCTCCGAACAGGCCCGGCTGGGTAAGGCGGACCGGGTGGCCCGGATTGGGGTGCGAGCGGCTGAGCCGTGAGTCGGCCAGCAGGTCCCGGACTCGCCCGTGTCCTGAGACGAGCCAGGCGGGCCGACCCTGAGCGTCACTCACCCGCTGGATCATGTCGGTGGGTGTCATCGTCCGGACAGGATAACTAGGGCAGGAAATCACTTGGGCTGTGCCCTCGGCAGGATTCGAACCTGCGACACCCGGTTTAGGAAACCGATGCTCTATCCCCTGAGCTACGAGGGCCATACTGGTGCGGCGTCACGTTGATCACGTGAACCGGGGTGCCCGGCTGCCACTGGGATCGTAGCCTGTGATGCTGGTCCGAAGCAGCGGCGGAGGCAGGCAGACGAGCGGTGGTGGGGGAGCGGGGCGCTCAGGACACTCTCAGGGCGGCGGTCCACACTGAACTGCATGCGCATCCTCGTGGTCGATGACGACCGGGCGGTTCGGGAATCGTTGCGCCGATCGTTGCGGTTCAACGGTTATACGGTGGAGCTCGCTGAGGATGGCCAGCAGGCCATGGACATGGTACGTAGGCAGCGACCCGACGCGATGGTGCTCGATATGATGATGCCCAGGGTGGATGGGCTCGAGGTGTGCCGGTGGCTGCGTAGCGTGGGCGATGACCTGCCCGTGCTGGTGCTCACCGCGCGGGATGCGGTGTCCGACCGGGTGGCGGGGTTGGATGCCGGGGCGGACGACTACCTGGCCAAGCCGTTCGCCCTGGAGGAGTTACTCGCTCGATTGCGCGCGCTGTTGCGCCGCTCGACCCCCGACGCGAGCGCCGACGTCGGCGCGGAATTGACCTTCGCTGATCTCAGCCTCGATCCTGGCACCCGCGAGGTAGCTCGTGGCGGTCGCCGGATCAGCCTCACCCGCACCGAGTTCAGCCTGCTTGAGCTTTTCCTGCGACACCCTCGGCAGGTGCTCACCCGCAGTCGCATTCTGGAGGACGTCTGGGGGTACGACTTTCCCACCTCGGGCAATGCTCTGGAGGTTTACGTCGGTTATCTGCGGCGCAAGACCGAGGCGGAGGGCGAACCCAGGCTCATCCATACCGTCCGGGGCGTGGGTTACGCGTTACGGGGGACGCCCCCGTGACCAGCGGTTTTGGTGCTCGGCGGGTGTCGCTACGGACCAGGGTCACCGTGCTCACCGCGGTTTGCGTGGGAAGCGCCGTTGCGTTGGTCTCGCTCGCCGGGTTCGTCACGGTCCACACCAGCCTTTACGCTGAGCTGGATGCGAGTTTGCTGCAGCGCGCCGACTCACTGCGCACGTTGAGCGCCGAGCAACTCGATGCCATTCCCAAGAGTTTCTTCACCGTGGCGAACATCAGTGTCGGTTTGCTCGACGGCAGCACGGGGGAGTACCGCGCCGTAGGACGGTTGGTGCCGGGTCCGGAGGAACTGGCCGTGGCGCGGGGGCAGCGGCCGCAGTCGTTGCGCACTGATCAGGTGCACGACCTGCGGGTCGCCGCCATTCCGGTGGGGCTGGGGGGCGCTCTGATCGTGGCCCAGCCGTTGGACGTCACCCGGACCACGTTGTCCCGGCTCGGATTGGTGTTCGCACTGGTCGGGGGGGCAGGAGTGCTGCTGGCCGCCGCGGTGGGCACCGCGGTGGCCCAGGCCGGACTGCGTCCGGTGCAGCGACTCACCGAGGGAACCGAGCGGGTTGCCCGCACGGGTGACCTGCAGCCGATTGCGGTATCCGGTGATGACGAGCTGGCCCGTCTCACCGGCAGCTTCAACAGCATGCTCAGCGCGCTCGCCGAATCCCAGGAGCGGCAGCGTAGGCTGGTCGCCGACGCCGGGCACGAACTGCGCACCCCGCTCACCTCGCTGCGCACCAACCTGGAATTGCTGGCCGCCTCTGATCGCCCCGGCGCTCCGGCGTTGTCCGAGCAGGACAGGACGGATATCTCCGGTGATGTGCGGGCTCAGGTGGAGGAGCTGTCGACCCTGGTGGGTGATCTCGTCGAGCTGGCCCGCGAGGACGCGCCCCAGGTGGTGCACGAGCCGGTGGAGTTGTCCGAGGTGGTCGAGCGAGCGCTGGCCAGGGCCGGTCGCCGCGCTCCAGGCGTCCGTTTCGAGGTCGAGCTCGCGTCGTGGAGCCTGCTCGGTGATGCCAACGCCTTGGAACGGGCCGTGCTCAACCTGCTCGATAACGCCACCAAGTGGAGCAGTCACGCCACAGCGACGGTGCGCGTGCGGCTGGTGCCCACCGACCAGGGCACGGCTGTGGTGGTAGTCGCCGACGATGGACCAGGGATCGCGGCGGCCGATTTGCCTTACATCTTCGAGCGGTTCTATCGCGCGCCCACGGCCCGCACCCAGCCTGGCTCAGGACTGGGACTGGCAATCGTGGCGCAGGTCGCGGCCCGCCACGGCGGCTCGGTCCGAGCCGGAAACAGCCGTGCGGGCGGGGCGTTGTTGACCCTTGAATTGCCCGGTCTGCCGTCCACTTGACACGCAAAGGAAAGCACCACATGCGTTGCTCAGACAATCAGTCCACGCTCAGCCCATGACCGGCCCGACGCCTCCACCATGGCAGCCGGGTGGTCCGCAGGGCTGGCCTTCCATCCCTGGAAGTGCCGTACCACCACCCGGCGGGGGCACACCGCAGCTACCTGCCTCCCGTCCTCGCCGGTGGGGTCTCCTGGCCGTGGTCGTCGCTGTTGTCCTGGTGCTGGGTCTGCTCGCCGGTGGTATCGGAGGCGTCATCGGCTACCAGCTGGCCCGCTCCGGATCTGATGTCGACAATGCGCTGAGCCAGCCCGTTCCCGGTTCCCGGCCGATCGCGAACCTGCCGGAGGGCTCGGTGGAACAAGTCGCGCAGCGGGTCACACCCACTGTGCTCCAGCTCCAGGTCCGCGGACCGCAACTGGCCGGTGAGGGCAGCGGCATCGTGCTGAGCTCTGACGGCCTGATCCTTACCAACAATCACGTCATTGAGCCGGCTGCGAACGGCGGTAGCGTCGAGGCCGTATTCCATGACGGTCGGACGATGCCGGTCGAGATCGTCGGAAGGGCGCGGTCGTTTGACCTCGCGGTGGTACGTGCCCAGGGCATCAGCGGCCTGCCCACCGCCGAGCTGGGGCGCTCCGACGACCTCTTGGTCGGACAGCAGGTCTTGGCGATCGGCGCTCCGCTCGGTCTGTCCAGCACGGTGACGGCCGGCATCATCAGCGCCGTGAACCGTCCGGTGCGGGCCGGGGGCGAGGGCAGCGACCAGGACACCGTCCTCGACGCGATCCAGACCGACGCCGCGATCAACCCTGGAAACTCCGGCGGACCTCTGGTGGATATGGCAGGCCGGGTCGTCGGCGTCAACTCCGCCATCGCCTCCATCGGTTCCGACAATGGACAGGCCGGCTCGATCGGGCTGGGTTTCGCGATTCCGATCGATCAGGTCAGGCGGATCACCGATGAGCTGATCCAGACCGGGCGCGCTACTCAGGCGGTGCTCGGAGTGACTGTTCCCGCTCGGCAGTCCGATGGCAGTGGAGCGGTGATCCAGCAGGTCATGCCGGACAGCGCGGCTGCGAGTGCCGGGCTCCAGCCCGGAGAGACGATCACCAAAGTGGATGACCGCGTGATCGAGAATGGCGATGCGCTGGTCGCGGCGATCCGCTCCTACCCACCGGGCTCTCAGGTCACGCTGACGGTCAAGGACAGTGCCAATACCACCGAGCAGGTCGGTCTCACCCTCGGTAGCCAACAGGTCGGGCCCAGCTGACAACCCGTCCGGGTGATCGAGACCTGATTCCGGGACCAAAGTGTGTGCGGCTACGGTGCTCGTCATGGAACACAGCGTGCGCAACCTGGGGCGGGCCCTTGTCGTGATCGTCGACGACCGGGTAGCGCACGGCGAGCATGAGGACTTGACCGGCGCACTGGTTACTGAACTGCTTGAGGAAGCGGGCTTCGTGGTCGACGGTTCGGTCGTTGTGGCAGGTGAAGCGGTGGATATCCGCAACGCGCTGAATACTGCCGTGATCGGTGGCGTCGACCTGGTCGTGACTGTCGGTGGCACCGGGGTATCCCCGAGGGATGTCACCCCGGATGCCACCGCGGGCGTGTTGGACCGTCCGGTACCAGGGATCGCGGAGGCCATTCGCGCCTCCGGCTTGGCTGCCGGTGCTCTGGATGCGGGCTTGTCCCGCGGGCTCTCCGGTGTCTCGGGCAGCACCCTGGTGGTCAACCTGGCGCCTTCGCGGGCCGCGGTCCGCGATGGGATGGCTACTCTCACTCCCCTGCTCGGGCGCATGATCGAGGAGCTGTCCTGGCCAGGACAGGACTGAGTACCCGCCAGAGCGGGCCCGATCGCGGTTTCGGGCCCACCATGGCGGCACTGATTACGCGGTCAGTGAGCCGTTGCGGTATACCACGCCGCTGACCAGCTCACCCGCGTTCTCGATGCCCTTAATTGCGAGGTTTCCGGCTTGTTCCATGAACGGTGCGGCTTGCTCGAGGTAGGGGGCAGCCATCGTCCTGGCTTGATCGAGCAAGGGTCCAGCCTTCTCGTGGAGCATCATGGCGGCGGGGCCGATCATGCCGACGGCCTGTTCGAGCAAGGGCTCAGCCCTCGCCATAGCCTGCTCGAAGGCGTCCACCGCCTGCTCGAGGTACGGTCCCGCTTGCTCCATAAGCGGGCCCGCCTTGCCGATAGCCTGCTCGAGGAACGGGCCCGCCATCTCCTTGGCCTGCACCAGCAACGGGCCCGCCATCCCCATGGCCTGGCCCATCACGCCCGTGATCTGATCTGGAAGTTCCATCAGCTGGGTGCGCCTTTCCGCTCGTCCGATCGTGGAGCTCCATCCTGACACTCAAACGGAGTAGCCGGAAGCGATCAGCAGTGGGGTAATTCAGATAGAGCTCTCCTTGAGGAGGATGTGCCGCGATGGTGGAACACGCGACGGACCGCGAGCGGCGGCTGCTCCAGGTGTTCGGGGAGGTGCTGCCTGAGGCCACCACCGACGACATCAGAGATCAAGTGGACCAGGCCGAGCAGGCGCGGGACCGGTGGCTGCGTGACAATCGTCCGCCGCACCACGATGGGCCGGTCTGAGCTCTCCGGCGATCTGGTGAGGAGATAGCTGTCTGCTGCATTGGGATCAACGGAGAGTGACGGTCACGGCCTGAGAAAGCGATGCTGCCGCCACCCGAGTTGCCGCTGCGGCCTCGAGAGCTACGAGGACCAACCTGCCTTCGGTCGTCCCGGCGCCGGGTTCGAGTACGGCGAGCACCCGTGCTCCGCTGGCCAGCACCACCGGCTCGTCCTGTCGTGGACCAAGAGTCAGCACGTCCACCGACGCACCGGGATACAACAGAGCCGCGATGTCTGAATCCGGCAGCCGCAGAGCGACGCTGACCGAGGATGGGTCCGCTGACACCGCCCTGGCCAACGTGGGGCCGGCCAGCCGAAGGTCGGTGAGGGGTTCGCCGCGCCGGACCGGTGCTGCGAGGGTCCGGCCCAACACGTCGGGGGTGCTCCGCGCCGCGCCGTCGGGAACCACCTGCTCGGGCAGGCCGCGTACTACCACGTCGCCCGTACCGAGCATGGTGCCAGGGGTGAGGTCACGGGCGGCGACCACCACGGGAATGCCTGCGGCCGATCCCGTGCCCGGACGCAGCGCGAGTACCACAGCGAGCCCGACGAGCAGGGCCGCGGCAGCTCGGCGTAACACTAGCGTGCGGGCAAACCCGGGCCCGCGCCATAGCGCATCCCACCGCTCCCGAAGAAGCGGTGCCAAGGTGTATTTCGGTCCCATACCCACGCTCCCTGCCTGCACCGACCGGTGTGAGCAGGGACGTTAGCCGGGATCGACGGGGGCAGGGTGCCCACTGAGGGGGGCTGTGGACAGCAGGGGGAGGTGGGGACAACTCGGGGGTCAGGAGGCAGCGGTGCTTGCCTTACGGGAGTTGGTGGAGGATGATGCTGTCTCCCCCGACGAGCCCCCTGAAGAACCTCCCGTCGAACTGGGCTTGGAGTTTGACGTAGAACCCGGCTTCTCCCCGGCGGACTTCTCTGAGCTGGAGTTGTCCGAGCTGGACTTGTCCGATGTGGACTTATTGTCCCCACCAGGCTGGGGTTTGTCGGACGAACCCGACTCGGAGGGCGGGGCTGCGCGGCTGTCGGTGCGATAGAAACCGCTGCCCTTGAACACGATGCCTACTGAAGAGAACAGCTTGCGCAGCCGACCCGTGCACTCGGGGCAGTCGGTCAAGGACGCGTCGGTGAACGTCTGCACGGTGTCGAAGCGGTGCTCGCATGCCGTGCATGCGTAGGAATAGGTGGGCACTGGGTCGCCTCCACATGGTTGGCACTCTTCGCGCGAGAGTGCCAAGGCGATGATGCTTCAGAGTCGGTGGTCCGCGCAAACTCGCAGCTCAATCGGGGTGGGGCAGGGCCACCAGTCCACGTCCGGGGGTCAACGCGGCGCTGACCAAGACATCGTGCGGTTCTCGGGGAAGCCACGGCAGTACCTCGTCGTCGCGGATGATAGCGATCAGCGGAGTGCCCGCCGTCGCCAGCGGCAGCGTCCGGTCGTAGTGCCCGCCGCCCCGGCCGAGCCGGACGCCACGGTGGTCGACGGCCAGAGCAGGCACCAGTATCAGGGCCGCCTCGGCGATCGTTGTGCGCCCCAGCAGCGGCCCTGTTGGTTCGCGCAGTCCGAATGGCCCGGCCCGCAGTGACCCCGCGTCGATGTACTCGGCCCAATTCAGCGGTCCCGAGCCCTCGACCACCGGCAGCAGGACTCGGCAGCCTCGGCGCCGCAGGCTGTCCAACAGGGCGGGCGAGCCCGGTTCACTGCCGACCGGCCAATAGGCGCAGACCGTGCCTGCCGCCTCGGGAAACGCCTCCGCCAGTGCTGCGGCCTCCGCATCCCGCACTGCGGCGGCCACCGCCCGCCGAGCCGTCGACAGCCTGCGCCGCAGGACTGACTTGGCCGGGTCAGGCGTGTTCACCCAGCTGCACATTAGTGGCGCCGATAGGGTTAACCACCATGAGTGTGCCTAATCCTGCCGCTTTCGGGCAACGTGCGTTCCGCACGGCCATCGTGCCTGCGGGCGGGCTCGGGACGCGGTTCCTGCCGACTACGAAGACGGTGCCCAAGGAACTGCTCCCACTGGTCGATACCCCGGCGATCGAGTACATCGCCGCCGAAGCCGCCGAGGCCGGCGCGCAGCGGCTGGTTCTTATCGTGTCGCCCGGCAAGGAAGCTGTGGCGGCGTACTTCGACCCGAGTCCGGATCTGGAGGCCGAGCTGCGAGGGCGGGGCAGGGATGAGCTCCTGGCCAAGGTGCGCAAGGCACCTGGGCTGCTCAGCGTCGAAGTGGCGCTGCAGGACAAGCCCCTCGGTCTCGGGCACGCGGTGGGCTGCGCCGAGCCGCTCCTGACCGATGCCGACGAAGCGGTGGCCGTCCTGCTGCCCGACGACTTCGTGCTGCCCACCGGGGTGCTGCTCAGAATGGCTGAGGTGCGAGCGCGCCACGGTGGCAGCGTGCTGTGCGCCGTCGATGTCCCGCGTGAGCAGCTCCGGGCGTACGGGGTGTTCGCGGTGGCGGACAGCGCCGACCCGGACGTCAAGCGGGTGACCGGGATGGTGGAGAAACCGGAACCCGACCAGGCGCCGTCCACGTTGGCCGCGGCGGGCCGCTACCTGCTGGACCGAGCTGTGCTCGGCGCCCTGCACCGGATCGCGCCCGGCGCGGGGGGTGAGCTGCAGCTCACCGACGCTGTTGCGCTGCTGATCGAAGAGGACCATCCGGTGCATGTGGTGGTACACCGAGGCGGACGCCACGATCTCGGGAATCCGGAGGGATTCCTGCGTGCCGCGGTGGACTTCGCCCTTGCAGATGGTGATATTGGCCCCGATCTACGGACCTGGTTGCGCGAGAGACTGGAGCAGGAGACCGCGTGAGATCGCTGGACGAGCAGCTCGGGCGGGTACTGGACGCCGCGGTGCGTCCGGCCCCCGTTCGAGTGGCGATCTCCGAAGCTCAGGGGATGCTCTGTGCTGAAGACGTCGTCGCGCAGCGCTCGCTGCCCGGTTTCGACCAGGCGGCCATCGACGGTTTCGCGGTGCGCAGCGTCGACGTCAAGCGGGTTCCGGTCACTCTGCCGGTAATCGGTGAGATCGCCGCCGGATCGCTGCAGCCGTTGCGGCTGCAGCCCGGCCAAGCGGTCCGGGTGAATACCGGCTCGGCGCTGCCCACCCTGGCAGACGCAGTGGTGCCGCTGGAACACACCGAGAACGGCGTGGGTCGCGGTACGCGGGTCACCGTGGCCCACGCCGTCCCTTCCAAGGCCTATGTCCGCCGTACCGGGGAGGATGTGCAGACCGGTGATGTTGCGGTGCGCTCGGGCGCGGTGATCGGTCCGGCGCAGGTGGGATTACTCGCCGCGGTCGGGCGGGCCAAGGTGCGGGTGCATCCGCGGCCCCGGCTCTCCGTGCTCTCGGTAGGCGCGGAGCTGATCGATCTCGATCGCACGCCGGTTACCGGACAGATCTATGACGTCAACTCATACGCGCTGGCCGCGGCTGCCCGAGACGCCGGGGCCGAGGTGCACCGGGTCGGTATCGTCCCGAGCGATTCGGCCCGGCTGCGCGAGGTGATAGAGGGCAGGTTGCTGCTCTCGGAGATTGTGGTGGTAGCCGGGGGAGCCGGTGGATCAATGGGGGACGAGGTGCTCGGCGCGTTGTCCGCACTCGGCGAGCTCGATGTGAGCCGGGTGGCCATGCATCCCGGTTCGGTTCAGGGTTTCGGCAGACTCGGGCCGGGTTCGGTGCCCACTTTCCTGTTGCCCGCCAATCCGATCAGTGCGTTGGTGGTGTTCGAGGTGTTGGTACGGCCGCTGATCCGGATCGCGCTGGGTAAGCGCAACCCGCACCGCCGAAGCGTCACGGCGCGGCTGCTCTCCCCGGTGACCTCGACCGCGGGTCGTCGTGGGTTTCTGCGCGGGCAGCTGCTGCGGGATCCTGAGACCGCGGAGTATCTGGTGCAGCCCCTCGGCTCCTCCGGCGCCCACCTGCTGGCCTCGCTGGCCGAGGCGAATTGTCTGATTCTCGTCGACGATGGTGCCACCGAGGTGCCCGTCGGCGAGGAGGTGGCGGTCAGCTTTCTCGCCCAGCGAGGCTGACGTCTGGTGGTGATGTCCGAGCCTGAGGGCCGCCATCCCGGCTGGCCATTCCGGCTGGGCCCGGCGTGGGTCCCTGCCGGAGAGATCGAGCTGCGGCCGATTCGGCTGCGTGATGCCTTCGAGTGGAGTCGGCTGCGCCTGCGTGACGAGGCTTATCTGCGTGAATGGGAACCGGAGGCGGAGGGCACCTGGGCACAGCGGTTCGCCCCGATGTCCTGGCCGGTGCAATGTGCCGGTGCCCGCGCGATCGCCCGGCGGGGGCAGGCGTTGCCCTTTGCCATCACCCTGGATGGACGGCTCGCGGGTCAGCTCACTGTGGGCAATGTGGTGCGGGGTGCGCTGCGTTCGGCTTGGGTCGGGTACTGGGTGGAATCGGGTGTGGCCGGTGGGGGAATTGCCACCGGAGCGGTGGCCATGGCGGTGGACCACGTGTTCAACCGGGTGGGGCTGCACCGGGTCGAGGCGACCGTGCGCCCAGAGAACAAGGCCAGCCTTCGGGTTCTCACCAAGCTCGGGTTTCGTGATGAGGGGCTGCTGTTGCGCTATCTCGAGGTCGATGGTGCCTGGCGGGACCACCATTTGCTCGCGACGACCCAGGAGGAGGTCGGAGTCGGGCTGGTAACACGTTTGATCGACGAAGGTCGTATGCGCCGCTAACTCCGCAGGTCCCCCCTCTTGTGTACGGTCTGTTCACTTCCATGTACTCGGCGTCACGCCGTATGTAAGAGATCACCCCGGCGCGCCTCCGGGACCCCCATGACGGTTGTGGCT
>JBOHHE010000474.1:0-17758 GCA_050700355.1 Pseudonocardiaceae bacterium
CCGAATGGCTGTCCAGGTACCCGACTCATTGCATGATCTTGAAACGACCGTGGTCCTGTCGGGAGGCCGAGCCGCGCAGGGACGAGACGCCCGAGTCCCCGCGCAAGTGGTCATCGGCGAGTGGGACTTCCACACCGTCAAAAACTACCTTGCCTGTCCGGAAATCCGTCACCTGGTTAGTCGTTGAAAAGGCTATCCTGCTCTCGTCGTTCCTTATTCCATGCGCACACCTCCGCAAGGCTCGCTTTCCGTCCCAGCGCGTTAAAGACTTGCCACCACACCACATCAAGGCTCTCCCGCATCGCATGGTCCAGCGCTCGGTGAACGGTGCATCGCCGCCGTTGATGCCAGAACCGCCACGTCCACCTCGTCGCGCCGCAGAACCGGCATTGTCCGCGTTTGTTGATGTGGTGCTGCCGCAGCAGCATCAGCACGGTGGCCAGCAACCGAACTGTCTGTTCTTCGAGTACTGTCTGCGCGATGGACTTTTCACCGCTGAGAGCTTCTGCTAGCTCATTAAGCCGCTCCCAGGCCAGCCGTTCCTGCGTTTCCCATAAACTGCTCACGGTTCCCAATCAAGCTCTACGGTCCGCGCCGGGAGGGCAACCGATGCTTCGGTCACCATCTCGCCGTCGATGACCGCGCCACCCATCCCGTCCGCTCGCCGTTGCAGCCGCTCGCCCACAGCGATCAAGCGTTGGGCATAGTGCCGCTGTTCAGCCGCACTGGCGTTGCCCTCCATCACGCGCAAGCCCAATGCCGCCATATCACCGTTCACCCGCGCCAGCTCAGCCAGCAGCTCGCGGTCCTCCCGGATCACCGCAGCTCTCCCGACGTGGTGGCGTCCGTGTTTCCGGATGCCACGTCTCGAACTGCCAATTCGTCCTTGTTCGCCACGTGCCCAGCCCCACTCGTTCTCATCGCATCGCCAGGTGGTGGCACCCAGGGCCGAGGCACACCCAGCAGATGCGATGCGGGGGGCGTGCTGCCGGTCTGGTCCGCCACCCATAACGAATGGCGTCTTCGGGCAGACTCACAGCACCACCGCATCCGGCGGGTCGGACATCCCGGCCCTGGGGCCATGGACGATCACCGAAGTGGGTCGGCGCGCCCCGGTGCATGACGAACGGTGTATGGCCGTATTCCCATCGTCAGGGCGAGACGATCCTGTCCGGATTCAGACGCCGAATCCTGGATGATCGATGCCCGTTACACTCCCCCCGGAATCGACTAGAACCAGAAGGGGGACACTGTGGGATCACGGCCTGCGCGACACCACTATTGCCGCTGCGGCACGCACCTGGCTGCGGACAACGCAGAGCGCCAATGCGCACGCTGTCAGCGGGCCTCGCGGGACAAGCTCATCGCCCCACCACACGTGCCGGACGAGTTCTGGCACACCGAGCAACTCCGGGAGGCTTTCGCCGCCCAGCACATCGGCCGGGTAGCCCGTGCCTACCGCACGCACCCGTACCACTACGCGGTCTATGGTCCGGACGGTATCTCCAAACCCTGCTCGGCCAGTGGTTGGGTCTGTGCCAACCTCAAGTCAGCCGAATCGAGACCGGCCCACCCATCCGTGACCTGGACACCCTGGCCTACTGGGCGCGAGTACTGCGGATACCGGCCGAGCTACTATGGTTCGACTTGCCAGGTCATCGGCGACAGACGGCAAAAAACGATAGTACGATGAGTACCCACGACCTACAGTGCGGTCAGGGTGAGGAGGACACTACGAGGCGCAGAAAAGCTATAGCGTTCACTGGTAAAATACTGGCTGCCTCCCTGCAACCTGTTATTTCTGAAACAGTCGAGCGGTCCGGGATTGGGAGCTTCCGAGGACGGGTTGACAAGAAACTCGTGATCGCACATCAAGAGATTTCCCAAGTGCTGGCCGGACTATATCGCAGTGCCGATCCACGTTCTGTTCTACCCATCATGATGGCGTATGCGGATGACCTGCTTGATCTGCTTGACGCGTCGATGAGCGACGCCAATCGTTCAGCGCTGAATACCATAGTGGTCGGAGTCCATGCACAGACCGGCCTGTGGGCGTGTCACATGCACAGGCCCTCCGTGGCATGCCGGTATCTTTCGACCAGTCGTGAGGTCGCCGCTGCCACAGGCGATCCGTCCTTGCGTGCCCGCTCGCTTGGCGCATTGAGCTACTTTTTCTCATCAGCTCCTCGGGGCGGGCAAGGTGGCAACCCTCGACACTGCTTGGAATTGCTGGACGAGGCACTCAGCCTTGCGCGTCGAGGCGACCCCTTCACGCGCGGATGGCTGTCCACCTGGCGAGCCGACCAGCACGCCACACTGGGAAACCTGGCCGCAGCCCAGGCTGATGTGGACATGGCCGACGCCGAACTCGGTTCTACAGATGGCAGTCCACTAGAGGGATTCTTCGCCCGCTCCACGTACGGCTACGGCATGGGAGGCCATCTCAACAGCGTGCGAGCTGTCGTCTTCGCACTCGCGGGCGATGAGCAGCAGTCTCAGCGCACATTTGACCATGTGCAGGTTTCGGCCGCGAACATGCGGCGCAGGATTGCCACCTATGGACACCAAGCCCTTGTTCAAGCCGACTGCCGTGATCCCGAGGCGGCATGTGCCGCGCTCAGTTCCTCGATACGGCTGGCAGCACAGGAGCACTACGCCATGGGCATTGAGCGAGCGATCGGTGTGCGCCATCGCTTCGATCCAAGCTGGGCAACTCTCCCAGCCGCGCGAGACCTTGATGATCAGCTGCGTCACCTGCATGACCTGTGAAAGGGCACCTTGTGGACTATGTCAGACTGGGTAACTCCGGACTCAAGGTATCACGTATCTGTCTGGGCATGATGAGCTACGGGGATCGGAACTGGCGCGAGTGGGTGCTTGATGAAAGCCAAGCCGCCCCGATCGTCCGGCGAGCGGTCGAACACGGTGTCATTTTCTTCGACACGGCCGACGTCTACTCGAACGGTATGAGTGAAGAAGTCACCGGCCGGCTACTCAGCAAGTTCTTCTCCCGCCGGGACGATTATGTTCTTGCGACTAAGGTTAACTCTGCCACGGGACCTGGTCCTAATGATCGCGGCCTTTCTCGCAAGCACATTCTGAGCGCCGTTGATGATTCACTCAGACGCCTCGGCGCCGACTACGTGGACCTCTACCAGATCCACCGATGGAACAACGAGACACCCATCGACGAGACCATGGAAGTTCTGCACGACTTGGTGCGAGCTGGCAAGGTCCGCTACCTCGGCGCCTCTAGCATGTTCGCCTGGCAGTTCGCCAAAGCCCAGCATACGGCGGAGCGTCACGGCTGGACCCAGTTCGTTTCCATGCAGAACCACTATAACCTGCTGTACCGCGAGGAAGAGCGCGAAATGATCCCGCTCTGCCAAGACATGGGCGTGGGGGTCATCCCCTGGAGCCCGCTGGCCCGCGGATGGCTCACCGGCAGCCGCAGTCGCGGCGGCGAACCCCACACAACCCGCGCTGGCAACGACGACTTCGCCCATCAGCTCTACGACGATTCCGCCTTCGACGTGATCGAAACCGTGACCGCGCTCGCGGCTGAACGTGGCCTCCCACCAGCGCAGATCGCTCTGGCCTGGCTACTGCACAAACCAGCTGTCACTGCACCCGTCATCGGAGCCACCAAGGCGGAGCATCTGGACGACGCGCTGGCCGCACTCAACGTGACACTCACCGGCACAGACCTGCATCGGCTCGAGGAGCAGTACTGGCCACATGGAGTCAAGGGGCTTGGGTAGCCATTCCCGAGTGGGGTGGGAATCTGACGTCAAACTGACACTGCGCTCCTATTTTCCGTGTCCGTATCCGCGATTCAAGTGCGAGTCAACTCGCCTGTGGCAGTGCTCGCCCACACAATCCGTGACCATGGGCAAGAAGTGGCAGAACATCACAACGGTTCCGTATAGCGGCACTTCAACGGAGTGCAGCGCGGTCAATCACTGGGGCGCTCTTTGGCTTGTTCCGCTACGCCAGGAACCATCTGGATCTCCGCAGACGGTGTTATGGGGTGTTCGTAGACGATACTCACGCGTTCACTCTTAATTTCCGCGTTCTCAATTACCTGAGTCATCAGGTCATTCTGGGTGCGTTCGGCGATAGTGTTATCAGGCAGCCGTAGATGCAGTGCCTCGTACATGCGAAACCGATTGAGATCGACGAGGGCGCCCAGGGCGTCACCGTAGTGTCCTGCAGCCACGAGCGCGCCTCGGTAGGAGATGTAAGCGAGGGCGTATGGCACGGCTGCCAGGAGCAGCCAGACGTCCCAGGGCCACATCAGGAATGCCGTGGCCAGACTGGCGATGATGCCTGACGCGCAGAGTCGGACGGCGAGGTCCAAGCCGTTGCGCTGATCGTTTAGATAGTTAACATGATTCTCTGGCGCAACAAGGGCGAGGTGTGTGGCTTTTTGTAGAATTTTGATGTTGTAGCCGCGCCCGGCGTTGTCTTCGTATCTGCGTAACAGATTGCCGAGCCTGGTCGGCATGATATTCTCAGGTTTATCCGGATAAGTGTCAATCACCTTCAGCGCGTCGGCGCAGTCGGTGAGTGCGGCGACGTATATCCTTGCTTCGGGGGTGACCGAATCAGCGGGAGAGACCTGCGGCTGCCCGTTGACGGCCAGGGCATCATAGGCGCGTTCATAAAGCGCATGTGCCTCGTGTAGACGAGTTAGGTGGTACAAGATTCGACGGGTACGCAGGAAACGCATGACACGGTTTCCACCCCAGTAGCCTTCGAGGAACTGCACGAGGGCGAACTGCACGGTGTGCATGACAAGAGCGATGACGAGGATCACTCCCAGCAAACCGACGATCTTACCGATGCTCGCGCTCGTCAGTGCGTCGACGCCCGCTTGAAAATCAGGGCGATGTGTCCATGCGCCGCTGGCGATCAGGAGAAAGAGGTAGGCTGCCAGCAGTCCGGTCGGTACCGCACTGACAATCCCGAAGTACCGCCCGATGACACGCGAGGTGCCGAAGCTTGCGTCGCTGATGGCGGCCGTCATGGATCAATCCAAGTTTTTTTTCGGTTTGTCCTCTGCCCAGTGCCCATGTTTGCACTTCATTGACCCGTCCACCCCTGTCGGATAGATAGCAGGGTGGCCCTTCGGGCATTTCCGCTTCTTGTTGATGGGCGCGACTGGGTGTTGCCCAGGCGGTCGGTATGGGCCAGAGACGGTCATGGAGCCGCCTCCCGGAGGGTCGCAAGCAGAACTGAGCGCCCCTCCTCCCGGTGAGGACCGAGCCCATCCGTGGCCATTTCAGCCTCCTGTCAGGAGGATAAGTGCTCTTTCGGCGCCTGTCGAGACGACAGCGGCGAGTCTCCGGCGCGCCTGCGAGGTCTGGAGCCTCATGAGTGCTATCGATGAGGTCAAGGTCTGCTCAATCTGCCGGAGGGGTCGGGTGACGGAGCAAGCGCAGGCACCCGACCCCGTGCCTGAGGCCGCAGGCCGATCCCAGACTTACCGGCTACCAGTGTGGGCTCTTCCAGTCATCGGTCTGGGTACCTGCACAGCTGTCGGCTGGTTCTACGGTGCGGTCGGCGTTGGAATCGCGGTGGCGGTGCTCGCCACTGTTGCGATTGCCACGGTCGGTGCGGATGTCTGGCCCGATCGCCGTGGACGCCACATTGCGCAAGCCGTCGCGCTCATCGTGGCTGCCGCTATCGTGGCTTTGGCGTATCTGCGTGTCGACGTCACGCGGACCCACCTGGATGTGCGCTCCGGTGATGCTCCGCTGGATCTCCGGAATCGTCAATTGTCAGTGTCAGATGTTCAGGGCAAGGTTCTGCGTGGTGCACAACTTCAAGGCGCAACGCTTTCTGGCCTGGATCTGAGTGGCGCTGACCTGTCGGGAGCCAACCTCTCGGGCGCCTACCTCACCGCTACAGACCTCGCCGGAGCGCATCTGAACGGAGCAAACCTGCGTGGCGCCGATCTGCGCGAGGCATGCCTCCGGGGGAGCGTTCTCGATGGTGCCGATCTGGCTGATGTCAATGCCAGCGGCGCCGACGTGTCCGGTGCTGCGGTAAGCCAAGCGGCTATCGCGGCAGCGCGCTCTTGGCCTGCGATCAGCACCGGCATCGGGGCCGCCTGCACGTAAGCGCGTCAGCGCCGACTCGGAGTGTATTGCGCGAGACCGTTGGGCCGGGCCACCTGAAATCCGTCGCCTTGTCGCTGGTTGACCAGGTTGTCCTTAGTTCCGCAAGGATTTCTACCAGCGTTGGGTGGGTCAGGGTAGGGCGAAGACGATGCGCAGTGCGTCATTGACTGCTCGCAGGGTCGCCGGAGTGAGTGCGCCCAGCAGGTCTTGAAGTTCGTCGCGGTGCAGTTGCTGGAGGTCGTCGGTGTTGATGTAGCCGACCAGGGGGTCGCCGGTACCGAGGCGGACCCAGGTCGGCAGGTTGGCGTGCCGGTCAGTGGTCGTGATCCTGACCGCGAGCAGGTCGGAAAGGGCGCGATTGCGGTGGTTGTTGCTCACTACGAGCCAGGGTTTGGCGCCGAAACCGAGATCGGCGCGGTAGACCTGGCCGCGTAGCGGAGTGCTCATGCCTTTGCGACGCGGTCGACGCGCTGGGCGTAGCGGCGACGGCGCTCGCGAGCCTCGGTGGCATCATGCACCTCGGGCCATAGGTCGGCGAGTTCGTGATATCCGCGTTCGAGGGCGCGTTCTCGCAAGGCGTCTACGCCAGCGTGCACGAGGGTGCGGATGATTGTCGCTTCAGACGCGCCCGGGGTTACGGTGATGCCCTTGGCGGCGGCGGTCTCCACGAGGGCGGCCCACTCGGCGCGGTCGGGGTGGCTGACCGAGGCGATGGCACCCTGATCGCGATCGTCGAACGTCACCGTGGTTCGCTTGACCATGCATCAATACTAGCATCACATTTTGGTGAGCCCGAGTCCGAGGTGCGGTTGCGCTGGGTGATGAGGCGGCGTCGGCGCGGGTGGGACGACGGCCTGCTCGTGGATCTCCTCGCCGAGGAGCTGGACCAGCGTCGCTGACAGCAGACCGGGTGCAGCTCAGGCAAGGACGTTGGGTTGGTCGATCGTCCACAACCAAGCGTCGTCCGGCTGGCATCGCGCGATCTCCGCCGTGGCGCCTCCACCCGGTAGGCGAGTCGAGGTCAAGGCCACCTCACAGTTGATCAGCGCGGGCCGCTGGCCGCCTGTGGCGAAGGTGGGTCTATCGGCGAGTAACTGCTGGTAAAACTGCCGAATGGCCACCCTGCCGATCGCCACCTCACCGGTCGGCAGGGCGAGCACCGCGTCAGGTTCGTAGAGCGCCACCAGGCCCTCGACCTGACCGGCGTTGGCTCGCTCCACAAAGAACTCGCCGAGGTTTTCCGGGCGTCTGGCCGGCGTCCATGGTCCGTCACCGCTCATCTGCGTGTCCTCACCGTCGTACTAGGATGGGCACCTGGCATCAGGCGATCATCCCGTCCGGCACCGACAATCAAGCGCTGGGCGACGTCGAGCTGCTCGAGTTCATCCGGTAAGGCCGAAGCGCTGCTGCAGGATGCACGTACTGACGACGCGAAGGACGACACCTTCGAACGCCGCTCGCTGCGCCGGTGCCATCCCGGCGACTTGGTCCATCAGCCCTCGAATACCGCGAAGGTCGAAGAACGGCTGGTCCTCGACTACCCGGGAGCGGAGCGTGTCCTGGCAGAACACCGCGAGGGGGTCCGCGCTGTCGCGGGCCGGGGGCGACATGAACGGGTGCTTCTGGCGGTCGTAGACCTCGGGCAGCACGCAGTCGCGGACGGCCTCGCGCAGCACGTGCTTCTCTCGTAACCCGCGGATCTTGTGGTGCACGGGGATCTGCGCGGCGTACTCAGCTACGAGGTGGTCCAGGAAAGGCACTCGGCCTTCGACCGAGTGCGCCATCTCCATCCGGTCACCGAGGAAGGTCAGCACGAAGGTCGGCAGATGCGTGCGGGTCCAGACGTACAGCGCCTGGTTGACCGGGTCACGTCCGATGAGACGGCGTACGTCGAGGGCATCGAGCAACTCGGTGTAGGGATTGGCGCGCAGTTGAGCCCGGAGGTAGGTGTCCTCGAAGAAGGGATACATCTTGGCAGCGAGCGTGGACCACGTTTCGATCGCCGACGGGATCCAGCCCAGGCGCACGTCGAACACCTCGAGTCCCGGCGCGCGCAAGCCATCGGCGGTGAGCAGACCACGCGAAGCCTGGTTGCTCGCATCCAACTCGGCGAGCAGCTTGGGAATGTCCTCCGGAGGCTGACCCTCGGTATTGTGCAGCAGCAGGTCCCGGCGAAACGGCGGATAGCCACCGAGGATCTCGTCAGCACCTTCGCCGGTGAAGACCACCTTGATCCCCGCCTTGTGCACGGCCCGGGACAGCAGGTACTTGGCAACCCCGTGACCGTTGAAAGCCAGCGTCTCGGCGTGCCACACCGCGTCGGGGAACGCTTCGGCCAAGTCGGCCTGGGATACCGGCACCGGCACGAATTCAGCACCCAGCCATTCGGCGGTTTGCTGAGCCAGACGCTCCTCGCTGTAGCGCTCGTCGTCGAAGACGATCGTGAACGCCCGGATCGGACGGCTCAGCCGTCGCTGGGCCAGGCAGGCGATCGCGCTGGAGTCGATCCCGCCGCTGAGATAGGAGGCCACCTCCACATCGGCAACGAGGCGCTGCGCCACGGCGTCGTCGAGGACCGCACGGAATCCGGTGACGATCTCGGCCTCCGAGCGACGTTCGGTGGCGAGGGTCGCCCGGCTGGGAAAGTCGGTGTCCCAGTACGGCCGAATCTCGACGTGCCCATCCCGCGCGATCAGGCTGCAGCCGGGAGGTACCGCATAGATACCGGCGAACAGCGTCCGGTCTGCCGTTTGGATGCCGTGACACTCGGCAAAGAAGGCATCACGGTCCCAGCGAGCAGGTATCCCCAGGGCCAGCAACGCCTTAACCTCGGAGGCGACCAGCACGTTGCCGTCCCGGATACTGTAATAGAGGGGTTTGATGCCGAAGCGATCTCGCACTGCGATCAGGCATCGGCGCCGCTGATCGGCGATCACCACCGCGAACTCGCCGCGTAGGTGGTGAACGAAGTCGCCGCCCAGTTTCTGGTACAGATGCAATGCGATCTCGCTGTCGGACTCCGTCGCGAAGCGTCTGCCTTCCGCCCGCAACGCCGTCCGGATCGACCGGTAACCGTACAACTCGCCGTTGACGACGCAGTGCACATCACCCGCCTCGTTGACCAACGGCTGGTCGCCGTTATGCAGTCCAATGATGCTCAACCGCACATGGCCCAGCATTATCCGGCGATCAGACGAAGACCACCAGTTGGTGTCATCGGGACCTCGGTGAGCGATCGTCGCCAGCGCAGCTGAGATGTGTTCCTCGGTCAGGCTCGGCTCGGCGAGCAGTGCGCCGATGAGACCACACATCACCTAGGCTCCGCATCGGTCAGGCCCCGGTGCTCCGGCAGCGAACGGTGTCCGCGGGGGCCGCTTGGCTGGACCAGGCCTGTCTCGTAGGCCACTACTACGGCTTGGGTCCGGTCGCGGATGTCGAGTTTGGTGAGTATTCGGCCGATGTGGGTTTTGACGGTCTGCTCGGCGAGTACGAGGCGCTGGGCGATCTCGGTGTTGGACAGCCCCCCTGCTATGAGGGTGAGCACCTCCGTCTCCCTCGGAGTGAGGGAGCGGAGCTGATCGGGCCGGAGGCGTTGCGCGGCCGGGCGGAGCGCGAACTCCTCGATGAGCCGCCGCGTCACGCTGGGGGCGAGGAGGCCGTCGCCTGCGGCCACTACCCGGACGGCCTGCACCAGGTCTTCGGCGCGGGCGTCCTTGAGCAGGAAACCGCTGGCTCCGGCCCGCAGTGCTTCGTAGACGTAGTCGTCGAGGTCGAAGGTCGTGAGCACGAGCACCCTGATCAGCGAGTTGCGGGAGGAGGCGAGGATTCGACGGGTGGCCTCGATGCCGTCCATCACCGGCATCCGGATGTCCATGAGCACGACATCGGGTGTCAGCGCCGTAGCGGCGGTCACGGCGTCCGCGCCGTTGGCGGCGTTCCCGACCACGTCGATCTCGGGTTGCGCGGTAAGGAGCGCGGAGAAGCCCTGCCGGACCATTGCCTGATCGTCCACCACAAGCACGCGGATCGGGGCCGGGCCTTGCGTTCCTCCAGGACGACCCGGCGGGTCTTCTCCTGTTCGCTGAGCTCGGCCTGCTCGACGAGTCTGCGGTTGCTGCGCGCCAGCCGCCCGGCGAGCAGCCCGATCACCGCGACACTGCTGACCCCGACGATCCAGCCCGCCGTGATGTCGGGTGGCACACCCCACGCGAACAGGAAGGCGGTGGCCAACCAGGCGACGACCGCGCGGATCAGAGACTCGCGGGCGCAAACCGCGCCCAGCAGGGCCAGCAGAACCAACCCATGCGGAATCGGCCACGGCCACGGGTCCGGGTCTATGAGGGGCAGCGTGGCGGCGATCACCAGCGCGGACACCGCTGAGACGAACCAGCCGAGCATCGGCCTGGTGCGGATCAGCGCGAAGGGCAGCCCAGCGAGAGCCCCGATGAAGGGGGCGAGTCCGGCGCCGGTGCGATCCAGGTCGATCATCGCGCCGGAGCTGCCCGCCGCTGCCACGGCGAGGCCCACCGCGACCACCCAGGTGACCCATCGCAGCCAACGGCGCTTCGACGGGGGGAGTGGTCCACTCTTCCCCCGCAGTCCGGCGATGGTGCGGGCACCCGTGGATCGGGCCAGCTGCGCCGTCCGGGCCCACATGCGGCGAGCTTAAGGCGGGCGACGGCGCGCGTCGTCATACCGCAGAGGTAGGTCTGGGCTGGCTCCACAGAGCCAGCCGGTTACCTACGGCGAGAAACGCCGCATACGGATGGTGGTCACACCGGTCTTCCCATCCCGCTGTGGTGGGACATCTCCCCTTACCCGCCCCTGCGGGACTACCCCGAAGTTGGCTCTTCAGACCGACGTTTCCGCAGCTCAGAGGCTCGTAGCGTGCCGGAAGTCCGGGGCGGAACGGCCGCTCCCTGACCACGGGGGCGGAGCGTGCGCAGAGTTGCGGCAGTGGTGGCTGGGCTGGTCGTCGTGGCGGTGCTGTCGGGTTGGGGAACTCCGCTCGTAGCCCCCCACAGCATGGGAGACCCGGCAGCGGGCCGAGCCGTGCGCGCGCTGACCGGCGACCGCGCAGAGCAGGCGCTGGCGGCGCTGCCACCCGACTTCGCCGAGGCCGCCGGATACCGTCCAATGATCATCGATCGGGCCGGCCAGCGAGTGGCCGCCCGCGGCGCAGGCGGCTGTTCCTCACCGCTGGGGGCGAGCCCGTTCGACTTCTCAGCGATCTGCGCTCGCCACGATCTGGGCTATGACCTGCTGCGTTATGCCGTGCACCGGGGTGACCCGCTCGGCGAGTGGGCGCGGCACGCGATCGACGATCAGTTCGTCCGCGGCCTCGCCGCCCGGTGCCGGGCCCAGCCCGAGGCCGGCTTCACCTGTGCGGTGACCGCAGCGCTCTACGTCGCCGTGGTCTGGCTGAACTCCTGGCGGCAGGGCGACGGCGCACCACTGGCGGAGAGCGGTGGGCGGTGGGCCGTCGCCCTGACGGCGGGTATCTGCGTGGGACTGGGCATCGCCCGCAGCCGGCGCTCAACGCAGCGCGCCGGCTGGCACATCGGCTCTGGTGGACCGACGATGGGTCTGTTGCGGATCCGGACACTCGATCCGACGGGGGCAGCGGTGGCGGTGCTCGCGGCGGCACTGTCGCTGGGACCGTCGCTGCTGCCGCTGGGGCCGGTCGTCCAGGGGGCGGTCGTCGGGATCGTCGCGGTGCACGGTTACGCCGCCGTCATGCTGGTGCGGGCTCTGAGAAGAAGATGGCTCAGCGCGGTGACACCGGTCCGAGGTGCCCGCCGCGCTGCTCGCGTACTGCGTGGTCGCTGGCTGGCAATGTTCGTGGTGTTCGGGGTGGCATCTGGGGGGTTGGTCGCTCCTGGGGCGTCCGCCGCACCGGCGTTCAGAACTCTGGGCCAGGAGGGCCTGCGGTTCGTCACAGGCGGCCCGCACGCAGCTGAGATCGCGGCGGTGGCCGGTGGACCGGCGCTCGACCCGCTGCGGATTTACGTCGGCATGAGCAGCGCGGGCAGCGTCGCCGACCGGGTGGGACTCGCGGTTGCGGAGTTGGAGCGCGCCGGCGGCTTCACCCGCTCGGCGGTGCTCGTCGTCGTGCCCACCGGGTCCGGCTGGGTCAACCCGGCCGCGGTGCGAGCGCTGGAACACCTGACGCGAGGAGATCTGGCCACCGTGGTCGTCCAGTACGCGGCGCAGCCGAGCTGGCGGGAGTTTCTACGGGGTGGCGCGTCGGCCGAGCGCAGCGCGACCGCGCTGGTCGACGCGTTGCGCTTCCGGCTGGCCGCAGCCGGGACGAAACTGCTCGTCTACGGCGAGAGCATGGGGGCGCTCGGAGCGCTCCCGGTGGTAGCTGCCGCCGACGGGGCGTTGCTGGCTGGGCTGCCCGGCGCGGCATGGGAGCCGGCACCCGGGCCACCGGCACGGGCTGTCTTGCATCGCGACGACCCGGTCGGCTGGTGGTCGCCCCAGCTGCTGGTGCAGCGGCCGGATGGCTGGTCCGGTCCGTGGTTCCCGGTCGTGACGTTCTGGCAGGTCACCGGCAGCCTGCTCGGTGCGCTCGAGGCACCACCCGGCCACGGCCACCGCTACGGTGGTGAACTGGTCGACGCCTGGCGTTCCGCGGGGGTCGGCACGGCGTTGCCTTCGGAGCGGCTCGCTGCCGTGCGGGCTGCGGTCGACCCGGCATTCGACACCCGGGAGGACCACGCGCCCAGCATCACCAGCGGACGAGTCGACTCTCGCCTTTCATCACCGTCCGATTGAAGATGACCACTCCAGGGGAGTTTCCGGCCCCGAACGCTCCTGGGTGGTTGAACCGCAGGCCTGGCCGGGGTGGTCGGTCAGCGGGTGACGGCGTGCAGGAAGGTTCGCCAGGCGGGGGTGGGGACGGCCAGGGCGGGGCCGTGGCGGTCCTTGGAGTCGCGCACTAGGACGTGGTCCGGCGCTGCCGCCACCTCGACGCAGTCGCCGTTGGTGCCGCTGTAGCTGCTGGTGCGCCAGCCGACCTCGACACAGTTACCCTCGGTACCGCTGTAGCTGCTCGTGTGCCAGACAATCCCGTCCAGCTCAGGCGCGGTCATCATGATCCTCTCGATCCGCGTAGAGCTCGGTTGCCAGGGTGGCAATCAGCTCCGCCGATTCTCCCTCACCCAGCGCGGTCTCGGCCAGCAGCCTCAGGATGCGCCGGTAGGCGGCGATCTCCTCGGGCTTCTCCAGGAATAGGCTGGCGGTCTGGCTCTCCAGGTAGGCGACCGGCCGGAACTCGGCGAACTCCATGAGTCTGAAGGTCCCGTTGATCGCGGCGTGCCCGCCGCGTGCGGCGGGCACCACCCGCAGCGTGAGGTAGGGACGGATCGCCTTGCGCAGCAGGTGCTGCAACTGCTCGAACATCACCGTGGGCCCGCCCACCGGCAGCCGTAGCACGAACTCGTGGACGAAGAAGGTAAACCGAGCCGGGCGCTCCCGGCCGAACAAGCTCTGGCGGCCGAGTCGGGCGGCCACCCGGTCCTCGATCTCGTCGGGTGGGATGGTGCCCGCCTGCCGGAGCAGCGCGCGGGCGTAGTCGGTGGTCTGCAGCAGGCCGGGCACCAGCGTCGCCTCGAATTCGTCGATGGTCACCGCCTTGTTCTCGTGGTCGATTAGGGTGAGCAGCTGTTGCGGCAGCCGGGCTCCGTGTTGCTGTAGCCAGCCGGGGGTGTTCTGCTCGCGGCAGATCCGCAGCAGCCGCTCCCGCTCGGCGCCGGTCACCTGGCACACCGCGAGGAACGCCGAGACGTCCACCTCGGTGCCGCTGCGCTTGCCGGACAGCAGCCGCGACACCCGGCTCTGCGACCAGCCGAGCAGCCGGGCGACGCCCGTCTGGTCCAGCCCGGCCCCGTCCATGGCCCGACGCATGCCCTCGCCCATCTCTCGGGCCCGTATCGTCGGTTCGCGATCGCGCATAGTGACCTCCCGTGCGCACTCTATGACCGCTGCGGTGCAAATATCCATAATTTTTCCCGGCGTGTCTTGTATGTCCCTGTGTCATCAGGATTACCTGTTCCCCTCGGTGGGGAAGCGGGTTCCACCGGGCTCGGAAAGCATCCGAGGAAATCAGCGGCACCAGCCCGAAAGTGCTGTGCCCAGAACCGGGAGGGGGAACGAGACATGGCCGACAGCAAAAGCGGCCGCGCGCTGAGTGGCGACCAGCACGATCGACAATCGGAGTCACCCAGAACGCTGATGCAAGCCCATGATGCGTTGGTGCGGCTCCGGCCGAAAGGAAAGGCGTCACTGGCCGAGTGGAAGTCCTACTATGAGCGGTCGGCGGCATTATATCGGGAGATCGCCGAGATCGACCGGGGCCACCACCACGAAGCCCTGTACTGGGCGGATCGGGAGCAGCGGAAAGTCACCGAGATCACCACCCGGATCAGCGCCGGGGAATCCGGGCAACTATCCCTATCGGTCGTGGAAGCGATGTGAGAGCGATGGGATTGGGTCGAGGCTGGGCCCGGCTGGTCGAGCGCCGCCGGGAACGCAAGCGGTTACGGCGCAGGCGTACCCGGCGGGGACGGATGGCATGGCAAACCTGCCGCCAGTGCGGCAGCGTCTCGTTCTTCCCGACCGGCAATGACCGGCTCTGCGGGGGCTGCCTGCTCCTACGCTAACCGGTTTCCCCGCCTTTTAATCGGCTCTTTGTGGGTGAAAGTCCGGGTGAGCTGCGGTGATGGGAACCGGTTGCGCCGACCACGATTTTCATCGGTTTGTTGCCCCTTTTGCATTGGCATGAGGTCGGGCGCCGCCTCATCCCAGAAGCCGGCTGCGGATGACCTCGATGTCGGCTCGATGCACTCCGGCGGTGCCCAGGTAGCCCTCGGGGTCGAACCGTCAAGGACGTTCAGAACGGTGGCGTGGACTGTGGACAGGTCGTGGTCTGCGGTGATGGCGTCGGGCTCGGTAGCGACCAGCACCGGCAACAGGTGCGCGACCAGACCGGTGCGGTCGCGCACCAGCCCGTGTACGGAGGGTATCAGGATCAGTCCCCAATATGACGATGCGTAATAAGAGGTTCACGTCGGCTGCCGCCCCTAGCCACCTTCACCCCGCACCCCCAGCAGTTCTACTTCTCTGGTCCCCATACCCCTTCCGTGATCGCTGTTTGGGGAGAAGCAGCCGCACGGGGCACGGCTGCTTCTCCCCAAACAGCGATCACGGACCCTGAGCCCGCGCGGGACCCACCCCTTGCCCAGATCCGCGACCCGGACACTGACCGGTCACGACCGAGCGGTCACGACCGAGCCGTTCTGATCCTGTGCTGGTTCCTTGATGGCATCCGCAGGCAGCAGTTAGCCCGCGACAACGCGATCAGCAAATCCACCGCCTATGACTACCTGCACGAAGGCATCGACGTGCCCGCCGCCCGCGCCCCGGGTCTACACTCCGCGCTGCTCGCGACGAAAGCGGCCAGGAGCTGGTTCAGCGTGGGGTCCGGGTGATAGCCGCTTCGTGAGCTTTACCCGATGAACTCAATGTCCTGCGCTTCATCCTCGGTATGGAGGGCGCGTCGCCGTGATCCGAGGAGCTGGCGATGGGGAGGCGACTCAATCACAACCCGACCTGGTCCGTGTCGTCCTGCAAGGGACTGACGCCATGGCCACCGCGTCCGAGTATTACAGCGTACGGATAGGCTCCCGCCAGCTGAGCACGTCGTTTACCCGGGCGCGGTGGCCACAGCAGGGTCCTTAGCTACCTTGATCCTCCGGCATACTCACCTCCAGGTCGTCCGCGCTGGGCGGCGACTCGGTGGATGCGGAGACAATCGGTTCTGATTCAACCTTGTCGAACTCGCTCAAGCGCTCCTGATAATCGGCGGCTGCCGCCTCTGGCCACGGCGCCCCGTCTGTGTCGACTGTTGGTTCCTCGGTCCCCGACACTGTTGGTTCCTCGGTGCCCGACTCGGAATCGAGCTGAGTGTCCTCTGTAGTGTTTTCTGGTTCCGCCACCGACAGCTCCTTCCTGGTTCGTCACCCCCATGAACTTATTCTTACCCGCTAGGGAAGATCAGGAAACATGGGAACTTCCGCCTGGCGTGGGGGCGCAATAACCGGCTCTTCGTAGAGCAGTCTGGGTGGGCCGTTTTCCGGGCAGCCGAACCGTGGCGGATGGACCGCCTTCACCGGGCACTTGGGCGGATGGGTCTTTTGAGATACCACGTTTCCAGCGCGCCTGTCGTCGTTGAGCTTTCCCGTCGGTGCAGCTGGTCTGGACCTGCCTACTCACTGTGCGGCGACCGCTCTGGCCACGGGGCCGCGCCAAGTGCTGCGGGGAAATCCGAGCCCCGTCAGCGACACCGGTGGGTGCCCAGCCGGGCGGCCTGGCGCGTCAGGTAATCGCGCTCGGCGAGGTTGGGTGCCTTGTGGGCCGCTTCGGCGTAGAGCCGTGCCGATGTCGCCAGGTTGCCGTCGCGTTCGTGGAGGTAGGCCGCCACTGCGGTGTGGCGGGTCAGTGTGTCGTTTAGCGCCGCGAGTGCCGCCGGCCCGGCGCGCGGTTGAGCCGGACGAGCGGGCTGTCGGTCAGGCGTCCACATTCAGCTGGTGTGCGGAGAGGTGCTGTCTTGTGACGTGGCGTGATGACCGGCGGATTCATGATCTGTGGTGGTGGAGGGAGCGGAAGCGCTGTGGCGGTGGTCTGCTTCGGAGGCTGGCGCTGTGCTGATCGGTGGGGTGTCTCTGGTGGGTCGTTATGGATGCTGGGACAGTGATCGCTGTTCGCTGGCGCGGTGTCCGGGGTCGCAGGTCTGGGTAGGTGGTGGGTGCTGTGCGGGGCGTTGTCAGTCAGCGATCATGGGAGGGGTATGGGGGCCATAAAGTCGAGCTGCCGGTGGGTGTGGGGTGGAGGCGGGTAATGGTGGCATCCGGCGTGGACCCCTTATTACGTATCGTCACATCGAAGATTGAGGTCGATACCTTCCGCGCACCGGCTGAATGTGTACGGTCAGGCGTGCGAGCTCGTCGTACCACTCGAGGATCTGTTACCCAGTCGGTCTCCTCGGTGGTGGGCGCCTCGGCGTGCAGGGCCGCGATGGTGGCTTGGGCCTGGAACTCGCCGAGGCGGTCGCGGGCCAGCGCCGCCTGCAGGATCTCGACGCCCTCGGCGATCGAGGCGGTGTCCCACCGGCCGCGGTCCTGCTCGGCGAGGGGCACCAGGCGCCCGTCGGGCGCGGTCCGGGTGGCGCGCCGGGCGTGGTGAAGCAGCATGAGGGCCAGCAGCCCCGCCACCTCGGGGTGGTCGATCGCGGCGGCGAGCTGGCGGGTGAGCCGGATGGCCTCGGCGGCAAGATCGATGTCGCCGCAGTAGCCCTCGTTGAAGACCAGGTAGAGGACGCGCAGCACGGTGGTGACGTCGCCGGGCTGGTCGAACCGCACGCCGGAGACCGTGCGCTTGGCCCGGCTGATGCGCTGCGCCATGCTCGCCTCGGGTACCAGGTAGGCATGGGTGATCTGGCGGACGGCGTCGGTCCGGGTCGCGTCGAGGAACCGGCGCCAGGCCACGGTGAGCAGCCAGCCCTTCGGATCGTGCGGCGGGTCGGTCGGCCAGACGCGGAGGGCTTCGATGAGCGCGTCCTGCACGGCGTC
>JBOHHE010000475.1:0-55661 GCA_050700355.1 Pseudonocardiaceae bacterium
CCGTTGTGCGGTGCTCAGCTGCGCCGTCGGACCGGTCTGGCTGTGCCCCGGCTACCGGTACGGTTCGTCCGATGAGCGACTCGGAGGTGACCTGGACGGATGTGCTCACGCAGATCATCGACGAGTCGCACCTCGTGACCGGTGATCAGCTGTCAGCGATGGTCGACCGCGCGGTATGCCCTCTGGGGCTGACCGTCGAGGTACTCGTGGTCGATCTGGCACAGCGGATGCTCAGTCCGGTGCGGCCCCAGCGGGGCATGACGGTGGACGTGGAGGGCACGCTCGCGGGACGCGCCTACCAGCTCGGGGAGATCTTCAGCGCTACCGATGGCGCTGACGGGCGCCTGCTGTGGGTCCCGATACTGGACGGCACCGACCGCGCCGGGGTAATGCGGATCGGGCTCGCGCCCGGGGTGATCGACGACATGGCGCTGCGCCGACGCTGTTGGACTCTCTCCGGCCTGCTGGGACACGTCTTGATCAGCAAGATTCCGTACAGTGAACGGCTGAAGTGGATACGCAGCCACAGCCCGTTGTCGCCATCAGCGGAGCTGCTGTGGCAACTGCTGCCGCCGCGCACATTCGCCACCGACCACCTGGTGTTGACCGCGCTGCTCGAACCCTATGACCAGGTCGCCGGCGACGCCTACGACTACGCCGTGGACACCAGCAATGCGTACCTGGCCGTGTTCGACGGTGTGGGGCACGACCTGCAGGCTGGACAGACCACCGCGGTTGCGATCACCGCGATTCGACACGCACGCCAGAAGGGGGTGACTGATCTCGCGACCCTCGCAGCACGCGCCGACGACCTGCTCACCGCCCAACCCGGAGGAACAAAGTTCGTCACCGCCGTGCTGGCCACGCTGAACACCGACACCGGGATGCTGCAGTACCTGTTGGCCGGGCACCCGGCGCCGCTGCTGGTGCGGCACGGGCGGGCGGTGAAGGAACTCGCGTCGCCACCGCGGCTGCCGCTGGGCCTGCGGGGATCGCCTCCGGACAGGCTGACCGTCCACCGGGAACGGCTCGAACCCGGTGACCGGTTGCTGCTGTACTCCGACGGGATCACCGAGGCCCGAGATGCTCAAGGGAAGTTCTTCGGCGAGCAGCGCCTGGTCGATTTCATCGAACGCGCCGAACTCGATCGATTGCCCGCGCCGGAGACGCTACGCCGCCTCACCAACGCGGTCCTGGCCCACCAGGGCGGCCTGCTCCAGGACGATGCCACCCTCATCATGGTCGACTGGTCGGCCGATGCGCACCTCCGGCTGTTCCCGGCGCTCCGGTAGGTCCAGCTCGGTGAACGGATAACCGGGGAACGATACACGGCAGCGCTGCTCCTGGAGGTAGATTCGATCGAGCTGGTCACCGGTAAGCGCTTCGGCGGCAACGACGCGTTCTCCCTGGCGCAGTACGTCAACGTGGCAGCCGTCCCTGACCCATCGGGACGACTGGCCGGGGTCGCTGATCATCACCACGTCGAACGTCAGTGCCGGGCACGGGTTCGCCGTCCCCGGCAACCACGAGAACAAGCTCGTGTGAGCCCTGTCCGGGCACAATGTCGCGCTCACCCACGGGCTGGCGGAAACACTCGACCAGCTCACCGGACAGCCTGCGAAGTTCCGCGCGCAGGTGCGGGCCTGCTGCCACGCCCTGGTCTCCGACCCGATGCTCGACGGCGGCAAACTCGTCTTGCCGGTGCGATGCCCCTGGGCGAACGAGTACCGGGGCCGGGCCATGGTGTTGTACGGGCACATCCCCGCCCTCCGGCCGGAATGGGTCGACAACACCATGTGCCTGGACACCGGGTGCGTCCTCGGCGGAAAGCTGACCGCGCTGCGCTATCCGGAGAAGGAGATTGCCGCAGTCCCTGCCGAGCGGGTCTGGTACGAGCCCGCCAAGCCATTCCTTCCGGACGAACAGCTCCCCACGGGGGAGGTCCACATCGCCCAACGCGATCCGGACGTGCTCGACATCGCCGACATGCTGGACAGCGGGTGGTGCGGACCGGTCGCCACGGCCGCGTGACGATACGTGAAGAGAACGCTGTGGGAGCGCTGGAGATGATGAGCCGGTTCGCGCTCGGACCACGTTGGCTGCTGCATCTGCCACCCTCGGTGTCCCCGTGCGGCACTTCGACGCACCCCGATCTGACCGCCCCGCCAGCCTATCTCCAGACTCTGTTCGGTCAGGCTTTGAGACCTTCCAGGTAGGCGTGAATTGCCGGGACCGCGGTCATCCGGTCGTAGAAGAAGTTGTTGACCAGGTTGAGCAACTCGGCCTGGGCGGCTTCGACGTGCGGACCCAGCGGCAGTCCCTCGGTCTGGCGGGAGAGAGCACGGTAGAGCCGCAGGAGATGGCGCACCACCTCAAGCTCGTCCTCGCCCTCCAACACCTTGACCACATCCAGGATCAGATCGTCCATCTGATTGAGGATGTTGTCGATCGAGAAGACCTTACTCTTCACGGTCGCTTCTTCGATGGTCTTGACCAGGGCATGGACTTGGTAGAGCAACGCCACCGGCTCATCGAACAGTTCACGCAGGAAGGCCGCCTCCTCGTAGCGGCCGTTTAGCCGGAAGACATTGTACAGCCGTTTGGCGGCCTTTCCATAGTTGGGGCTGTCACCGCCGAAGTATTTCTTGACCTCGTACTCCAGCTGAGCCATGTACTCGTCCAGCGAATCCGACGAAACCTGTTTCACCAACTTATCGAAGATCGGCGCGGAACCGGCGTCCAGATAGATCTCCTGAAAGTAACCGTCAAGGTATCCATCGAGCGGGGTGATGGTTCCGTCCGGTGCTTCCCACGTGACGTCGAGCATGTTGCTCGCATTGGTCAGATCACCCCGCCCGGCATCGGCGATCACCCAGTCCAGCTTGCACCAGCCAAGATCCTGGGCGACCTCGTCCCAAACGACCACTACGGGATTCCCTGCTGGGTCGGCCGCTTCGATCCGTCCGGCGGCGATGTCTGGAGGAAGCCACGCGATGGGCGAGTTCTTGCGCATGGTCCGCCCATCCCGCACAACCTCAGCCGGATAGCTGCCGAATTTCACTTCGATCAGCTGGTAGTTGGGCCCTGACAGGAAGTTCAGTGCCTTTTCCTTGATGAGGTCCGCGAGCAGCTCGCAGGCCTGGGCGCGGGTGGGCGCGATGATATTGACTCGCTCGAAGAAGTCGCAGTCCCCTGGATAGGTTTGGATCTTGGATTGCGCGGCCGAGCCCGAGAGCGCGAGCGCGGTCTCGATCACTCCGGGGATGTCGTCGAACTCTACGATCTTGCCGATAGCGCGGAAACGAGCCAGGTCCTGCGGGCTGAAGTCCAGCATCGACACCTTGTGGCCGAAGACACCAGTTGCTTCGTCCATCACGATGTCGGTACCGTCGGACGTTGTGGTGACGGCGGTCATCCACCTCTCCAGCTCCACCTCATCGAGCCCGACCCCCAACCGGTTGGCGGATTCGATAAGGCGGGCGCGAACAGTTGCGGTATCGCTTTCGGTCTGGCTCATTTGCTCCCCTTCCCTACATTATTCACACGATGCCTTTCGGCATTCTCCAGGAGTATCTTGCAGAAGATCTCACCCTGTTCGATGGCATCATCCAGCGCCACATGTGTATGGGAAATGGTCCCGCGCCACCGGAGCGGCAGGTTATCCCGGCCCGACTCGGCGTAGGTCGTTCCCAATACCGCCATCGCGTAGGAATGGGTGTCGAGGGCAGACCGGGCGAACGGGCTCCTCCCGACGAACCTCATGAAGTACCAATAGACGAACATGAAATCATATCCCGCCGGGTAGCCGACAAGAATCGGTCTGCCGGGCAACTGTCGGACCCAACGGTCGTAGTCGTGCATCACCTCTCGGGGCGGTTGCGGGTCGCGGCGGGCAGCTGCCCAGGCTTGGGGCTGCCCGGCCCACCACGCCACCGTCTCAGGATCCGCGGTGGCCCCGGGCAACTCCTGGAGATTGGCGGTGAAGGTGGCGACCAGCGTGCCGTCCGTCGTGTAGGCCGCCGAGCCGAGACTGAGCATCGAGTGGGAGCCGGGTATGGGCCCGTCGGCTTCGATGTCGGTGCTGACGTAAACCTCGGCGCCTATTACCCCGTTTTCGCCACCCTCTGTCACGACAAGTAACCGAACCAGGGCGCGCGCGCGGTGTCAACGTAAACCAGCGGGCACAACCCCACCGTGCTCAGGTTCCGAGTCGTCGCTGCGGGTCGGTGATGCCCTCGGGGCTGGCGTAGCGGTCGATGTCCCAACCGGCGCGACGGGCGCCTGCTCGGTAGGCGCTCTCGTAGAAGTCCAGCATGCTGCGGCGGGGGTCGGAATACGTGCGGACGTCGGCGTAGCGGAGCACGGCGAGGTGGCTGCCGTTCTGGCCCTGCCATTCAGCGGCGCTCGGTTGCAGGGGTTCCCCGGCTAGACCGGCTGGCTCGGGGGTGGTGTAGGAGTAACAGGCCGGTTCGGGGAACTTGTCGTCGCCGAACCAGAACCCGAAGCTGATGACCTCACGGGAGTACGCCTCGCGGGTCACGGGGTCGTTGGTCGGCGGCTGATCGACCTCGGTGTCGCTGAAGCGGGTGACCGCGATGTCCATGGTGTGCCAGAAATGGTGCACCGGACTGGTCTTGCCCGAGTAGCGGCCCGCGAATTCCTCCAGCACCAGATTGATCTGGCTGAGCACCTGCCAGTAGCGGTTGACCCAGACAGGGTCGTAACTGCTGTGCTCGGTGTCGTCGGCGAACAACCGGTCCGCATCCGGCAGGTCGAAGGGCTGAGGATGATCGATGGTCGCCACGGAACCCACTGCGGCCAGACCGTCGAGGACGCGGTGGTAGAAGCCGGCCACTGATTGACCGGCGAGCGGGAACGACACGGTGCGCCCGTCCAACGCGGTGATGATCAACCGGTGGTCGACGAAGTCGAAGTCGACGGTGACGATCGGGTCCAGGCCCATCGGGCGGGTGGTGATCCCGCGTCCGGTGAGGTGGAAGGGCACGTTCCACCAGTGGTTGCGCCGTGGGCTGGCGGCCAACCGGATCTTGCCGACGATCTGGGCGAATCTGTGCAGGGTGGCCTTCGTGTCGGCCCACGGCTGCAAGGGCATCGGCGGGAACAACTCCATGGCTGCACTCTAGGACTCATCAGAGGATCAGCCGAATCGCGGTGGAACAGCTCAATCGGGCTGCGCGCGCAGCCGGTGGTAGGTGCGCTTGAGCTGGGAGTCCTTGTTGACCGGGTCATGTACCCCGTCGGGGGTGACCTGGCCGATGATCCCGCACTCGTTCAGGACACCGAACATGCCGACAAGATGCGCCAGTCGGGCGTCATCCGGGCTCCTCGGGTACGCCTGGCCGGAGGTCACCACCAATAGCCGATCAAGCCATTGTTCTTCGTCGGGCAGGCCGGCCGTCATCAGCGCGGCGGCCAGCTGATCCCGGATCACGGCCGGATCGCGGCCGCGCAGTTGCAGAATCTCGGCCACGGTCAGCGGGAACAGCCGGCCGTGGTCGCGCAGGTAGATCAGCTCCAGGGCGTAGGCGCTCCCGAACGCACAGTACTCGCAATCGTTGATCAGTGAGACGGTTGTGCCGAGCAGATGTGTTCGCAGCGAGCCGAAGATTCGCCGGGTCCGCTCATAGCGGAGCATGTTGCGGGCGAACCAGTACAGGACACCGAACGCACCGAGACGGTGCACGAGGGCGGGCATCAGCCGAGGCGGGAACCCCCACAGCAGCATCCCGAGCCGATGGAGCAGCCAGATGGCGAAGCGATCTCCACTCAGCTGCCGGATCCGCACAGAACACCACGTTACCGACCTCTCGGACATATCAGCTCAGGGCGCTTCCTACCTGGTCGCGGCCCCCGCAGTCGACGGCGCCGGAGGGTAGTGCAGGCTGCTCGCCTGCCGACCGCGCACCAGGAGGCGTCGAACCATGACTGACCAGCTCGCGCTACCACTCCAGACCTCGCGCAATGTCCTGGTGCGGGCGGTGGAGCTGCTTGGCTGGGACGGCACGGTGCTGGCAGAGCTGACGCTGCTCGGCTGCCGCGTGGTGCCCGTCGTAGCGCTGGACACCTACGTCCACCACGCGCGGTGGTCCAGCGGCTACGGTCCGCAGCGGGATCGCGATGTGCTGGAGATCTGGGACTGGCCCCAGGCGGCCGGTCATGTCCCCGCCTCCCCGCTGACCCTAAGCGGAGTCCTGATTCGCGCCGGAACCTGGCGCCGGGGGCTCGCCGCCGCCCGCACCTGGCGCGGGTTCGGGCCGACCTCCGTGCTCACCGGGCCTGACGAAACCGACGAGACCTGCCGCCTGGAGTTCCAGCTGCCCGGCGTCGGGCTGATCACTACCGACGCCGAGGGGATACCTGCGCTGCGGGTCGCACCCGCTGCCGGACGCCAGCCACCGGCCCGACGCCGGGTACTGGACCGCTGGGTCGAGGAGACCCTCTACGAACACGCCCTCACCACCGATGCGTACCCGATACCAGGCCGGGACGAGGTGGCCCGCACGACTGCGCCGTCGTGGTGAACCGACCGACCGCTATCTGCTGGTCGTCGGGGTGGCCAGCGGCAATGAACGCCAACAGCGCAGGAACGGCGGCGCCGACCAGCTTGCGCCCCCGCCATTGACCCCCTGAAACCGGGCGATGGCGTTTTCGCAGTGCGCCCGCCAGCTCGCCTGCCGATCCGCTGGGGAAGAGGTTGCGGCGACCAAGGCGTCCCGCAGATCCAACAGCGTCTCCCAGGCGTGCCCGAACGCCGCGCGCCGCTGCTGCGCCGCATCGGGGAGCGTGCTCAACCAATCCAGGGTCCGGTATCCGCAGACGGCGCACTCACACGGCAGCCACAACGAATCGTCCGGGTCGGCCTGCACCGCCAGCGCGATCCGCGCGACGTCGATATAGGAAAGGCACTCCTTGACCACGGTCGCCGTCCTGGCCTGCCGAGGTGCGAACCCGCCAGTGTTCTTTGTCGTCGGGTAGAAATGACGAAGGTTGCTCCGGGTGCCGACCGCGGCCGCCCACGCTCCGTGGCACAGCAGGCCGAGCCCGGAAACATCGCACCGCAGCTGGATCACCGGCACGCCGACGCCGATCAGCCGGATCAACCCGCACAGCGTGCGCCGCACTCCCAGCGGATCCCGCTGGTGCTCCAGTGCCACGGCCACCGGCACCCCGGCCCGCTCGACCTGCTCCAACAGAAAACCCAGACCGCCGCTCTCGTCGAACCACCACGGGCTCAGCGCCAGCGTGGCCACCACATGCGGACCCAACCTGGCCGTCCGGTCCAGCACGCTCGTCACACCTGCGTGGTCCTCCGGTCCGGCGTAACCGGAGTCGGTGAGCACCGGCAGGTCCAGCTCCCGCTGTAGGTCCAGCCAGGATTCCCGAAACGGTACCGACGCGCTGAGCCTGCGGGCCCCGGCATATCGCGACGCGTCCAGCACCATGACATCACGCACCCCGGCCGGTCCGGCCGCGCGCCGTGCCGACTCGACATCCGGAGTCGTCACCAGCACGCCGGCTCCCGGACGCCCCGACGTGAGTTGACGGACTCCGTCGACCTCGTCCGGCAGGCATTGCACGAGCAGCGCACCGTGCAGCCGGTCCAACGGACCATATCCATACATAGCGACCAGTGAACCAGCTATCGCCGCAGGTAGATAGGTCGATCACCAGCGTTCGCCGCCATGAAACAGCTCCCAAGGCGCCCCGTGAGCGATCCAGGTCAGAATTTGTCGGTTTGCCCCATAGCCGCAGATGGCCTGTGGAACACTCCCCTGCATCGGGTCCAGCCTGCACAAGCTGGCCCTCGACCGTCGGGGCCGGACAGTAATGCAGGAGGGGCCCATGCCGGACACAGTGGATCGGCGCGGTTTGTCTGAGCTGGTCGGTCATTGTCTGCGTCCTCCCAAGTCGGACCGACATCGTGTCCTGCCGATCGTGGCGGTCTGGGGTCCGAGGAGAGGCGGGAAGTCCGAACTGCTGGATTACCTCTACGAACGCTTCTACCCCGGCCGACCGTGCGTCCGACGAACCAAGCACGAGCTGGAGAACCTGCGCCGCCCGTACGAGGTCGCCGTAGCGCTCGCGTTCCATCTGAGCCGTCATGTCGAGGGATTCGGCCGGTTGAAGTTCCCAAGACTCTTCCTCGGAGTGGCGGCGATTCGTGGCTCGGTCACCATCGAGGATCCAGAAGCGACGCGCGCAGCGATGATCAGGAGAACGGTCCCCGACCGCAAGCGGCTGCGGAGTCTGGCCCGCGAAACCGCCGACAGCCTGGCCGACGTAGTCGGCGTGGGCCGGGGTATGCGGTTCTTTCTGGGATTGGCGGTGGACGGCGCGGGTGCCCTTGTCGAAACGGTACTCGCGTTGGGTGGTCGGGGCCGGAAGTGGTACCAGGACGGGCTCGGCCAGCACTTCGCCGATCCGATCGACGCTCTGGTCCGGCTCGCAGAACAGGAGACCAATCCGCAGCGACAGGATCGGGTCGATGAGGTGTTGTGCCGGGCGTTTCTGGCCGATCTGCGCGAGGAATACTCGCCCCGCGCTCTGCAACTGTTCAAACGAGACCAGAACTGCCTGGCCATCCTGGACGACGCCGATTCCGACGTCGTCCGCCGATTTCTCGACGTCCTCGTAGCGCAGCGGCGAAACTGGGATCCGTTGCTTATCGTGAGCGCAACCGCGACCCGCTCGCCGTTCACCGGGCAGCGCCATCCTGAGCGGTGGGTGGTGCGGGACGTGGCCGTAGCCGGCTACCAGGACTGGCACAAGGGCCGGGCCGGGAACGAGGGATGGGCCGGGCTGTATCCAGTGGCCCTGGGCGGGATCACGCTAGAGGAGGCCCGGACACACTTCGCCGGCCATGCCGACACGCCGCGCGGACCCGAGGTCGCCGCGACCGGGATTCTGGGCGATGCGGAGAAAGTGCTCCGGTTTGCCCATCGGCTCACCGACGGTCACCTCGGCGGTATGGGGCTCGTGCTGGACGCCATGTCGCTGGAGCGCCGCCGCGTCGGAGCCGAGAATGTCGATGTCCGAGATCTGTTCACCATCGATGTCCGGAATCTGTTCACCAGGCCGGACACGGCGGACAACACCTGGTCGCTGGCCCAGGAGATCCAGCGACTGCTCGTTGGTGGCTGGTCGGTGGACCTGCACCGGCCACTCCTGCGCAGCGCCGCCGCCCGCGACTTCGGAGAACCCTCGCTCGCCGCAGTGCTGAAAAGCGAACCCGCCGCGGTAGCCCACATGATGCACGAGTTCCGCTCCCGTGACTTGTGGGTACGCCATCCACCCGGCCCGAACGCCACAGACCCGCCGACCCTGCATCCCTTCCCCCGACGCGCGGTCGTGCACCTGCTGGCCAAACCCCCGGGCCAGAACGAACCGACCTGGGACGAGGTGCACCACCAGCTCCGAACCCACGCCGAGCAGCGGGAAAAACGGAATGAGCAGGAGGAGCGGCAGGACCAGACTAGCGCGATGTACCACCGCTTGGCGCTGGGAGGGATCTCTGCGGCAGCGAAGCATCTGAGCGCGCTGCTGGCCAGCGAGGACACCAGAACCTGGTATGACGCCCTGACCGCCATCACCCGGGCACCCCTGGCTCAACCGGGGCAGGAGGCCAACTCCCAGCAGCACTGGGAGCGGTTGGTGAAGAAGGTCGACGACGGTCTCGGAGAGCCGGCGGAGCTGGTGAAACTGGTGGCCGCCCTCCAACTGCACATCGACCCACTGGGAGATCCCGGCCACCACCTGTGCATCGTCATCGCCCACGAACTCGAAAGCCTCGCCCGCCGCTCGAGCGCCTTCTTCTTCTTGTTGGAGAAAGCCGAGGAATTCCGCGACTGCTGGAAGCAATGGCACCAGGACTGAGCAGTCGACCCACCATCTTTCCAACCGGCGCGGAGGAGCCCCGTGTTCAGGATCAGTAGTTTCTTCAAAACCAAGATATGGGTGAAGGTCATTGTGATCGGGGTACCCCTGGTGGTCTTGGGGTACTCGGCCTGGATACTCCTGGTCGCGCCACGGATCTGGTGTGGCCAGGACATCAGGCGTGTCGATGGTCAATGCATCGGTGTGACAGACGGATCGACTCACCTCAGCGCGGACCTGACGGACGTGCTCAACAAGATCCAAGAGGAGAACGAGCGCGTCGGGCAGGATAACCCAGACGCAGTCAGCGTCGCCTATCTCGTTCCACTGCCGAAGTCATCGACGAGCGAGGAATTATCGGCCGGACCACGGTTGCGCCACGAGCTCCAGGGAGCCCATATCGCTCAGCTTCAGGCGAACCACACCAAAGAACTGGGTGATAAACCGCTGATCCGGCTGCTGATCGCCAACTCCGGGAATGAGTCGGGCCAATGGCAACGAGTGGTACCGGCGTTGCTGGAGAAGGTACACGGACCAGACCGGCTCGTCGCAGTGGTGGCCACCGGCAACACCGTGGACGCGACGCTGGACGCCATCGGCGCACTGAGAGTGGGCGGGTTGCCGGTGTTGCTGTCCCGGCTTGCCGGGGACGGCATGCCGACTCCGGAGGAGCTAGGGGACGTACGAGGTGGTATCGCGAGGCTGGCTCCCAGCGGACGGGACCAGGGAGCCGCTGCGGCAGCCTATCTGAAACCGATCGCGAACCGGGCACTGATCGTCCGTGACACAAACCCGGATGATCCATTTGTACAAGCATTGGAAGAATCGTTCCGAAACGCTTTTCAGGGCGGCGCTCACGCCGTACTGGAGCCGCCCGAGACGTACGATTCTCGACTTGAGGGCGTCTCGAACCAGATGAGAGGAATATTACGGAACATCTGCCTACAGAAACCGGAAGTAGTTTATTTCGCCGGTCGTAACGTCGCTCTGGACGCATTCGTCCAAGCATTACCGCTACGTCCCTGTCCAGAGTTGCAGATCAAGATTATGGCCAGCGGTGGCAGCACCGCCGATATCGCCGCCAAGGTTAATCAGGGCGACTCCGCCCTGATTAAGGGGCTGAACTCCAACGCCTGGGTGCGGTACACGGCTCAGGCACACCCAGATTCCTGGGAACGCTCGCCGGAAATTTTCTCCGAAGCATCGACGTCACATTTGAGACCAACCTGCGAGCAATACTGCTTCGCCACTGTCTTCCGCGACGGAATGCTCGCGGACGGAGGGGCGATCATAGGCTACGACGCCATCGTCACCTCGGTCACCGCAATCCGCCCCGGCGATGGAACGGTGATCAACGACAAGCCGGAACTGGTCACCCAGGCGTTCCGGCGCCTGCACGGCACCGGTGCCGTCGCCGGGGCGACCGGCTGGATCTCGCTTGATCAGTTCGGCAATCCGGTGAACAAGGCGGTGGTCACCTTGGAGGTGAAGCCGGACGGCACCCTCGAGTTCCTCGAGTTGAGCTCAGCGTCGGGCGCTCCCTGTGTACCAGACACCCCGCCGTGTTGATACCGCTGAACCTGGCCCGTTACTCGCACGAGCTGAACAGTGCACCGATAGTCGTTTCTGTGGGATGTCAAGGAGCCTGACGTTGTTCAAGAACTTCTTCAAAACCAAGATATGGGTGAGAATCCTAGCCATCGGAGTGCCACTGCTGATCCTGGGATACTTGGTCTGGATCTTCCTGGTCACACCGCGGCACTGGTGTGGTACGGATGTCAAGCGCATCGACGGTCAATGCGTCGGTGTGACAGACGGATCGACCGAGCTCAGCGGGGAACTCGCGGACGTGCTCAACAAGATCCGACAGGAAAACGAACACGTCGAGCGCGTTCTGAGTGAGGATCCGACGATACAGGCGGTGAGCATCGCCCACCTCATACCATTGCCGAAGCCGTCGACGGAGGACGAACTGGCGGTCCTGTTGCGTCATGAACTGGAGGGCGCTCATCTCGCTCAATTGCGGGCGAATCGAACTGAGACGTTGGGCGGACAGCCACTGATCCGGCTGCTGGTCGCCAACTCCGGGGAGAATTCGGCCCAGCGGCAGGAAGTGGCGCCTGCGCTACTGGCCAAGGTAAGCGGACCGGAACGACTCGTCACCGTTGTGGTGACAGGTCGCAGCTTAAGCGAGACGATCGACTCTATTGATACCTTGCGGGCGGCGGGGGTTCCCGTGGTGGCGTCTCGGCTGGCCGGTGACAGATTGACCAACCTGAAATCGGAGGAAGAGGAAGTGGCGAACCTGCGAGGTGGTCTGGCGAGAATAGCTTCCCCCGCCAGCGACCAGGCAGCCGCTACGGCCGCTTACCTGAAGCCGACCGCAAGCCGGGTATTGATCATCCGTGACACGAACCCGAGCGATATCTGGCTCGAGTCGATCGATAATGAATTCCGGGACGCGTTCGAGGACAACACCCACAAGGTGGTATCGACCGAGTCATACGATTCACGGCTCGGTGGCGTCGCGAACGGGATGAGCGACATACTCCAGAACATCTGCGCGCACAGACCCGAAGCGGTCTATTTCGCTGGTCGTACCCCCGCCCTCGTTTCGTTCATCCAGGCACTGCCCGGACGTAACTGCCAGGATTTGGAGATCAAAATCATAGCGGGCGCCGATGCCGTCGAATTACTCAACAAAGTCTCGCGGGGTGACCCCGATCTGCGTAACGGCCTGAACGCCAACGCCTCCGTGCAGTACACAGGTCAGGCTCATCCAGAGTCCTGGAAAGCCTCGCCGGAAAGCTTTCTCCCAGAGGCGATACCGCCCTTCAGCGAAACCTGCGAGCAGTACTGCTTCACCACTGTCTCCCGCGACGGGACACTGGAGGACGGAGGGGCCATCATGGGCTATGACGCCATCGTCACCGCAGTCACCGCAATTCGCGAGAAAAGTAGGCCGGATTACAAGACAGACGTGATCAGTCAATCGTTCAAGCGCCTGCACGGGGTAGACGCCATCCACGGAGCGAGCGGCGAGATCTCCCTCGATCAGTTCGGCAGACCGGTGAACAAGGCGGTACCCATCCTGCAAGTGAACTCGAACGGCACCGTGACGTTCCTCAAGTTGAGCTCCCCGCTGGGCTCTCCCTGTAAACCCCGTACCGAACTATGCTAACGCTCCCGTGACCAGACGCGGACCCGAGCAGCGCCCAGTGGTGTGCTCAGGTCCCGTCCTCGACAGATACGGCCTCGATCGGCACATCCAGAGCGCGGATCGCTTCGAAGAGCCGGTCTGGATCCCAATCCGGCTCGATGTCGTCGAGCAGTCCGGTTGCCTGGTTCAGAGGAACGGTGGCCAATCGGGTGCCGTCATCGATCCGGATGTAGTAGCGGGTGAAGGTCGGGCGCCCGGCGCCGGCCGGAATCGTCTTAGGGCTGCTCGTCTCGGCCTTCACCGTGGCATTGACCCGCTGCCCCGCGCCGGTGTCGAAGCGCTCCTCGATCACGTCGGCGACTCTCCGGGCGTCGTCTGCAAGCATGAGGCCATCTCCTTTGCCGGGTTGTGAGGAGCATGCTACCGAGCAGCACGGTTGATCAACTCACGTCGATGATCTCTAGTACTCGCTCCAGATGACGAAAACCCTCAGCGTTTCTGGTGACCAGCGGCAGCTCGAAGCGCACAGCGGTGGCGGCGATTTGCAGGTCGATTCTTGGCGGGCGCGGATCGCGGCCGGCTCGATACATCAGGTTACTCAAAAGTCCGTGCTGCTCCGCCGCCTCGATGTCGGGTGGCTGGCCCTCGCTCGGTTCGCCCGGTCGGCTCGGGTAACCATGGCGATATGAGCAACTGGTTCGCCAACTCCGTCCTGATTCTGCTGTTCGTGCTGATCGGCGGCTACTTCGCCGCCTCCGAGCTGGCGCTGGTCTCACTGCGCGAAGCCCAGGCACGCCGGCTCGCCGAGCAGGGCAGGCGTGGTCGCGCGGTGGCGCGGCTGCTGGCGGACCCGAGCCGTTTCCTGTCGGCGGTGCAGATCGGCGTCACCTTCGCCGGGTTCTTCGCCGCCAGCTACGGTGGCGCGACGCTTGCGGTCGAGCTGGGGCAGACCCTGATCGGCTGGGGGCTGGCCGAGGGCCTGGCCACGACCCTGGCCCTGGTCGCGGTTACCCTGGTGGTGTCCTACGGCTCGCTGGTGCTCGGCGAGCTGGTCCCCAAGCGCCTCGCCATGCAACGTCCCGAAGCGGTATCCCTGTTCGCCGCCCCGGGGCTGGATCGGATCGCGCGGGCGTTCCGCCCGGTCATCTGGCTGTTGTCGGTATCGACCAACGCCGTGGTCCGGCTGCTGGGCATCAACCCGGACGCCAAGACCGATGAGGTCAGTGAGGAGGAGCTGCGCGACCTGGTCGGCGGCCACCAGGAACTCACACCTGAGGAGCGCCGCGTCCTGACCGACGTGTTCACCGCCACCGATCGAGTGCTGCGCGAGGTGATGATCCCCCGAACCGAGGTCGAGTTCTTGCCCGGATCGATGCCGATCATCGAAGCCGCCGGCTATGTGGCAGATCGCCCGCATTCCCGCTATCCCGTCATCGGCGACTCACCCGACGACATCCTCGGCGTGGTCCACCTCCGGGACGTGATCATCACTGCGCACCACGGGGACACGAACCCGGACGGTCCCAGGACGGTCTCAGACCTCACGCGGGAGGGGCCCGTGCTGCCGGGGAGCATGCCGGTGGTTCAAGCGCTTTCCAAGATGCGCCACGCCAGCCACCTCGCGATCGTCAGCGACGAGTACGGGGGCACCGACGGCATCGTGACCCTCGAAGATCTCATCGAGCAACTCGTCGGCGACATCGAGGACGAGTACGACCCCCATGAACGGCCCAGTCATCGCTTCCGGGACGGCAGCATCGAGCTGGACGGGCTACTGCACCGCGATGACGTGAGAGAACTGATCGGTGTCGAACTCCCAGAGGGGCCCTATACCACGCTCGCCGGTTTCGTCATCAACCAGCTCGGCCACATTCCCCAGGTCGGCCAGAGCGTGACGGCATTCGGCCAGCGCTTCAGCGTGCTGGAGATGGAGGGCCACCGGGTAGCCCGCATCCGCGTCACCTCGAGCGCCGAACGGGAATCCGCACTCTAGATTCGGATTCTCGTTCCGGCGAGCTTGACTACCTAAGGTACGCACTTGACTGCGGGCCTGTCACCGACAAAGGTGGCCCCCTGGAGATAAGCGTTCACTATAGGGAGTCGGCATGCACGCTGCGTCCACCTCGCGGCACCCGATCCGGGCCGCCCTAGCCACCCTGATGTGCATCACAGTCGCGCTGGCCGCACCCGCCGCCAGCGCGGGCACCGCAACAGGCGATGGCTCAGCACAGCCAGATCCGAAGTCGCTGGCCACCGAGCTGACTCAGCACGTCACCGTCGACGGAGTCCACCGGCATCTGCGTGCCCTGCAGCGGATCGCCGACGCCAACGGGGGCACCCGCGCCGCGAGCACCCCCGGTTACGACGCCAGCCTCGACTACGTCGCGGGCCAGCTGAGCGCCGCAGGCTTCGAGGTGAGCACACCTGAGTTCGACTATCAGGCCGAAATCATCGATGCGGCGAGACTGGAGATCGGCGGCAGGCAGGTGGAGATCAGGCCGATGGCCTACTCGCCGAGCACTCCGTCCGGCGGTGTTACCGGCCCGCTGGTCGTGGTGCCCGACGACGGATGTGAGGCCACCGACTACGCAGGGGGGACCGCCACCGGCGCGGTAGCGCTGATCCGCCGTGGCACCTGCCCGTTCACGCAGAAACAGCAGGTGGCCGCCGACCTCGGCGCGCTCACCGCAGTAATCGCCAACAATGAACCCGGCCCGCTGGACGGAACCTTGGGCGACCAAGCCGCCGGACGAATCCCCACCGGTGGAATCAGCCAGGCCGATGGTGACGCGCTGCTCGGCTCCGGCGGCACCCCGACCACTGTCGAGCTGCGGCTGCACTACGAGGACCGCGTCTCCCGCAACGTGATCGCGCAGACCCGCTCCGGGCGTACCGACAACGTGGTGATGGCCGGCGCGCACCTGGACAGCGTCGAGGAGGGGCCAGGCATCAACGACAATGGCTCGGGCTCGGCGACCCTGCTGGAGACCGCACTCCAGCTCGGCGGCAACCCTGCGGTGAACAACGCTGTGCGCTTCGCCTGGTGGGGTGCTGAGGAGGCCGGCCTGCTCGGTTCGGATGCCTATGTGACCGGGCTGTCACCGGAGCAGCAGTTGGACATCGCGCTGTACCTCAACTTCGACATGGTCGGCTCGCCGAACCCGGCGTATTTCGCCTATGACGGGGACGACTCCGACGTCGAAGGCGCCGGCCCGGGACCCACAGGCTCGGCACAGATCGAGGCGGCGTTCATCGACTACCTGACCGGCCAGCTGAACGTGCCGGTCGAGGGCACCGACTTCGACGGCCGCTCCGACTACGGACCCTTCATCGCTGTCGGCATTCCCGCCGGGGGGCTGTTCACCGGCGCCGAGGACATCAAGACACCGGAACAAGCGGCCAAGTGGGGCGGTAGCGCCGACGTCGCCTTTGATCCCTGCTACCACCAGGCCTGCGACACCCTCGGCAATATCGACCGGACCGCCTTGGACCGCAACTCCGACGCGATGGCCTGGGTCACCGCTACATACAGCATCAGCACCGAGAACGTCAACGGGGTGCCCTCGCGGGAGCAACGAGCCGAGCTGCAGGGCAATGCCCGCCCCCTGGCGGGAACACAATTCCACGGCCACCAGGTCATCACCTGACAGTCGATCACCCCGAGGGCTTCGCCGCGTTGTCCGTATGAGACCGGACTGAAGGGACGAGGCCATGGCAAGCGACTTCCAGAGATGCAAGATCGCCAGGGTGTTCAACACTCGGCTCACCATGACCATGATGGGTTGGCGGAGGCCTGGAGCGGTTGCGAAAGCGACACTGACGAGATCTTTCCCCTGCTCGATCTCGACGGCGACGGCCACATCTCAAGGAAGAGTTCACCAAGCTCTGGATGGAGTTCTGGGCAGGCGACGCCCCGGCCTCGCTCGCTACCTGGATATTCGGCAGATTCGAGCAATCAGTGCTGCACGCCCACTATTCTTCGGTGGAACCAGGCCTAGCTGAACAGGTCGTCGACCGATCTTGCGGTGACGGCTCGGCGTACCCAGGCGTCGAGCTGCTCGAGATCCGAGCACTCGATAATGCGAGTGCGGGCATCCTCGGGCACATCGATGCCGCGGGCGTGGAGCACAGTCAGCACAGCCTTCGCCTCGCCTTCCGCCCTACCTTGGAAGACGTATCGGCGCACGAACTCGCTCTGGTACCCATGGGTTCGGCTGGTCATCAGCGCCTCCAGGTAGCGCCGCGCCGCCACTGGCAGCACGGCGAGCACAACATCAGAGTACAAGGTGGCACGCTGCTCATCGACGGCTTCGAGCGCGCCAAGCAACGCATCGAGCACTCCCAACCCGTCGGGACGCCCGCCGTGCGCCATCGCTGACAACACCGCGAGCTCCGGAGCGCGAACCGCGTCCTCGATCCCTGACATTCTTCTTCCGGTCTCGGCCCACGCAGTCCGAAGTAGAGGGCCGCTTCGGCAATGGCCACCCTGATGGGCATGTCAACGGCGACCGACCGGAGGCAACCCGCACCGGTTCAGGACCATGACTTCGCCGCAGAGGCAGGAACCCACAGCGCGCTGGCTCTGGCCCGGGTAGGCCAAGGCCAGGTCGACGGCGCGGCGGAAGCGTTGCAGTCCGTGCTCGACTTGCCCCGTCTCAGCGCATTCACAAGATCGCAACCTCACTGGAACTGAGCGAGGAGGACAAACGAACTGGCCAGCGCCCACCTGTCGAGCCGCCAGGCGGATCAGCTGAGCCGGGCGTTGGTTAGCCTGCATCGGTACCCACGTGACGTGGTGACCGACTCTCCGAAGCGTCACCCGCAGAATTGCCATGCGAAGAGGACCCTGTGAACGATTCCCACACCTGGATGGACCGGCTCGCGGACCAGGTCGCGACGCATGCGGTAACCGTCGGGTCGGCGGTGGTGTGCGCGTCGGGTATCTCCCCTTCGGGGCCGATCCACCTGGGAAACCTGCGGGAGGTGGTGACCACGCATCTGGTCGTCGAAGCGTTGCGCCGCCGCGGGGTCAAAGCCGTGCACCTGCATTCCTGGGATGACTACGACCGGTTGCGCAAGGTACCCGCCGGGGTGCCCGACTCGTATCAGTCCTATGTCGGCGCGCCACTGTCGGCGGTGCCGGACCCGTGGGGCGGCAGCGACTCCTACGCCTCGCATTTCATCGAGGAGTTCACCCAGGCGCTGGATGTGCTGGGTATTCGGATGCGCGAGGTCAGACAGTCGACGCAGTATCCGGGCGGGGCGTACAACGCGGCGATCCGGCGCGCGCTGGACTGCCGCGAGCTGATCTTCGACACGCTGGTGGCCCAGCAGACCCCCGGGCGGCAGGAGAGTCCGCAGGAGGATCGACGCCGCCAGTACTACCCCTTCCGGCCGTACTGCGAGGTGTGCGGCAAGGATGACACGCAGGTCGAGGGCTACGTGGGCGAGACGGTCAGCTACCGCTGTCGCTGCGCCCACCGTGGTGTTATGAGCCTCGCCGACGGCACCAAAATCAGCGGCAAGCTGGTGTGGAAGGTCGACTGGCCGATGCGCTGGGCACACGAGGGTGTGGCGTTCGAGCCGGCCGGTGAGGACCACCACGCTCCGACCGGCAGCTTCACCGTCGGGCGCCAGCTCGTCGAGTCCCTCTACGGGGGTAGCGCCCCGCACACGGCGGTGTACTCGTTCGTCAGCCTCGCCGGTGCGAACGGCAAGATGTCCGGATCGGCGGGAGGTGCCGCCATCCCGTCCACCGCGCTGGACGTGCTGGAGCCGGCCCTGATCCGCTGGCTGTATGCGCGTCGGCTGCCGGAGCAGTCCTTCGCGATCGACCTGTCGCCGCAGCCGGTCCAGCGCCTCTACGATGAATGGGATCGGATGGCCACCCGCGTCGAGGATGGTGTTGATGACCCGGTCGAGGCTGCGGTGCGCTCCTACTGCGTGTCCACCTCGGAAGGGGACGTGGGAGTGACGCCGCGCCCAGTTCCGTTCCGCGTGCTCGGCGCAACCGCGGACCTCACGGCCGCCAACCGGGCGCAGATGGTCCGTATCGTGCGCCAGCACTTGCCCGCCACCGAACGCTCCGTTGCCGACCATGAACTGCTGCGGGCACTCGAGCCACGGCTGAGCTGCGCGATCAACTGGGCGACCCATCTGCTCCCGCCGGAGCAACGAACGACGATCAACCACACTTTCCACGCCGCCGAATGGAATCGTCTCGACGAACGGACCCAGCGCGCATTACAACTGCTCATCGACCGGCTCGGCGACTCGTGGGACCTCGATGGGCTCACGACGCTGGTGTATTCGGTACCCAAGCTCATGCTCGGTCTGCCGGCCGACGCCGAACCGACACCTGAGATCAAGACAGCGCAGCGAGAATTCTTCAAAGCGATGTACCGCCTACTATGCGGCAGCGACACCGGCCCCCGGTTGCCGACATTATTGCTCTCGATCGGGCTCAACCGCAGTATCAGCCTGCTTACCCCAAGCTCGGAGCACTCAACCCCGCCTGGTTCTTAAGGTTCTCGTATAGAGGGCAGCAGAAAGGGTGTGTTCGATGTCAACGGTGGAACCGGGGAGGACAGGGCCGCGGTCCGGCTACCGCGCCGACACAGTTGCCGCCGACGCCCTGAAAGCTCCCGGGGGGACAGCCATCCGTCTCGCCGGCCGGGTCATCCTGTGGCGTCGGATGGGCGGGCTGATCTTCGGGCATGTACAGGACCGCAGTGGTCGCGTGCAGATCTCGTTGTCCAGGGACGAACTGGGCGTGGACGTGTTCACGGAGTGGATCCGGGCGGTAAAGATCGGTGATTTCGTCGGGGTCGCAGGGAACACATATACCACCCGCCGTGGTGAACGAACAGTAGCGGTGTCTGAACTTACCGTGCTGAATCGGACGGTCCGTGCATTACCGGACAAGTGGCAGGGCATCTCCCACGTTGAGGCCCGCTACCGTCGCCGCTATCTCGACCTACTGGTGAATTCTGATTCCCGGGAACGCTTCCGAGCTAGAGCAAAGATCATCCAGGGCATCCGCAGATTCCTCGATGACAACGACTTCCTCGAAGTCGAGACGCCGATCCTGCAGGAAGCCGCGTCCGGGGCGGCCGCGCGGCCGTTTGTGACTCGACACAACGCGCTGGGCCAGGACTTCTACCTACGGATCTCGCCGGAAACGTTTCTCAAGCGCATTGTCGTCGGCTCTCTGGACCGCGTCTACGAGCTGGGCCGTAATTTCCGCAACGAAGGCATGGACTCCTCCCACCTCCAAGAATTCACGATGCTGGAGTGGTACGCGGCCTACTGGGACTACCGCGACAACATGACCTTTGTCCGAGAGCTGATTCTCGCGGTACTCGATGAGGTCCTCGGCACCCGCAGCGTCACCTACGACGGCGTGCAGCTGGACTTCGGCGCCGACTGGCCGGAATTGGACTACCGGACCGAGGTCGCCCGGCGAACCGGCATCGACCTCACCGTCGTCCGCGACCTGCCGACCCTACGGGAACGGGTGGCCGGGCTCGGTCTGGACGTCGGCGAGGCGGTGTCATACGCGGGGCTGGTCGACCTGCTGTACAAGAAAACCGTACGGTCCGAACTCGTTCAGCCGTGTTTCCTGGTGCATCACCCGGCCGAGCTGGCCCCGCTCGCGAGGCGCAGCGACGAGGACCCGACCAGGCTGGACATGTTCCAGGTCGTCGTGAACGGCTGGGAAATCGTCAAGGCGTACTCGGAACTGGTCGACCCGGTCGAGCAACGGCGACGACTGGAGGAGCAAGCCGAGCTGCGCGAGGCCGGCGACGACGAGGCGATGATGCTGGAGGAGGACTTCATCGAGGCAATGGAATACGGAATGCCCCCCATGTCCGGTCTGGGTCTTGGCATCGACCGGTTCGTCGCCTTGCTCACCGACGCGTCCACACTCCGCGAAGTCGTCCTCTTCCCAGCCATGCGCGGCACCCGGAAAGAGCAGATCAGCCCGGACAACTACAGCTGACCGTCGCCGAGCTGCCCGACGGCGGACGCGACCGCCGTCGGGCGAAACCCACTCAGGCGACTGAGCGGGTGGACCGCCGGGAGGAGGAGGAACCGCCCCGGGTGTGACCACCCCGGTTGGGACGTGGTGAGGCACGGCGTGGGGTGTCGACGGCCATACCCCGTCGGCCACGCGGCGCCGCCGCAGCGACAGGCGCCGGCGGCGGGGTGACCAGAGCGGCGGGAGGGCCGGTGAGCTTGGTGATCTGTTCGGCGCCCGGACGCACCCGCACGGTCACCGGCTTGATGCCGGCTTGGCGGGTCAACGCGCGCACGTCGCCGGACTGATCCGGAGTGCACAGGGTGACCACGATGCCCTCAGCACCGGCGCGTGCGGTGCGCCCGGAGCGGTGCAGGTAGGCCTTGTGCTCGGCCGGCGGATCCACATGAACCACCAGACCGATGTCGTCGACGTGAATCCCCCGCGCCGCGATGTCAGTGGCCACCAGCACCCGCGCGGAGCCTGCGGTGAAGGCGGCGAGATTGCGCTCTCTGGCGTTCTGGGAAAGATTCCCGTGCAGCTCGACGGCGGGCACCCCGGCGGTGTTGAGCTGCTTGGCGAGCTTCTTCGCGGCGTGCTTGGTGCGGGTGAACAGCAGGCTTCGACGTCGACCGGAGGCCAGCTCGTGGACCACCGCCTGCTTGTCGGCATGGTCCACGGTGAAGACGTGGTGCTCCATCGTGGAGACCGGCGCCACCGGCGGGTCAACCGAGTGCACCACCGGATCGGACAGGTACCGGCGCACCAGTACGTCCACATCACCGTCCAGAGTGGCCGAGAAAAGCAGCCGCTGGCAACGTCGCGGGGTACGGTCCAACAACCGACGTACGGCGGGCAGGAATCCGAGATCGGCCATATGGTCGGCCTCATCCAGCACCGTGATCTCGACCGCGTCCAGATGCACGAGGCCCTGGCCGAGGAGGTCCTCCAGCCGGCCGGGGCAAGCGATCAGGACGTCGATCCCCCCGCGTAGCGCGGAGACCTGCCTGCCCTGGCCGACACCGCCGAAGACGGTGGTGATCCGCTGCCCGAGCGCAGCGGCCAACGGAGCGATGGTGTCGGCAACCTGATTGGCCAGTTCCCTGGTAGGTACCAGCACCAGTGCCCGTGGACGTCCCGCGGTGCGATGCGACTCGGAACGGGCCAGCGCGCTGACCGTGGGGATCGCGAAGGCCAGTGTCTTGCCGCTACCGGTGCGGCCACGACCGAGCACGTCGCGGCCTGCCAGCGCGTCGGGAAGCGTGGCCGTCTGGATGGGGAACGGCGTGGTGACACCGCGCTGCACCAGTACGGCTTCCAACTCCTGGCGGACGCCGAGGTTCGCGAAGCTTCGCGGCGACCCGACAGCGGGTTCGGGGATGGCTGGGGTCGGCGTATGCGTCGAGGGAACCGGACGACGGCGCGCGGGCCGGCTCTGGGTACGGCTGGGGGCAGCAGGGGACAAAGGCACGCGAGGGTGATCCTCTCGTCGAGGGGTGGGTGGCCGCTGATGCGTGGCCACCCGCAGTCCCAACCGCGGAGAACCTCATGCGCCGGAATGACGCTTCGCACTCGACCTCGGCTGCACCGAATCGGTGCCAACCTCGCCTCCCAGTATGCCCGACGGTGATCGGAGCCTGCCCTGCACCCCTGGTGCCATCGCTCACATCGCGCACCAGAGACGGACATACCGGGCATGGGAGGCGGGCATACGGTACATGAGGGACAGACACACGGAGCGGTTTGAGGGGAGTGGGAGGTTTGGGGTAGGGGCGGGCGGGGTATCTGCCGACTAATCGCCCTGTCTGGGGTACTGACCAGCGAGGACGGAGCTGGAGATGACCGACACCCGACGACTTCCAAAGCCGATAGCGCATGAGTGGGAATGGCAGCTGCAGGGAGCCTGTCAGGGTCTGAACAGCAGCGTCTTCTTCCACCCGGACGGGGAGCGGGGTTCGGCCCGTGCCCGGCGTGCCGATCGGGCCAAGGCCATCTGTCTGCGTTGCCCAGTACTGGAGAAGTGCCGACGCCACGCGCTCGCCGCCCGGGAACCGTACGGGATCTGGGGCGGATTAACCGAGGAGGAACGTCGCGACTTGTGGACCGGGCAGCGCCAACCGCTCGCGAGCTGACGATCCCCGGTCTCCCGGATCGGGGCCCGGATCGGGGTGGAGGCTAGTCATGCTTGGCGCCCAGCCGCAGCCGCATCACGACGGTGGTGCCCGTCGGCGATCGCGCCAGGGTGACCTCATCCATGCACTCCCGCATCAACAACAGGCCCCGACCACGGCCGCTGTTGAGGTCGCGCTGCGGACGCCAGCGACCGCGATCACCGATCTCCACCCGAACGACGTCGTGCGGCTCCAGGTCGGCGGCCAGCCAGACCGGCCCCGGTTCGATGCCGCCGTAGGCGTGTTCGACGGCGTTCGCGGCGGCTTCCCCGGCCGCGATCTGCATCGCCACCGCGTCGTCCGCATTGGCGCCGATGGCCAGCAACCAGGAGCGCAGGGCGTACCGCAGCGGACGCAGTTCGTCGGGGCGACCGCAGACCTCGAGCCGCAACGCAGCGGATTGAGTGATGTCTTCGAAGGTGAGCCACGGCCGCCGTGTCACGTGGTGCCCTCCTGTCCGTGGTCGAGTGGTACCCAAGAGGCAACCCCGGGTGACGCTGGAGCGCAACTTCTTGGTATTTCAGGCCCCCGTTGGGTATGCATTCAGCGTCCGTGCCCGGCAGGATCGCGTCGGTCGGACCTGGAATCGAAGCGGAGGCGTCGTGGCTGTAGTGGGACCTGGTGGACCGAACGGTGATCCGGGTGGAGACGCCGAGCACCGTACTCAACGGAATGTGGTGGTGCAGGTCGGCGCCAATCCGGAGGATCTGCCGACACTGCGCGCGGTGGCGGCCGACCTCGCCACCCGAGCCGACTTCGACCTCGACACCGTGGCCGACCTGCGGCTCGCGGTCGATGAAGCCGCCTCGGAGCTGGTCGCCGTTGCGGCTCCAGGTGCCGCGCTGACCTGCGTCTTCTCCCTGGACTCCGCGCAGCTGGAAGTGACCTCATCAGTGCCGGTACGGCCGGGGGCGACTCTGCAGCGGAACTCCTTCGGCTGGCGGGTGCTCACCACACTGGTCGACGAGGTGCGCGTGCTCGAGGAGCCCGATGCCGAGCAGCCGACGCTGGGCATCTCACTGTGCAAGCAACGGTCGGGCGCGACGCTGACGGAGTGTTCTTGAGACCCGCTGAGGACGCGGCTACCGCACACGAAGGTGCCCAATATCAACATCTCACGTCGCTGTTCATCGAGCTGGTGAGCCTGAAGCCTGATGACCTCCGGCGGGTCCGGCTGCGCGAGCGGTTGGTCTCCGAGCACCTGCCCCTGGCACACAACATCGCTCGCCGGTTCAGCCACCGCGGCGAGCCCCAGGACGATCTCCAGCAGGTGGCGACGGTCGGGCTGATCCACGCGGTGGATCGCTTCGACCCCAGCCGAGGCAGCGACTTCCTGTCCTTCGCGATCCCGACCATCACCGGCGAGGTGCGCAGGCATTTCCGGGACCACGCCTGGGCCTTGCGGGTCCCCCGCAGGCTGAAGGATCTGCACGTGGCGCTCGGAGCAGCGATATCGGAGTTGTCCCAACGTCACGGCAGAGCACCGACGGCCAGCGAGCTGGCCGAGCACCTCCAGCTCCCGAGAGAGCAGGTGCTGGAAGGGCTGGAGGCGGCGGGGGCGTACCGCAGCAGCTCGCTGGACAGCCTGCTGGACGCCAAGGGCACCGGTGCGGCGCTGGAAGAGATCGTCGGGGCCGCCGACGCCGAGCTCGATCAGGTGGAATTCCGCACGACGCTGGCCCCCCTGCTGGAGCGGCTGCCCGAACGCGAGCGAACCATCCTCAAGCTGCGCTTTTTCGCGGGCATGACGCAGAGCCAGATCGCCCAGCAGATCGGGCTGTCTCAGATGCACGTCTCTCGCCTGCTTTCCCGGACACTGGCCCGGCTGCGGCATGAGCTGCAATGAAGACAACCCGAGGAGTCCAATGAGCAGCCCCGAACACGTCGTGGTCATCGGCGCAGGGCTGGGCGGCCTGCGCACTGTCGAGTCGTTGCGCGCGGCGGGATTCGCGGGCCGGATCAGCCTCATCGGAGACGAACCACACCAGCCCTACGACCGGCCGCCCTTGTCCAAGGAGGTCCTCTCCGGGCAGTGGACCGAGGATCGCGCGATGCTGCGCCATGGCGAGCTGGCCGACCTCGACGTTGCGCTGCGCCTGGGCACGGCGGCGGTCGGCGTCGACACCGCGGCGGTGCAGCTCGCCGACGGTACCCAGCTGAGTTTCGACGCCCTGGTGGTGGCGACCGGTGTGCGCCCCCGACGGCTGCCCGGCCAACCTGACCACCCACGGTTGCACGTGCTGCGCACCTTGGAGGACTGCCGGGCGCTGCGCGCCTCGATATCCCGGGCGCGCTCGCTACTGGTGGTCGGAGCGGGCTTCATCGGTGCCGAGGTGGCCGCAACGGCACGTGCCGCCGGCCTTGAGGTGACGGTGCTCGAGGCGCTCTCGGTGCCGTTCGCTCGAGTTCTGGGCGAGCAGATGGGTAAGTTGTGTGCCCGGCTACAGACCGACAACGGCGTGACGATGCGTACCGGATTGCGGCTGACCGAGTTTCTCGACGCCGGGTTCGATGACAGCAGGTTCGATGACAGCAGGTTCGATGACAGCGGATTCGACGACGCCCGCGCAGCCGGGATCGCCGCCCGGTTGAGCGACGGGAGCATCGTGCGGGCCGACTGCGGCGTTGTCGGGGTCGGGACCGTGGTCGAGGACGAATGGCTGAGCGGGCTGGGCGTACCCACGGCCAATGGGCTGGCCTGTGACGCCACCGGCCTGGTACTGGGCACCGGAAACGTCTACGCCGTCGGCGATGTGGCCGCCTGGCCCCACCCGATCTTCGGGGACTCCCCACGCATCGAGCACTGGACCTCGGCCACCGAGCAGGCCATGGTCGTCGCCCAGCAGATCATCGGCGCGGAGAGCATCAGACCTGCCGACGCGATACCGTACTTCTGGTCTGACCAGTACGGGCTGAAGCTACAGCTGATCGGACGGCCCGACCGGGCAACCTCCGTCGAGGTGCTCCATGATCCCGGGGTGATCAAGGGCACAGTGGCGGGTTACTTCTCCGACAACACGCTGGTCGCGGCGCTGGCCTTCCATTCCCCCCGGCTACTCAACCGGTGCCGGATGTTGATCAGGGAAGGCGCCGGCGCGCGGCAGGTTCACGACACAATGAAAGAATTGACGTCATGAGCATTCCCAAGCCGTGGCCAGGCACCGCGTACCCGCTCGGCGCCACCTACGACGGCGCAGGCACCAACTTCGCGATCTTCTCAGAGGTTGCGGAGAAGGTGGAACTATGCCTGTTCGACTCCGAGAAACCGGATGCGACCGAGACACGGATCCGGCTGCCCGAGGTCGACGGGTTCGTCTGGCATGGTTATTTGCCCGGAGTGGGCCCCGGCCAGCTGTACGGCTACCGGGTTTACGGTCCGTACGAGCCCGCCGAGGGGCAACGGTGCAACCCGACCAAGCTGCTCATCGACCCCTATGCCAAAGCCGTGGCCAACGCGGGATCCGGTGATGCGGCTCGGGAGGCGGTGGACTGGGACGAGGCGGTGTTCGGCTATCGCTTTGCCAACCCGAAACGGCGCAACGACGACGACTCGGCCCCCTACGTACCCAAGTCAGTGGTGATCAACCCATTCTTCGACTGGGCCGAGGACCGGCACCCGCGCATTCCCTACAACGAGACGGTGATCTACGAAGCGCATGTGCGGGGATTGACCATCGCGCATCCGGATATCCCCGCAGAGATGCGCGGAACCTACTCAGGTCTCGCGCATCCGGTGATGATCGACCATCTGCTCGCGCTGGGTATCACGGCGGTGGAGTTGATGCCCGTGCACCAGTTCATCACCGACCATCACCTCGCCGAACAGGGTTTGACCAACTACTGGGGCTACAACACCATCGCGTTCCTCGCCGCGCACAACAGTTATGTCGCCACGAGTACCGCAGGGGTGCAGGTGCAGGACATCGCCGCCCAGTTCAAGGCGATGGTCCGGGCGCTGCATGCCGCGGGCATCGAGGTGATCCTCGACGTGGTCTACAACCACACCGCCGAGGGCAACCACATGGGCCCGACAATGTCGATGCGCGGGGTTGACAACTGCGCCTACTACCGCTTGGTCGAAGACGACCAGCGCTACTACATGGACTACACCGGTACGGGCAACTCGCTCAACGTACGCAGTCCGCACACCCTCCAGCTGATCATGGATTCGCTGCGGTACTGGGTCACCGAGATGCACGTCGACGGGTTCCGCTTCGACCTCGCCTCCACGCTGGCCAGAGAGTTCTACGACGTGGATCGGCTGTCCACGTTCTTCGACCTGGTACAGCAGGACCCGGTGATCAGCCAGGTGAAGCTGATCGCCGAACCGTGGGATGTCGGGCCGGGTGGCTACCAGGTGGGCAACTTCCCCACCTTGTGGACGGAATGGAACGGCAAGTACCGCGACACGGTGCGGGACTTCTGGCGCGGTGAACCGGGCACCCTGGGCGAATTCGCCTCGCGCCTCACCGGTTCGTCGGACCTCTACCAGCACGACGGCCGCAGACCCCACGCGTCGATCAACTTCGTCACCGCCCACGATGGATTCACCCTCGCCGACCTGGTCTCCTACAACGAGAAACACAATGAGGCCAACGGCGAGGACGGTCAGGACGGCGCCGACGACAACCGGTCCTGGAACTGTGGGGTGGAGGGACCAACCGACGATCCCGGCGTACTCGCCCTGCGAGCCCGCCAGCAGCGCAATATGCTGGCCACCCTGTTCTTGTCGCAAGGCACGCCGATGCTGCTGCACGGCGATGAACTCGGCCGCACCCAGCAGGGCAACAACAACGTCTACTGCCAGGACAACAAGCTGTCCTGGGTGGATTGGGACAAGGTCGACGAAGACCTGGTCCAGTTCACTGCTGCGGTCGCCACACTGCGCCGTAACCATCCGGTCTTCCGCCGTCGCCGCTTCTTCGCCGGAAGGCCGATCCGGCGCGGCGCTGAGCTGCGCGATATCGCTTGGTTCAACCCGTCCGGTGAGGAGATGACCGAGCAGGACTGGGAAATGGAATTCGGCCGCTGCCTCACTGTGTTCCTCAACGGCGAAGGCCTCCTCGACGTGGACAGCCGTGGGCAGCGGGTCACCGACAGCTCCTTCCTGCTCTGCTTCAACGCCCACTACGAAGACATCGAGGTGCAGCTTCCCGGCGCCGACTACGGTCAGGAGTGGACCGTCGTGCTCGACACCGCGACGTCCACGTTGCCGGGCACCGCCGGTGCCACCGCGCACGGGCAGGACAGCATCACAGTGATACAGCGCTCGCTGATGGTCCTGGAGCGGACCGCATAATGGTCCCAGAACGTGCCCTAACCGCGACCTGGCCGCTGTCGACCTACCGGTTGCAGTTCGGATCGGGTCTGACCTTCCTTGACGCCGCGGCGCTGATGCCCTATCTGGCCGCGCTAGGAGTGGGCGCCGTATATGCCTCACCGCTACTGGCGGCGATGCCCGGCTCCCAGCACGGCTACGATGTGGCCGACCCCGGCCGCGTCTCCGACGTGCTCGGCGGCGAACCGGGCAGGCGGGCGCTGGTGGCCGCGGTTCGCGAACACGGGCTCGCGCTGGTGGTCGATATCGTGCCCAACCACCTTGGCGTGGCCGTCGCCGACGCCAATCCGGCCTGGTGGGACCTGCTGACGCACGGGCCGTCCTCGCGCTTCGCGCGCTGGTTCGACATCACCGGCTGGCCATTGCGCCTGCCCGTGCTCGCCGACTCGCCCGACGCGGCGGCCGAGCTGCAGATCGACGGTGATCAGCTGCGCTACCACGACCACACCTTCCCGACAGCGCCCGGAACAGCCACGGCAGGCACCCCACAGCAGGTACACGAGGCGCAGAACTATCGGCTGGTCTCCTGGCGGGCAGATCTGGGCTATCGGCGGTTCTTCGCGGTCAGTGATCTGGCTGCGGTGCGGGTGGAGGATCCGGAGGTGTTCGCCGCGACCCACGCCGAAGTACTGCGCTGGGTCACCGAGGGTGACATCGACGGCTTACGGGTAGATCACCCCGACGGCCTCACCGACCCCGCGGGCTATCTGGACCGGCTACGCGAGCACGCCCCCGACGCGTGGATCGTAGTGGAGAAGATCCTCGAACCGGGAGAAGAACTGCCCCGCTCGTGGCCGGTCGAGGGCACCACCGGTTACGACGCGCTGGCCGAGGTCGACGGGGTACTCGTCGATCCCGCTGGGGAGACCGCGTTCACCGCGCTGGACACCGAGCTGACCGGGATCCGCACCGACTGGGCAACGCTGGTGCACGACTGCAAGCTCGACGTCGCCACCGGCATGCTCGGCTCCGAACTGCGCCGCCTCGCCGCGCTGGCCCCCGACGTGCCGGAGGCAATCGACGGGCTGGCCGAACTGCTGGCCTGTTTCCCGGTCTACCGCACTTATCTGCCAGACGGGCTCAAGCATCTGGAGCAGGCCCTGGCTAACGCGCGAGCCCGGCGTCCCGACCTGGACGCGGTACTGACGCAGCTGGAGTCCCGGCTGCGAGATCCGGCTGACGCACTCACCATCCGGTTCCAGCAGACCTCCGGCGCGGTGATGGCCAAGAGCGTGGAGGACACCGCCTACTACCGTTGGACTCGGTTCGTCGCGCTGAACGAGGTGGGCGGAGATCCGGCCCGCTTCGGGCTCGGCGTCGACGCCTTCCACGTCGCCGCCGCACACCGCGCGGAGATCGCCCCGTGCGGAATGACCACGCTGTCCACCCACGACACCAAGCGTTCCGCCGACGTGCGGGCCCGGCTGGCGGTGCTCGCCGAGCTGCCGGAGGTGTGGGCGGACGCCGTTCGGACGTTCACCGAACTGGCCGAGGCCGCTGGTGCCACCGTGCCCGATCCGGCACTGGGGCACCTGCTCTGGCAGACCCTGGTCGGGGCATGGCCGCTGCCCGCCGATCGGCTGCACGCCTACCTGGTGAAAGCGATGCGCGAGGCCCGGACCCGGACCAGCTGGGACGAGCCGGACTGCGGGTTCGAGACCGCCATGCTCGCCGTCGTCGACGCCGCCCTCGACGACACTGCGCTGCGCTCCGCCATCGCCGAGCTGGCCGAGCGCATCACCCCACCCGGCCGGTCGAACTCGCTGTCCGCAACCCTGCTACAGCTGACGATGCCCGGTGTCCCGGACGTCTACCAGGGCAATGAGCTGTGGGACCTCTCCCTGGTGGATCCGGACAACCGCCGCCCGGTGGACTTTCCCGCCCGCGCCGACCTCCTGCGGCGAATCGACCAGGGCTGGTTACCCGACATAGACGACTCCGGCGCAGCCAAACTCCTCGTGGTATCCCGCGCCCTGCGCGCCCGCCGCGATCACCCCGACCGATTCACCGGCTACACCCCGCTGCACCCCGCTGGCCCCGCCGCCAAGCACGCCGTGGCGTTCGCCCGCCGTGGCGTCATCGCGGTGGCCACCCGCCTTCCGGTCGGGCTGGCCACTCGCGGCGGCTGGGGCGACACCGAGCTGGCGCTCCCCGAGGGCACCTGGACCAACGCCCTCACCAGCGCGTCCGTATCCGGCCGAGTACCCCTGGTTGACCTCCTGACCCCCTACCCCGTCGCCCTCCTGCTCACCTAACTTCGCGTGTCCAGCCAGCCTAGTCGAGGAGCAGTTCGATCTGTTGTTCCTGTGCGGTGACCGTGAATCGCCAGTGGTCGGGGGTGGGTTTGACCTCATCCCACAGCCGCCGAGGACCGTGTTGATCTACTCGGAACTCGTCGTCTTCGGCGGTGGCGGTGATGTGGGTCAGATTGGCCCAGGAACCTGAGATGAAGTCCAGTAACCAGAGTGTCCCTGCCCCGGTGGTGTCCTCGTAGGGCCAGTAGCTCCACTGGCAGTGCGGTACCCGCTGGCTGATGACTAGTTGCGCCCCCAGATCCGCAGTGACCCAGTACGGGTGCAGGCTGGTCATGCTGGTGTCGGCCTGGTTCTCGTCGTGAACGATGACCGCGACGGGTCCGTGGGGTTGGCGTGGGGCTCGCAGCCACATAAACGACGACTCCCCGACAACGGTCCCGCTGGCGCGGCCGCTCGTCGACCACCACCAGGTCATCGCTATGCACTACCACCCCGACGGCCAATTCCGCACAGCAGAGATCCTCGATCAGCAGTATGTTGCCGAGCACGATAGGGCAGCGCAGCTCACGTGGGAGCTGAGCGAGGACTTCACCATCTGGTGGAACCGCCATCCTCAGCACCATCGTTCGGCGCACCACCGGACCTGACGATAAGGACACGACAGTCGAGCGACAGCCCCGACCAGCCCGCCAGCCCTGGCCTCGCGGCGACCCTGCGCCACCTACGGGAGAAATCTGGGCTCACTGGCATTGAAGCCGCCAGACAGGCCAGGCTTCCCAGTCGACGGTATCCCGACTAGGGACCGGACGCCGAGCACCCACCGTTGAAGAAGTCACCGCTTTATGCAAGGCATACCGGGTGCCCACCGAAGTCTGGGCCACGCTGCTGGCCACTGCCCGGGACCTACAAGCTGCCACCAGCTCGGCCCGGATCGTCCTGCAGCGGCCGCGGGAGATGCAGGAACGCATCGCTCGCATCGAGCAGTCCTCCAGCCTGATCCGCAGCTTCCAGCCAACCATGGTAATCGGCTTGGTCCAGACACTGGACTACGCCCAAGCGATGATATCCGGCACGATCAGCGGACAAAGAATGCAACAGCTCATTCAGTCCCGCCGCGACCGGCAAGCCCTGCTGGACACCGACCGACGCTTCACCCTGCTACACGCCGAAGGCGCATTACGCTGGCACATCGGCAGCCCCACCATCATGGCCACCCAACTCGATCACCTCACCGAGCTCACTAATCGCCCACACCTCCGAATCGGGGTTATTCCCTGGGACAGGCCGCTGACCATGCACGCTCGCCACGCCTTCCACCTCTACGAAACCCACACCGCGATCGTCGGCACCGAATCGGGCACTGCATTCATCACAGCTACCTGATGACACGCCGGATCGAGCGGGCCAAGGCGCTGCTACGGCGGGGTGACCTGACGGTGACGGAGGTCTGCTTTGCGGTCGGCTGCACATCGCTGGGATCGTTCAGCTCGCGGTTCACCGAGCTGAACGGCGAGAGCCCGAGCTCATACCGGGCTCGCCGCCATGACGAAGGCGCCACCATCCCGGCCTGCGTCGCTAAGATCCACACGCGACCGGTCAGGAATGGAGAAGCGAAACCCGCTCCCCGCCCATAGCGTGGCCCGCCTGGATATCAAGCTTTCGCAGTGCTTCATCGCCGTCGATGACCACGACAAGGCCCTCGCCTTCTACCGGGACGTGCTCGGTTTGGAGGTGCGCAACGACGTCGGGTTCGAGGGGATGCGCTCGGCGCGCCGTCGCAGCCGGATGTGGACATCGTGCTCGAACCGCCCCTCGCAGACCCGAACGCCTCGCCCGCTGACAAGGAGGCCATGGCGGAACTGCTGGCCAAGGGCCTGCTGCGCGCTGTCATCTTCACAACCGATGACTGCGACACCACCTTCGAGCGCATCCGCGCCGCGGGTGGCGAGGTGCTGCAGGAGCCGGTCGACCAGCCATACGGCGTCCGTGACTGCGCCTTCCGCGATCCCTCCGGCAACATGCTGCGCTTCAACCAGCCCCGCAGACAGTGAGCTCTGCTCCCACGAACCGGGCGATGCCTGCCGGCGAACTGAAGCCCCCAGTCACACCGGTAGACTTCGACGGCCTTGGGCCAGAATCCGCCTGTCCCATTCCCTCTGCGCTGACCGGCACATCCGCATCCGGCCGCAGTTGACTGGCCGACCTGCTAACCTGCTGGATCGATGGTGCCAGCCGCTGCCACCAACGTGACCATGCAGATCCACACGGTCGACGAGGCCGACATCTGCCGGGTGCATGTCCGCCTGTCCGGCTTCCCGGTCGATGCCAAGGTCACCATCGACAAGGCCGGCCAGATGGTCAAGAAGACCATGTTCTACGTGCGGACAAGCAACTCCACCCTCGCTCTGGACGGCGACGAGAGGGCCAGGTACATCCTGACTCGCTGGCCGAGCAGCTGAGCTACTGGAGGCGCCAGGCGGGCACCTGGTCCGACGGCTACCCGGCAGAGCAGCAAGGTTGAGTCCGCCGTGGCGGATCATCGTGATGGTTGGAGCGGAAGGTACACGGATTTGAGGTTCGTCTTCAGTGCGGTTTCGCTTGTCTTGAAGGCGGTGAGGAGTTTTGTGAGCAGGTCGTCCGGGATTGTCCCGGACCGCAGCCCGGACGTTTCGATGATCGTGCTGAGCGACCGCTCGTCCCTGGCTGACATGGTTGCCCGGCAGGCTGGGTGTCTCAGCACGTCTCGTGTCGGATAAGCATCCCGGCTAACGGTCGCTGCGTGGATCACTCGGAGGCTCGGTGACGGGCATAACCCACGACCGGAACATCTCTTGCACCGCTTGGGCTTTGAAGGATTCATGCGCCTGGCCAGCAGGCGAGGCTAAGGTCGGCGCGGCGCCGGGGTGACCGTCCGGCACCGGGCGGAGGAGCCCTGAGCCGATCTGCTCGCCTGCCCGGGTCCAGAACCGTTGTGCTGGTTAGGAAATGAACAGTCCGCTGGCGCGCAGTGTGGCGATGCGGTTGCGGAGCTGGCTGTCGGTCATGCGTTTCGCGGCGGCTTGTTCGGGGGTCTCGGTGGCGGCGCCGTACTGCCACCAGGCTTTGCCGGTGGTGCGGTCGGTGACGACGAAGCGGTCTTTGACGGCAGGCCCGCGCACGATCAAGGTGACGGCTTCACCGTGCGCGCGGTCACTGAGTGGATCATGCTGTGGTGCAGGGTGTAGGTGTCGCCGTGCCTTTCGATGCGGCTCATGCGGCCGGTCAGCGGCGCGAACAGGTCGGGCGTGGCGAGGAGGGTCATGTCTGGGGCTCCTTGATCAAGTCAGGGTGTTGGCGCTGCTAGGGAATCAGCGCAGCGGCGGTGCAGTGGGCGGTGCCCGCTTGGCAGGCGGTCTGGATCGCTTGCCGTGCGGTGGCTCCGGTGAGGTAGGTGTCTGCGGCGTGGTTCTCGTCGACGTTGGTTTGCACGAATGCGACCTGCCGCTGCTGGGCGGCATCGGCTACATGGCTAGGACCAGCCGCCTTCGCTATAGAACTCCTTGGCGCTGATGTGCGCCAGCGCCTTGGCCAGGTAGGGGACGATCTTGTCGTCCAGATCGGGCGAATGGTGGAAGTCCCACCCGGCGCACTTGTCCGGCTCGGTGTTGGTGATCTCACCGGACCAGTCCGTGGCTTCGAAGAACAGCGCCATGCGGCCTGAGTCGGTACGGTGGTGCATCACGTGCACCAGGTGCAGGTTGTCGGTCTTGATCAGGATGCCGGTCTCTTCCTCTGCTTCCCTGGCGGCCCCGGCCGAGGCTGGTTCGCCGTCTTCCAGATGCCCGGACGGCAGCCCGAACAGGCCGTCAGCCCATCCGGTGTTCTGCCGCCGGCCGAGCAGCACCCGGCCGCTGCTGGCGCGCAGGATCAGATGCAGGTCGATGCATGAGGTGTAGCGGGCCACCATTGCTCCTTGTTGATCATTTGGCCGGACCAATACCCGGCGGAACCCTCGACATTCTCGGCATTCGATCTCGTTTGGTCAGCCCGGCAGGCCGGTGGGCACGTCGGCTTTCCAGAGCCGGCACACTGGCATGATGTCCGGCTCGGCCGCGCAGGAGGCAGAACCCATCACCAGTTCCTCGGCCGGGCAGCCGCCCATGCACGAGCCGCTGACCTTGCACGAGCCGCACGACGCCGACCGCAAGACCTTGGTGAACAAGTCGAACTCGTTGGCGTCCTTGTTGAGCACCACTTGGCCGTCGACCATGTTCGCGAAATGCAGATCGGTGTCGAACAGGAACGAGCACACGTACGCCCGCCCGTCGGGGAAGATCGAGATCCGGTCCAGGGTCCGGCCGATGCAACCCCGGTAGCCGTCAGCGGTGTAGCCGGCCATCCGCTCACGACGGGCATAGGTCGGCTGGTACCAGATGCGCGGCTTGTGGCCCGGCCCGACCTGCTCCAGATGTTCATAGAAATCGATCCACTCGGAGGGGCTGATGCCCCATTCGGCCGCGCCGTGCCCGGACCCGATCACTGAGAAGACATGGAACTTCACCAGGGACACGCCGATCTGGTCGGCGATATCGAGCAGGTTCAGGCAGTCGGCGAGATTGGCCTTGTTCACCGTGCAGATGATGCGGGTGTCAAAACCGCGCAGGCACAACGCTTCCACCGTGTTGAGCGCCTGGGTGAAAGTGCCTTTGCCACGGACGCGGTCGTGGCTGTCCGGGCTGCCGCCGTCGAGGCTGATCTGCACGTAGGAGAAGTCGTCCGGCTCCATTTGGGCGAACTTCTTGGCCGCTGGGCTGAGCCCGTTGCTGGTGGTGATGACGTGCTCGTAGCCGAGCGCCTTGGCGTTGCGGATGATGGGGATGTAGTCCGGGTGCAGGGTCGGCTCCCCGCCGAGGATGGTCAGCTTCGAGCCGCCCATCTGCCGCCAGGTGGTCAGGGTGTTCATCACCGCCTCATAGGGCATCTTCAACGCCCGGTCCAGGCGTTCGCCCATGTAGCAGTGCTCGCAGCGCAGCTGGCAGGCTTCGGTGATGTAGAGGTAGACGTTGCGGAACCGCCCGTAAGGGATCTTGTCCACGCGCTCTGGAGTGATGTCGTGAGCTGAGGCGGGAAGGCGGGCGTTGCCGTACGCGTCGGCTACCGCCTGGCGGTCGGTGCGCAACGTCGGGGTGGGCAGGGCAACCACGGTCATGGGTCTGCTCTTCTCAGCGTCGTCGGGATACGGTAAATGCGGTGAGCTGGCCGAGCGCGTGGTGAGCTGAGGCGCACACCTCAACCAGCCCGGCGTTGGCGTCGATGCGGGCGTGCGGGATGCCGCGCTGCGCGGCGGTTTCGGTGATCTCGGGCAGGTTGGCGCTGTAGCGGGCCAGCCGCAGCCCGTGCAAGCGCGGCACGTCGGAATCGCGGCGGGAAAGCGTTGCGCCGCAAGCAGAACAGCGCTCGATGTCACCGGGCGTAGGGATGGCCGGTGCGTAGGCGTCCGGGCCGCAGGCAAAGCACACCCGCCGCTGCGCCACCCGCGTGACCACTGTCTCGACAGCCGCGTGCAGTTCCAGCAACGCCGGGCTGGCCTGAAGCTGCGTAGCGACCTCGGCTAGCAGGTCGAGCTGGCTGGCGGTGCCGGGAAAGTTGTCCAGCAGCACCACGGCCGATCCGAAGCCGAGCTGTTCCTCCACGAGCACCGCATGCAGCACGCGGCGCACCGCCTCCAGGTTGATCCAGCCCAACGGGTCGGTGCTCGGCGCGAAACCGGCCAGCAGGTCCGGCCGCTGGCGCACCGTCTCCCGCAACCGGAACACCGGTATACCGCCGTTGGCGGCCAGGGTCGCCACGATCGTGGATTTGCCCGTCCCCGGCGGGCCGATCACACTGACCAGCACCGGCTGCGCCGCCACTGCCTCCATTAACGTCACGATGAGATGTTGCTTCTGTGACCGCCGGGCGGCGAAGCGTGACGGCGCTCGACTTTCAGTTCTGTTAAATTCCTTGCCGTGGGAGTGGCTTTCCTGTCATTTTTGGAAGCTGTCCGTCGTGGTTCAGGACCGGTCAACGCTGACTACGCTGGATGGCTAGTACCGCGTGATCGGCGCGAATTGGCCATCCTCGACGCTGCCGGGATGCCGCGCGTTCGGCTGGCCGGCTGGGTGCGTGACGATCTCAGCGACCGGCTCGCGGAGCTGATGCTTAAGATCACTACGGACAAGAACCGGGACCGGCTGGTCGAGCTTGCCCGCTACTACCTGCGCCCCATCGGTTCCAAGGATCTGGCCGCTAGCAGGGCAACTCTCAGCAACTGGCGGCATGACGCGGCTGATCTTGTAGCCGACGAGCTGACCGCGCCCTACGAGACTGGCCTGGCCTTCCACTTGACCGGGCTACCGCGAAAGGGTGAGCGTCTTGGCCTGGAGCCGTTAGCCCGCGATCCCGCAGTGAGCTGGATACTGCGCCTGCACCCGCAGGAACGCGACGTCGCCATACACCGAGGCTTGGCCGACGCAGCAAGCGAAGCAAGGGCCAAGGCGGACGCGCGGACACTGATCGGGGTCGCCCTGATCGCTTCGCGGCTTGCGCCGGAAACGAACCCCGAGCCGACGCACGACTACGACGGAACACCTCTGCATGGTATGGATGGCCGGAAGTTCACCCGCTCCCGGCTCGCGCTGCCACTCGTGCTTTGTGCCTCCACCGGGCCGCAGTGCTTGCCCGTCAGCCCGGACATCAACCCGACCGGTGGGCTGCTCTCATCACCGGTCATCGCCTCGTGGATTCGGCCAGCGGACTACCAGTACAGCCGGGGCCACTGTCTAGTTTGGACACCGAGAACAAGTTTGATCACGAGCTGCTAGCCGAGGAGATCGCCTACGCCTGGCAGATGATCTCGACCGGCGACGCCAAGCCGATTCTCGCTGCTCTGACCCGATATGCGGCGCTCGCGTCAGGCATGCTGACAGACCAACAGCACCAGGACCTTGCGTTGCTAAGCGTGGCGGTCGCGCGCAGGCACTCCGATCGCCGCGCACTCGACATCGACCTGCATCACCCAGTGTTCCGCAGCGACTCCACGGATTCGATCTTATTTCAGTTGCGGTTCCGCCGGGAACGGCTCCTGCTGGCCAGTCACCACAGCCCAGGACTCGATTGGCGGCCGGAACTGACCAGAATGAGCGACCTGCTCGTGGTCAGGAGGAGACTCCTTCCCGCCACTGAATCGCGCCGGATGGAGAAGGTTCAGCTTCATCTACAGCAAGGCATCCTGCTTCGGCAAGCGCGGGAACTAACCGCAGCCGGACAGCCTATGGATACTGTTCCGACGACTCTGACAGACGTCCAGATCCGCAGTGCCGTACGCGCACTTGACGACATGATCGCGTCAATGCGCCGCAGCTTCGACATGGCTGACGAAGACGCCGACCGGGTCACGGCAGTCAACGCTCACCGTCGCAAGACCGAAGCGGACGGCGTCGTACACCTGCTAAGCCGGGTACCGCATCCTGATGCGCTTGCAAGCGCGCGCCGACTGCGCCGCGACCTGAACCGTCTCGATGATATCTACTCTGACCAGCATGCCGATCTCCGCACAGACGTCACTGTTCTGTGGCTGCTTGCAATGGCTGACCAGGCCATACGCCACAACGAAACCGAGCAGGCCAGGCATTACCTGACAGCTGCGGTCGCTGAGCTACTCGAAGGAATTCCTCACCTGGCCATCCGATCCGCCAGCATCGCTGTCAGCATCGGAGAGACCGAACTCGCCAAGCGCCTGGTCGAACGGGTGCCACAAAGCCATGCATGGCCGTCGTACCTCAAACATCTCGTCGTGCGCCTGCGCGCAATCGAGGAGTAAACAGAACCTATATCCGAGCATTTATCAATGCTTCAATGCCTCAACAACGATCTGTGTGGCCACCGAGTCTGATGCGATGAGCGTGCTGTTAAAAACCGGGTCTGCAAGGTCCAGTGCGATATCAATCTCGGTACGCTCCCGGCCGGTGCCGTCGCCCACGAAAAGACCCGCAGCATAGGCAAAGCATATTCCGGCGACGCCATCCCAAATCTTCTGCCGTTCACGGTAGAACAAGCCGAACTGCTCAAGCGCCGGATTGGTGAAAGAAGAAAGATCGACACATGTTCTCACCATGTCCAGCGTCTGCGACGTGGTACGAGTCTTTAGCTGGTAGCCGCGAGCCAAAAGCTCACGTTCGTACGCCCGCTCTTGCGTTCCTGAACTCCGCGTCATCGAAACCAGTTGTGGCTGATCAGAAACCGCCAGGTCGGCTACCTGCTTACCGTTGATCTCAATCGCCTCACCTGGGCCACTCAAGCACACGCAGACTGATCGGCGATCGGGTCCGATCTCAGACGCCAACACAAACGCCGCGACCGGCTTTTTGTCCTCGACGAGGCAAACCACACTGCAAAACTCCCGGCCCTCACTCGCAACAAACTGGGCCGTCCCGTCGATGGGATCAATGATCCACACTCGGCTACTCGCGTTGCGCCCGTGCAGCAGATCTGGACCGTGCGCGCCTTCCTCGCCAAGGATCAAGCCATCAGGATCGGCCGCCCGGATACATCTGATGATCTGGTCCTGCACGGCCTCGTCGGCTTCCGACAGCAAGGTGGCGTCGGGCTTCTGTTCGACGCGAAGGGATCGCTTGGAGCGAAACCCGGCAAGCATGGGCGTCAAGACACCTTCCAACTCTTGCCACAAACACGGGATGTCCACAGGCGGATCCTATGGCCCGACTCATCCGACGCCACGCGACCGGGTTGAACCATCCCAAGTTTCGTGCACACCTCCCAAGCTGGGCGCGCCCGCTGGGAGCGAGTTGCTCCAGCCACGCGGTAGGCACCTCGAAGGCGCCCACGGTGGCGATGACGCGGTCGAAAGGAGCCGCTTCGGGACGGCCGAGCGCACCATCAGCCAGGACGACGTCCACGCCGGTGATCCCGGCGGCGGCGAGGTGCTTGCGGGCGTTGTCGACCAGGTCGTCATCGACATCGATGGTGGTGACGTGCCCCGCCTCGCCGGTGATGGTGGCCATCAGGGCGGCGTTGTAGCCGGTGCCCGCGCCCCGAGTTCGAGGACCCGGTGGCCGGGCTCGATCTGGAGCTGTTCGGGCATCATCGCGATGATGCCCGGCTGGGAAGCTGCGCTGATTCGGACGCCGGTGCCATCGTGTTTGGTATAGACAGGCTCATCGGCGTACACCTCCCGGAGATCGACCTCGGGGAGGAACCGATCCCGCGGCACGCTGCGGAAGGCGGCCTCCACGGCAGCGGTGCGGATGGTGTTGTCCTTGACACAGCCGGTCGATCAGCTTGGCGCGGAGCTCGTGGGCGAATGCAGCGGAAGCGTCACTGACAGTGGTTGTCATCGCGGGAACCCTCGTCGTGTCGGAAGCGGTCTCGGCTGATGCCTGCCGGTTGGGGGGTGGTGTGGAAGACGGTGGCGACGGCCAGTGCCGCCAGGTTGATTTGATCGGCGCCGGAGAGACCGGCGCGGTTGGCGTGGAAGACGAAATGGTGAGCCAGGACCGCGCGGATGCCCCGCTCCAGCCGTCCGTGGCGGGCGAGCGCGGCGAGCTGCTGCCCGGCCGCGTCGAAGGCGGTCAACCACGACTCGGGCAGGAGGTCAGGCACACTGCGGGGATCGGCGGTCATCAGTCGTCGGATCGCCTGGCTCAACCCTTCAGCCCGTTCTGGGGCGGTGTAATGCGTATGGCTGGCGGGTCGCAGAGCAGTGACCTTGGCCCAGACGTCGCCCTGTTCGAACCAGTCCAGTCCGGCGGCATGCAGCATGGCGCTGTACAACAGAACCGTGGTCTCGCGCTGCCCCAGGGCCGGGCTCGACTTCGCCTCGGCGGCACGGGCGAGGAAGTGCTGGCTGTCCTGGTGAAACAGAGTGTGGGCGACGGTCATCGCGGCGTGGCCACCGAAGGCGAGGGTCTCGGGCTCGTAGATGCCTCGCGTCCAGCTCGCGATGTGCCCGCTGGCGGCCAGATCGATGAGCAGCGTGTCGACCATCGTGGTATCGGGATCGGTCGGTCGGTACCGCAGCCGCCAGGCGGGGGTCTTGCGGATGTACCACCAGGTGTCCAGCTCGCCGGCGTACTGGGCCTGGTTGAGCGCGGGCGCGAGTTCGTGGGCGGTGGTTTGCTCGGCCGTAGCCCGGTCGGTGAACTCGATCAGGTACTGGTGCCAGTCGATGTCTGGCGGCATTAGCGCGGAGTCTCCTTTCACGGGGCGGGTCAGGTGATCATCAGGAAGGTGTCCCAGCTCGTCGCGGTCGGCGCCCCGGTGGCTGAGACGAGAGCCAGGGCGGTCCCGGCGACGCCTTCCAGCAGGCCCGGCGTCGTGGTGGCGGGTTGGGCAACTGCCCGACCGAGCAGGTCGGGAACCAGTGCCCGGAGTCGGGACGCCGTGGGTTCGGCAGCATCGACGGCGGCGCAGGCGGTGATGCGGGCGAGCCCGGCGTACCCATGGCAGAGCGAGGCCGTGCCCTGTGGTCTTGTACTTAGGAGTCGCTCAGCTGTGGGAAACCGGGAGTGCTCTGTGCGGGAAATGTGTACTGGCCACGTTGTACCAGGCTGCTGACATCGACCGGCGCACCGCCGACGCCTACGACCGGCTACTGGAAGGCCTCTATCTACTTGATCGACTGCCCGCCTGGTCGTCGAACCGGCTCACCCGCCTGGTGAAGCGGCCGAAGCGATACCTGACCGATCCCGCCCTCGCGGTGAGCGCCGCCCGGATCGACGCGGCTGCCGTGCTGCGCGACGGCGACCTGCTCGGCCGTGTTCTCGACACCTTCGTCACGGCGCAGCTGCGCCCCGAGGTGGCCTTGCGGCAACCTCGGGCCAGGCTGCACCACCTGCGCACGGAATCGGGCCGCCAGGAAGTGGATCTGGTTATCGATCTCGGTGGTGGGCGTGTCGTCGGCATCGAGATCAAGGCCGCTTCCGCGCCGGGCCCGCGGGACGCGCAGCATCTCTGCTGGCTGGCCAACCAGCTCGGTGAGCGTTTCGTGCGGGGGATCGTGTTCCACACCGGGCCGCAGCCGTTCGAACTCGACGACCGGATCTGGGCCTTGCCCATTTGCGCCCTGTGGTCGACAGCGCCTGCCGCTCTTGATGTCAGACAGTGAGTGCACCACCGGCTTGACCTGGGGCGAAGGCTCGTAAGCTGGCCCGCGCATCAGGCAGACTCTGGCCTGCCCGCTAGTAGCTCGATGTGAGCCCTCGCGAGAGTCCCAGGTCAAGCCGGTGGTGCACTCACCCCTCGAGACCACCCGAAATTCCCTCACATTGTGGTAAGAATTCGAGGAAAGCCAAGCCCGGCGAACATGACTGCCAGCGCTACAGCCCCAATCATCAATCGAGAGGCTATGCAGCGCGGTCCTATGCCACCAGGTTAGCCGAGTTCCGATCAAAGGGAAGAATTCGACGGTCCGCTCGATCAACCAACCTGCACCGCTCACCATAAGCAGTTGAAACTAATGTGGTATCGGAGACGCCGCCGTATTCGCGGACACCCCGGACGCCGGTGGCTGAGCCGCTCAAGCGGAGTGCTGCTGCTGGCTGCGCACTGAACGTCGGGAGCACCCGTATGCGCCCGGCTCATAACCAGACAATGCCGCGCGACTCTGACAAGATCGGTACTCGTGGACTTCACGGTGTGGGCCCCGCAGCGCCGGCGGGTACGGGTCACAGTGGACGGCGTCGAGCACGAGCTGACCCGGACGAGCGGCGGCTGGTGGCGTACCGACGTCGAGCAGGCGGGACCAGGAAGCGACTACGCGTTCCAGCTGGACGCTGAGGACAACGCGCTGCCTGACCCTCGCTCCCGCTGGCAACCGGGCGGAGTGCACGCGGCGTCCCGGGTCTACGACCACGACGCCTTCGGGTGGACCGATCAGGGCTGGACCGGGCGAACGCTGGCGGGCAGCGTGCTGTACGAGCTGCACATCGGCACGTTCACCCCGCAGGGCTGCTTCGACTCAGCGATCGAACGCCTGGAGCACCTCGTCGAGCTCGGCATCGACCTGGTGGAAGTGATGCCGGTCAACGCCGTGGACGGGCCGTACAACTGGGGTTATGACGGAGTGGGCTGGTACGCGGTCACCGAGAACTACGGCGGGCCCGCCGCATGCAAGCGCTTCATCGACGCCTGCCACGCCCGCGGACTGGGCGTGGTCCTCGACGTGGTGCACAACCACCTCGGCCCATCCGGGGCCTACCTGGACCGTTTCGGCCCCTACTTCGCCGGCAGCAACATCTGGGGCCCGACGCTCAACCTGGACGGCCCGCATTCCGACGAGATACGCCGCTACGTCATCGACAACGTGCTGGAGTGGCTCCGCGACTACCATCTCGACGGGCTGCGGCTCGACGCCGTACATGCCTTGCGGGACACCCGGGCCGTTCACCTGTTGGAGGAGCTGGCCGCTGAGGTGGACGCCCTGGCAGCGCACCTGGGCAGGCCGCTGTCGCTGATCGCCGAGTCGGATCTCAACGACCCCCGGCTGGTCACCCCCCGCGCGGTGGGCGGCTACGGGCTGGCCGCGCAGTGGGACGACGATATCCACCACTGTCTGCACACCACGCTGACCGGGGAGCGGCAGGGCTACTACGCGGATTTCGGCTCACTCCCCGATCTGGCCCGCACCCTGCGCGGCGCGTTCTTCCACAACGGGCTCTGGTCGAGCTTTCGACAGCGCACCCACGGCCGCCGGGTGGACACCGGATCGCTGCCCGGCTGGAAGTTCCTCGCCTACCTGCAGAACCATGATCAGGTGGGGAACCGCGCCACCGGCGACCGGATCTCGGCCACCCTGTCCCCCGGCCTGCTGGCCTGCGGAGCGGCGTTGGTGCTGTGCTCCCCGTACACACCGATGATCTTCATGGGTGAGGAGTGGGGCGCTGCCACCCCGTTCCAGTTCTTCTCGCACATGCCCGACCCAGAGTTACGCGAAGCCATCCGCCGAGGCCGCTACGCGGAGTTCGCCCAACACGGCTGGGATCATGTGGAAGTCCCCGACCCCAACGACGAGCAGACCTTCCTTCGCTCCAAGCTGGACTGGTCCGAGCCCGACGCCGAGCCGCACGCCACGCTGCTGCGCACCTACCAGGAGCTCATTGCGCTGCGCAAACAACATCCGGAGCTGTCCGACCCCCGGCTGGAGCGACTGGCGGTCACCGTCGACGAGCAGCATCGCACCATCACGCTGCACCGTGATGGCTTGCGGCTGGTAGTCAACCTCGGTGCCCAAGCAGCCACCGTGACGCTGGACCGCCCACCCACCCAGGTGCTGCTCGCCTCCGGTAAGGCCACCACTGCATCAGACGGTGTGCTGCTGGAACCCGAGTCCTTCGCCGTGGTGACGATCGCCGCGAGATGATCCCCCAGAAAATCAGCGGAAGAGCTTGCGCAGCAACAGCAGCACGATGAGCACGACCAAGCCGATCAGTGAGTAACGCACCTTCGGATTGGCCAGGGTGGTCTGTACGCGCTCCTTACCCGCCTCAACGGCACGCTTGGGGTTGGCCCGAGTACCGAGTTCGTCCAGGGTGGCGGCCAGTGCATCACGGGCCTGCTCGATCTCGCGCTCGATAGTGTCGGCGTCGCGGGCCATCGGTCCTCCTCGCGGCAGGTGGGCAAGTGGCACATACCGTAGATCATGTCGCTCGCCGGGGTCCGACCGGGCGGGCGAAGCCGGCGAGTACCGTCCGGCGTTGTGACTGAGAATGTCCGGCTCTCCCCCGGTGACACCGCGCCAGAGTTCACCCTGCCCGACGCGGACGGCACTTCCGTCTCGCTGTCCGACTTCCACGGCCGATCGCTGGTGGTCTACTGCTACCCAGCCGCAGCCACTCCCGGCTGCACCAAGCAGGCCTGTGACTTCCGCGACAACCTCGCCGCGCTGAACACGGCGGGCTTCGCGGTGGTCGGGATCTCCCCGGACACACCAGCCAAGCTGGCGAAGTTCCGCGACGCCGAAAGCCTCACTTTCCCGCTGCTGGCCGACGAGGATCGCAGCGTGCTCGCCACCTATGGCGCCTACGGTGAGAAACAGACGTACGGCAGGACGGTCACCGGGGTGATCCGATCCACCTTCGTGATCGACCCCTCGGGCCGGATCGACCGGGCGCTCTACAACGTCCGCGCCACCGGCCATGTCGCCAAGCTCCGCAAGGACCTCGGCCTCTGACCACGAGCTTCCTCTCATCCCCGGCCACATCAACGGTGACCACACCGACAGCCGGCTGGAGAACCACCGTATCCTCTGTTCCAGCTGTCATGCGGCCCATCGATACCTGGTGCGTACGCAACCGCAAGCCGGCGTAGCCCAACGGCAGAGGCCCGGGTCCTAGGAACCCGTCAGTGTGGGTTCGAATCCCACCGCCGGCACCCCGCGATACCTGAAGACCAACATTGTCACCGCATAGCGCACAGTCCCCCTGCCGTGACTCCTCGTTACTTTAATTTACGGGTCACGAGCTCATCAAGGATTTAAATTCCCAGCGGTGGGTACTAAGAGATAGAGCAACAGAGGAACCAGGAACCGCTCGCGATGAAGGGAAGATTCATGACCAGTGCAGCAAGCCCGGCGGGCCGATCCACCGGCGACTTCGGGGTGGGTGCGGCAGCACGTAAGGCGAGCACGGAGACCAAAGCGTCATTCAAGACCACTGAGTTCTTCGCCTACCTGGCCGCAGCCGCCGCAGTCGTGATCACAGCCTTGATAGTGGACGGCGGCGCTAACACCGTCGATCCGTTCAACGCCGAGCAAGCATTGCGTTACATTACGTTCCTTACCATCGGTTATATGATCAGCCGTGGGCTGGCCAAGGCCGGTAGCCGTGAGCCCCACACCGAGGGGCGCTGAGCGGTCAGGGCGACGTACGTACCCTGCTGTCGTCACGGGTCCTGGCTGGAGTGGGTGGAGAGCCGGTCGAGGACGGCGGTGAGGATGGCCGTGCCGATGTCATCGAGACCGGCGAGGAGGGGCTCGCGGCTCCGGTCGCCGGTCAGCACCCGCTTCAGCACGGCCATCAGGGCAGCCCAGTCGGTGAGTGCGATGTCGTCAAGGAGATCGGCAATTTCGTGCGGCGTCTCGCCGCCCCTAGCCGTGGCGACGATAGCGGTGATAATCGGTCCCCAGACCTCCAGGAGGTAATCGGTACCGACCGGCCCGCTGTCCGCCTGCCGGGCGGCGGAAGTTTTCACAGTGGACAGCAGGTCGGCCAGGGCCTGCTCGGCCGTGGCCCGATCAGGGCACAGAGTGGCCACGAGATTACCGAAATGGACACCGTCCCCGGCATCGACGAGGCGGGTGATCTGAGCCAGGGTCGTGGGGCACACCGGCGTGGTCGGCGATACCACCGCCTCGGGACCGCTGGTATCGCCGCGAAGCTCACTGGCCAACACCCCGAGCGTTTTGGTGAGTTCGCGCGTGTCGCCGGTGAGATGATTGAGCAGTGACGCGGTGAGGCGGTGCGCGAATTGCTCAGCGGGATTCCCGGATGCGCGGGCCAGATAATTGGCGAGGTTATGGTGGGCCGTCGAAATTTCGCGCGGATCGGGTTGGACGTACCAGAGGCGCAGCGAGGTGCGCTGGAGTTCGGTAGCGTCCTCGGGGTGATCACGCTTGTCTTCCAGGTCGGCGCGGGCACCATAGACTGCGGCGAGCTCTGTAGCGACACCAACGGTGTCGAACACGTCCTGGCATTCACGCAGCAACTGGTCAACGTCGGTGAGCCGACCGAGGCGAAGCAGTGGGACGTAGTCGTTGAACCGGCCGCAAGCGGCCTCGTAGGGGGTGGCCCCGCGCCGCTGCCTGCTGCGGGCAATCTCCTCGTTGAGATCGAGCGCCTCGTCCCACCGCTCCAAGGCCACCGCAGACAAGCGGCCTACATCAAGGATTCCCTCTCGGACGTTCCACGGGTTCACGCGGTCGTTGTCCGCGCCCAGGTCGGGCAGCTCCGCCATGCGGGCCCGCAACGCGGGCAGGTCGAGGAGAACCTGCTCCTGGTAACCGAGCATGCTGAGTATCTGCAGCCGCCGACCTTGGTCGCTCAGCTGGGTCCAGCTCCCGAACCCGGCCTGGCTGGTGTGCTCGATCTTCCGCCCGGCCAACGTGAGGGCCTCGCGGAGCCTGCCCTGATCCCGCAGCAGAGTGACCAGCTCCCCGCAGGTGGTGGAAGCAAGCGGGTAGTCACCACCGGTGGACGTCTGCTCGTACGCGCGGCGCAACAACGTTTCGGCCTCACCGGGATCCAGCTTCCGGAGCGCGGCGGCGAGCACGACGAGGTCTTTGAGCGCACCGGTGGCCTCGGCGATCCGGCGCAGAAGAGGAATGACGGCGAGCGAGGTGGCCGGGGCATAGCCGTCCCGTCGCAGAGCGCGTTCCAACAGGCAGCTGGCGGCGTTCCAGTGCTGTTGACGCAGCAAGTACCGGGCGGCCGCCAAGGTGGCTCGCAACACCAGCCGGCTGGTGTCCTTGCCGATCTTCTGCTGTTCGATCCCCCAGTCGCCGACAACTGTCCAATAGGCGGCCAGTTGGGCGTCGACCGCAGCGATGACCGGATCGGGAGTCACTGCCTGGATGGCCTCGACGACACCGGGATGGATCGAATAACGCACCGGTCCGCGCGGGTCGGCGAGGCTGTCAATCAGGTCGACGGCAATCGGCTGGGTGGTGATCGCATCGGCGGTGATCAGTCCGGCGGCGACCAGTGGAGCCGTCCATGAGGCCAACGGTGGCGGTTCACCGGTCTGATCCAAGCTTCGCCACAGGGCGAGCCAGTTGACACCGATGACGGCCGTGCTTCGGTCGGTCTCCTCGATCCGACACAGCACTTGCAGCAACAGCCGCGCCGGGGCGGGCAATGTTGCGGCAGCGCCGGAGATCCATGTGGTGAAGATCCGCAGCAACTCTCCGGCGTTCAGGCTGGTGTCACCGGCGGTGAGAAATGCCGCCGGTGCTACCCCTTCCACCACTGCTTCAACCTCAGCTAGCTGGAAGGCCAGCCGGGAAGGATCGGCCGCGGCCGCGTCGGCGAGCTCGAGCAGCGTGGGATGGCCTTGGGCCAGAGTGAACACCCGACGACCCAGCGCTGGGTCCGCTGTGTCGGTTTCCGCTGTGTCGGTTTCCGCTGTATCGGTTTGCGCTGGGTCGGGTCCGGCCGGGGCGAGTTCGGCCTCGGTCTCCAGCAATGCGCGCAGCGTCGGCAGCTCACGGACCAGCAGCAGGGACTCATCCCGGGACAGCACGTGTACCGGCTGTACCAGCACCGTGTCGGGGTTCAGTCCGGCGGGCACGACTCGACTGGTCAGGATCACCCGCGACGGCCCCGCGCAGCCGGTCAGCGCGGCGATTACCGGGGCCCAGCGAAGGTCACGCCACTGGCCGTCCGGGGTGAGCAAGGTTTCGAGATGGTCCAGGACGAGCAACAGGCGGACGTCGGCGAGGAGCGCAGAGAGGACGGGCAGGAAACCTTCCAGACGCTCCAGGGTGGCGATCTTGTCGACCATCGCGAACCCGTAATCCCCCAGCTGCTCCTCCAACGCCAACGCCAGCAGGCGCAACGCATCGCCGAACTGGTCGGGGTCGGTGGGCGCCGACCAGAAAACGAACGCGACGAAAGCGCCCCGACGACGATAGGCGAGCTCGACCGCGCAGGTGGTCTTACCCGCACCGGCCATTCCATGGAAGATCACACCGGCATACCCGGAACCCGGGGCGAACGCCGTGCCGGGCGCGGCCATCTCCTCGACCCGGCCGACAAACCGGTCCGGCTCAGCCGGAAACCGGACCATCGCCTGCTCGGAGGAATCCAGAACCGGTTTCCCGACCGGAGGAGTCAGGGACAGCTCGACCGCCGAGGCCCCGAAGATCGCCGGCGTGGCCACCGAAATCGCCGGTCGGGCCGACGAGGCTGCCGGTCCCGCCGCGTCCGGCACGGCGGCCGCGACCGCCCAGTCCAGGGGCTGGGTGCTGCGGAAAACTCGGTTGTAAAGCGAATGCGCGAAGCCGGCCATGAACTCGTCGACCGCAGGGTAGCGCATCGCGACCACCGCACAGTCCAGCTGCGCCACCAGCGCTCGCGCCACTCCCATCGGGGTCGCCGAAACGTCCAGCGCCGCTTGGGTTTCCAGATCAGCGGCCGGGCCGGACAATCCCAGCCAGCGCAGTGCCTCCGCGGTGGCCGCCGCCGCGGAGAGACCCGACGAGACCACCGCCAGCTTGAGCCGCCGCCGCGCTGGGCGCAACAACCCGATGAGCTCCGCAGTGGACACCGGATCCGCTGACCCATCCTGATTCTCCAGCAGGAACTCCCCCGTCCCACCGAGGCCGGACACACCGGTCCCGGACAGATGCAGCACATCCCAGCCGTCCCCGGCTTCGGCCAGGTCCGCCAGCATCGCCCGGGTCATCCCGTACTGCGCGACGTGTAATTCCACCCGTCGCCGGCCCCGGTCGGCGACGCGACGCACCAGCCGAGTCAGCTCATAACGCTCCCGGCGTAACGCAGGCGCCGAGGTTGCTGTGGGCAGACTGAACACCGCCAGCATCCGCAGCACCTCGCCGATCGGCGCTTTTCCCGATCTGGGTGGCCCGGGAAGGTCGTAGACCAAGGCCACATGCCCTCGCGCGGCCAACGGCACGCCGCCGATATGAGCCAATCCCAAGGGCCGGAACGCCAGAAATTCCGCCCCGGCAGGCACCACCACCCGGACCGTCACCGGCGCCGCTGTCGCAATGGCCTGACAGATCCGATCGCCCAGCACCACCGACCCGATCCACGCCCCCACCCGACGTACCAACTCCGCCTCGCTAGCCACCCGACGGTCCGGATCCGCCCGCCACCGCAGAAAGCGGTACAGATCCTCGAACGCCTCCATCTCGACCGCACCCGGATCAAGCTCCACCAGGTGATCAGCCAGCGACACCCCGGAACGCTCGTCGACCAGCAACCATCGCCATCGGCAGGGCCCGGCCACATCGACCGCCCGTAGCTCCAAGCCCACCAGAACCTCCACCGAAGGTGACCCATTAGATACGTAGAGTAGGTAGTTTTACTCTGTTTACCCAGAAAACGGGAGCCCCGATCCGCGCCCACAGCAAGCAGCAATAGGCTAGCTTGACCTCACCTTTGGTTGAGGTTTTACCCTGCACACAGAATCAAGGACGCGTTCAGTGTCGGGGTGGCCCGATAGCCTCCTCCGACGATCTCGTGACAGACAGGTTCGGTGGTGTGCGATGGACATGGAAGTCACCGCGTGGATGTCGATGTACCACGCGATGAACGCGCAAGAGGACCGGCGGCCATTCTCCAAGGCTGCGCTGCGGCGCATCGGCGGGTTCGCCCGGCCACACCGCTGGCGGTTGGTGCGATTTCTGCTGCTCAGTGTGGTCACCGCAGTGCTGGCGGTCGCGACGCCGCTAATGGCGGGGCGCGTCGTCAACGCGATCGTCGACGGTGCCGCCCTGGACGTGATCATCAGGCTGGCGGCACTCATCGCGGTCATCGCGGTAGCCGAAGCCGGGCTCGGGTTGGTGACGCGCTGGCTGTCGGCGAACATCGGCGAGGGTCTGATCGTCGATCTGCGTACCGCGGTGTTCGACCATGTCCAGCGGATGCCGATCGCCTTCTTCACCCGCACCCGCACCGGCGCGCTGGTCAGCCGGTTGAACAACGACGTGATCGGCGCGCAGCGGGCGTTCAGCGACACGCTCTCCGGTGTGGTCGCCAACCTGGTGACGCTCGTGCTCACGCTCGTGGTGATGATCGGGATCTCCTGGCAGATCACCCTGCTCGCGCTGATCCTGCTGCCCGTATTCGTCCTGCCTGCGCGCCGGATGGGTACCCGGCTGGCGCGGCTGGAGCGGGAAGCGGCAAACCACAACTCTGCGATGAGTACGCAGATGACGGAGCGGTTCTCCGCCCCTGGCGCCACGCTGGTCAAGCTGTATGGCCGCCCCATGCAGGAGTCCGCGGAGTTCGCCGTCCGGGCCCGCCGGGTACGCGACATCGGGGTGCGCACCGCGATGGTGCAGTCGGTGTTCGTCACGGCGTTGACGCTGGTGTCGACGCTGGCCCTGGCGGTGGTGTACGGCTTGGGCGGTTTCTACGCGCTGCGTGGGCAGTTGGATCCGGGTGCAGTCGTCGCGCTGGCGCTGCTACTCACCCGCCTCTACGCCCCGTTGATCGCGTTGGCCAGCGCCCGGGTGGAGGTGATGAGCGCACTGGTGAGCTTCGAGCGGGTCTTCGAAGTGCTGGACCTGAAGCCGCTGATCCAGGACAAGCCCGGCGCACGGCGGGTGCCGGACGGGCCGGTGTCCGTGGAGCTCGACGCGGTGCGCTTCGGGTACCCCTCGGCGGACAAGGTGTCGCTGGCCTCGCTGGAGGAGGTCGCGAAGCTCGACAAGCGCGGCGGTGTCGAGATACTGCATGATGTGTCGTTCCGGGTCGAGCCTGGGCAACTGGTGGCGCTGGTGGGCTCGTCGGGAGCTGGCAAGTCGACGATCGCGCAACTGACGGCCCGACTTTACGACGTCGAGGGCGGAGCGGTACGACTGTCCGGTGTGGACGTTCGAGACCTGTCCGCCGCGTCGATCCGGGAGACGCTCGGGATGGTGACCCAGGATGGGCACCTGTTTCACGAGTCGGTGCGCGCGAACCTGCTGCTCGCCCGGCCCGAGGCGACCGAAGCCGAGCTGTGGGAAGTGCTGGGCCGGGCCCGGATCAACGAGCTCGTCGCGTCACTTCCCGACGGGTTGGACACCGTCGTCGGTGAGCGCGGCTACCGGCTCTCCGGTGGCGAGCGCCAACGGTTGACGATCGCCCGGCTGCTGCTCGCCCGCCCTCGGGTGGTGATCCTGGACGAAGCCACCGCCCATCTGGACTCGACGTCGGAAGCGGCGGTGCAGGCGGCGCTGAGCGAGGCACTGGCCGGGCGGACCGCGGTGGTCATCGCCCACCGGCTCTCCACCATCCGGGCCGCGGACCTCATCCTCGTGATCGAAGAAGGGCGGGTAGTGGAACGCGGCACCCACTCCGAACTCCTCGCCGCCGGAGGCCGCTACGAAGAGCTGTACCGGACCCAGTTCGATCAGCCCTCCCCTCTGGAGGAGGTTCCGCTGAGCGGTCAGCCGATGATGCGGGCAGCTAACCGATGATGCGGTGCAGTTGGGCCGACAGATGTGGCTGCATGGGCAGACCGCGCAGCGCCCGCTCCTCGACGTAGGCCAGTTGGCCATCCTCCAGCACGCCGTACAGCCGGGCGGCCTCGGTCGTCTCCCGGGCCGAGTCGGTACGAACCACGATATGGGATTCAAGCTCCCACGATGTCTCGGTCGTGGCGCCGCCGTAGTAGATCTCAGAGATACCGAACATATGCGTGAGGAGCACCTCGAGGGTCCCGTCCTCCTCCACACGCCACCACCCGACCTCACGGGCTGCCGGGCGCAACACCTCGCCGGACGGGCTGAGCAACCAGGATTGCGCCTCGTAGCACAGGAACGGTCTGCCGTCGTGGGCGAAGGTGATCTGCTGGCCGTAGGGGAACTCACCGAGCAGCGAGGGGTACTGGGCCAAGCCCTCGCCGCGCCACACACCCACCAGCGGGGCCAACGGCTCACACTGCGGATGCAGCTTGGTGCCGGAACTCAGGCTGGCGGTGTCCACATCGACGGGTAGGTCATCGAACTGCGGCAGGGCGCGGCCGGCGGCGGCCGACGACACGTTCCCACCAAGCACGTCGTTGCGAGGATCGGACTCAGAAATGTCGCTCATCCTTCCACGGCGGAGGGTGACCAGACACACACTGTAACGCCCCACGGGGCCCTGGTCACCAGTCCTGCGCACACTCAGCACTGGGGGGTGCTGCCTCGTACCCGGAGGCTTGCTGCCAGAGAAGGCCTGGCCGCTCCGGCGGGAACCGTCGGCCACCGCCACGCCCGACGCAGTAGACCTTCAGCGCGCTTGATGGGTGAGGGTGGTTCAGATCCGATCTCGGCCGAAGTCTGGGCGTGTGATGAGATTCTTGGGCGGGTCCTGGTGAAGCACCGTTGGCGGGGTTGGGTGCACGGCGCGGCACGTAGCGATAGTCGAGCACTGCGATGGCATTGATCAGATCGTTGAGGGACGGCGCGGAGCGGGTTAAGCCGTCGTCGTAGTTGGTGAGGCCGGCGAAGCCCCCGCCGATATTGAACACGAGAGGATCAGACGGCTAGTCTGCTGGCCACGCTTCATACACTTGAGATTCAATATGCCGTTGCCCGAGCGTGCCCGTGACGTCGTGGAGTACCGCACCGCGTGCCATCACCCGACCGACTTCGGGAGGTCGCCAGCACCCTGCCCGAGGCTCGTGGTCTGGTGGTCGTGAACATCACCGACCGCGCGGTCGTGGTGTCCGGGTTGGGGACCGAACAGCCGCGCTACTACCTGCAACACGCGCTCGGCTTCCAGGTGCACGACGTGCGTTATCCGCACGTCGAGCGTCAGCATGGTCGAGCCGACATCGGATGGAAGGAACATGCCCAAGGTGACTGACTGGACAAGCCTCGACTACGTGGTCGTGGACGTGGAGGGCAACGGTCAGCAGCCGCCCGACCTAGTGGAGCTGGCCGCCGTCCCGATCGTCGACGGGATCATCGGGGAGCCGGTGAGCTGGCTGGTCAAGCCCCAGACGCCCATCAAGCACTTCGCCACCCGTATCCACGGCCTGACCAACAAGGACGTGGCCGACTACCCGGCGTTCGCCGACATCAAGGACGACGTGCTGAGCACCTTGAAAGGCGCGGTACTCGTCGCCCACAATGCCCACGTTGACGTGGATGTCCTCACCCGCAAGCTGGGCGACTGGAAGACGCCCGAAGTGCTCGACACGCTCAAGCTGGCCAGGCGTCTGGTGCCGGGCCAGGACAGTTACCGACTCGGCAACCTGGTCGATGCTTTCACGCTGGCCGGGAGGTTTCCCGAAGGCCTGACGCCCCATCGCGCCACGTATGACGCGCTGGTCGCGGCACGACTGTTCGTCCTGCTCGCCACCAAGGCACCGAGCGTGGAAGAACTGCGCGGCCACTCACCAGGAGGGGGCGCGGATGAAACTCAGGCCCTTTTCTGACCACCAGCGGGGTGTGTTCGTCAGCGTTGACGGGCCGAGCGGCGCCGGGAAATCCACGATCGTTCACCACCTGGCGCAACTGCTCGTTGCCGCTGGCGAAGACGTCCATGTCACCGCCGAGCCGAATCGCTGCGATACCGATCACCGCGCGCTGGGCCGAACCCGATCAGCAGCCAACCGGAGAACATACCCGACCTGGCCCTGACCAGCGGCTCCGGCCGCTCTCACGCAACTACGGTGGTGGACCTCGCGACAGCCTAGGTGACCACCGACGTCCGCCACGGCGATCGCGATGCTGTGCGGCATGCCCTCCAGTACCACCATTGGTTACCTCGTCGGGTGCCTCCTTGCCCGCCCGAGCGGCTCATGCCTGCGCGGCGACGACGAGCCAGTGGGTGGTGTTCACCCGGGTCTTGTCCACTTTGTCGTATGCCTTCTGCAGGATCTGCATGCGCTGCGGGTGGGTCAGCTGGCCCGGGGGCCGCGCGAAGAGGGGGATGGATAGCCAGGCCCGCTTCTCCTCGACGGTGCCCTGGTGGGTGATGGTGTCTGACTCGAGGACGGTGAACCCGGTCGCTGTCAGCTGAGCTACGACGATGGCAGGAGTCAGGACCGGTCCCGATTTCTCTGCACGGCGCGGCACGTAGCCATAGTCGAGCACTGCGATGGCGTTGATCAGATCGTTGAGGGACGGCGCGGAGCGGGCGAAGCCGTCGTCGTGGTTGGTGAGGCCGGCGAAGCCCCCGCCGATATTGAACACGAATCGTCCGCCCGGTCGGAGGATGCGCTTCACCCCGGCGAAGGTCGCGGCTGTGTCCGTCTTCCAGATGGCCGAATTGCACACCACAGCGTCGACAGGCTCCTTGATGTGGACTGCGACATCCTCGGCCTTGGAGAGGACCCAGGTGATCCGTGGGTCGGCAAGAGTGCGCTGACCGGCCGCCTGCATGGCTTTAGCATTGTCGACGGAGATGACACGCCCCCGCTGAGGCAAAACCTCCAGGAGGATGGCTGCGGTGATACCCGTCCCGCCACAGAGATCGACGACAACCTGCTTGTCGCTGACGTCGGCGCGGGCAGCGAGGTCCCGGCTGGTGTCAGCGTACATCGGATAGTCGCGGGTGAAGCGGAGGTAGAGTTCGGCGTTCAGATCGTCGTCCCAGCCAGCTATCGCGTCCGAGGGTCTCATCGGTCTCCTCTCTCACGGCCCTCGACCTGAGTGTTATAGGTGGCGCCGTCGAGGTACGGGCCAGCATGCGGTGGTGTGATCTCAGAAGAGCGCCGCCTGGAATGTCGTCTCGGGCGAATGGAAGTCGCCGAGCACGATGCGACGGCCGTTCAAGGCGTTGAGATCGAGGACGTATCGTATGGCCTCGGTGCCCGTGGAGAGCCGCGCCAGGATCTGAGTTCCGGCGCAGGACTCGATGTGGGATCCGTGCTCACCCTCTCGCAAGTCATGCGGATAGACCACCCGGTCCCCGTTGCATTGCGGGGACCGGAGCGCAATGCCTTCGGTCGGAGGCGACCATTCCTCTCTTACGCTGGAGACTTCCAACGCGGCAAGGACCAGGGCCAATCCAAGATCACTGATTGTTGCTGTTTGGTAGCCTTATGTAGCCAAGCGATCGAAGTCTGAATCGAACCAGTGTGTACTGTCGCGCACTAATCCTGTACTCCCTGAAATACTTCGGTT
>JBOHHE010000476.1:0-12903 GCA_050700355.1 Pseudonocardiaceae bacterium
GCAGAGGTGGCGCCCGAAATCATGGCGGATGCACGTGCCCGTCATCTGCGACGACGACCACGTGGCCCTCAGCGCAGCCGTCCTCATTCACTTCCCACGCGAGCAGGTCAGCGACCTCACCGAGACGCTGGCGGACATAGGCGATGACGACCTCCTTAGCGACGACGCACCCCCAAACCAACCCTAGCTAGCGTCGGTACAGAGCGGCAGCGAGGTGTCCATGATCGACGTTCCCGAGGACCTCTATGGTCAACACCGTGAGCGAACGTCGATCATGAACACCCTCGTTGTTCACCCTCCGCTGGGCGACGGCCGGGCGAGGGCGTTGGCGGCACACCTACGGTAGGAGGCGGGAAGCCCGTCCTGGGCCTCCTGATCAATGAGGAGTGTAGGCTCCGGATCACCACAGGGCCTGTGGCCTGGTTCAGGCCAGGTGATGAGACGGCTCCGGGCTCATCGTTACGGGTCGGTCGCACCGGACGAACCATGGGAAGCAGTGGCAGGACGAGCACCCAGGCACCCAGGACCAGTACGGAGCGGGAAGGCACCAAGTGATTGATCGCTCCCAAGTTGGGGCAGTGTAGTGCACTTGATCACTGGCAGCGGATACTAGACTGGCCCGCCAACTTGACATGGGACAAGATCCGCAGGGCGGACGATCGATGGCGGAGGGAATTATGACGGAGTCCTCGTTTGTACACCTCCATGTACATACCGAGTACTCGATGCTTGACGGTGCGGCACAGCTCGGACCACTGTTCAACGAGATTTCCCGATTGGGGATGCCGGCCGTGGCGATGACCGACCATGGGAACATGTTCGGAGCATTTGCTTTCTACCAGGCAGCGAAAGCAACCGGAACAAAGCCCGTGCTTGGCATCGAAGCGTACCTGGCTCCTCATGATCGTTTCCACAAGAAACCAGTCTTTTGGGGCGGTTCAGAGAATCGAAGCGACGATATCTCCGGTGGCGGTGCTTACACGCATATGACTTTGCTGGCCGAGACCACGCAAGGGTTACGGAATCTCTTCAAACTATCCAGCTTGGCAAGCATCGACGGATACTACTACAAGCCTCGCATGGATCGCGAACTGCTCTCCCGACACAGCAGCGGCATTATAGCAACGACAGGCTGTCCATCCGGAGAAATCCAGACACGCCTGCGCCTTGGCCAGGAGACCGAGGCATTAAAGGCCGCCGCGGATTTTAGCGACATTCTCGGCCCGGAGAATTTTTTCGTTGAATTGATGGACCATGAGCTGAAGATCGAGCGTCGAGTTCGTGACGGGCTTTTGGGGATAGGCAAAAAGCTTGGTCTGCGACTGTTGGCGACCAACGATTCCCACTACGTTACCCAAGACCAGGCGAGTGCACATGATGCTCTGTTGTGTGTGCAGTCGGGAAAGAAGCTCGAGGACCAGAATCGGTTCAAATTTGATGGTGACGGCTACTATCTAAAGTCAGCCGCGGAGATGCGGCAGATTTTTAGTGGAGACCTGACCGAGGCATGCGACAGCACACTAATGATCGCCGAGCGTATCCAGCCTTATGACGAGGTGTTCGCCGAAGTTAATCGGATGCCATTGTATACAGTACCCGAAGGAGAGACACAGGAAAGTTGGCTGCGTAAAGAGGTTTGGGTAGGTCTGGATCGACGGTTTCCCGACGGCATCGGCGAAGACTACCGAGCACGGGCTGAATACGAACTGAAGGTCATCGAGCAGAAGGGCTTCCCTTCCTACTTTCTCGTGGTCGCCGATATCGTTCGGTACGCCAAGGACAACCGGATCCGCATCGCGCCGGGTCGCGGTTCGGCAACAGGTTGCCTGGTGGCTTACGCCCTCGGCATCACTGAACTGGACCCGTTGGAGCACCAGCTAATTTTCGAGCGGTTCCTGAATCCCGAACGCCCCTCTATGCCTGATATCGACCTAGATTTCGACGAGCGTCGACGGGGCGAGATGATTCGCTACGTTACCGAAAAATATGGCGAAGATCGAGTCTGTCAGATTATTACCTTCGGCACGATCAAAGCCAAGGCGGCGATTAAAGACGCCGCTCGCATACATGGCTATCCATTCTCATTCGGCGACCGAATCACCAAGGCGATGCCACCGGCGGTAATGGGTAAGGACATTCCGCTTAAGGGAATTATCGATCCGCAGCACCCTCGGTATGCAGAGGCCACCGAGATCCGCACGTTGATCGATTCGGACGCCAGCGTAAAAAAGATCTTCGACACCGCGCTGGGGCTGGTAGGATTGATCCGCCAACCGGGAGTGCATGCTGCTGGAGTGATCCTATCCAGGGAACCTCTGCTGGACGTTCTACCGATCTGGCGCCGCGATGATGGCGCCATCATCAGTGGCTGGGACTACCCGTCATGCGAGGCGGTCGGTCTACTGAAGATGGACATGCTGGGGCTACGCAACTTGACGGTCCTTGATGATGCCGTAAACAACGTCCGAAGCAACAAGGATTCAGACTTCGAGCTCAGCCCAGAGCGCCTGGAAGACCCGAAGACCTACGAGTTACTAGCGCGCGGAGACACTCTGGGCGTATTTCAGCTCGATGGCGGCCCGATGCGTGCCCTCCTGAGAGCGATGGTACCCACCGAATTCGTCGATATCGCCGCGGTGCTCGCGCTTTACCGGCCAGGTCCTATGGCCGCCAATGCACACATCGACTACGCAGACCGAAAAAATGGCCGCAAGTCAGTTGTGCCTATTCACTCGGAATTTGACCAGTCGCTCGCCGAGATCCTGGACCCGACATACCAGCTTATCGTCTTCCAGGAGCAAGTACTCGCGATCGCCCAGAAAGTAGCCGGATACTCACTCGGCAAGGCGGACATGCTGCGTCGAGCAATGGGCAAGAAAAAGAAAGAGATCCTAGACAAGGAGTTTGTCGGCTTTGAAGTCGGCATGAAGGCCAATGGCTACTCCGATGAGGCGAACAAAACCCAGTGGGACATACTGCTGCCAATCTCCGGGTATGCATTTAACAAGTCTCACACGGCCGGGTCCGGGATCATTACTTTCTGGACTGCCTACCTGAAGGCCAATTTCTCGGCTGAATTCATGGCCGCGTTACTGACTAGCGTCGGGGATGACAAGGACAGGATGGCAGCATATCTAGCTGAATGTCGACGCATGGGCATCAGGGTCCTCCCGCCCGATGTGAATGAATCGGTTGGACAATTTACTCCAGTCGGCAAGCAGATTCGATTCGGGTTGGGTGCAATTCGCAACGTCGGCACCCAGGTCGTTACATCGATCGTCAGCGCACGTCAAGAAAAAGGAGAATATACCTCGTTTCCAGATTTCCTTCGGAAAGTAAACGCAACCGTCTGCAATAAGCGTACGATCGAGTCGCTGATCAAGGCGGGCGCCTTTGACTCTCTTGGGCATACCCGCCAGGGCCTGTTGGAACGCCATGAGCAGGCCGTCGATATCGTGCTTCCGCTCAAACGTGGTGAGGCGGCTGGGCAGTTCGATCTCTTCGGCAGCCTTATGGATCCTGCCGACGAACCCATGATTACCGGCCTAGATTTAACCTTTGGCAATGAAGAATGGGCACCAAAGGTCAAACTCAAATTCGAGCGCGAGATGCTCGGGCTTTATGTTTCGAGTCACCCACTTGCCAACGCGGAACACATACTACGCCAACATAGCAAAATCTCCATCGTGTCCCTGATGGAGGATTTTGCAGACGGCGCAAGCGTCGCTATTGCTGGGATGATCTCCGGCCTGCAACGACGCGTTACCAAGGAAGGAAAGGTCTGGGCGATCGCCACGGTCGAAGACCTGGACGCCAGCGTTGAAGTCCTATTCTTTCCCAAGAGCTACGATATATTTGGCACGCTACTAGAAGAGGATCTAGCGGTCGCCGTCGACGGGCGGGTAAGCCGCCGGGAAAGCAGCACCAGTGTGATCGGCATGAATCTGACGGTCATCGATATCGACGAGATAGACCTCAGCGCCAAGCCGGCGGTGGATATAGCCCTCAGCAGCGAAAGGGTTACATCACAGCTGATCGACGACCTCAAGCGGATCATCAAAGATCATCAGGGCAATTCACCACTGCGGATCAAGCTGCGTGGTCGACGACAAACGATGTTGCTTGCCATCCATGGCTTCAAGGTCGAACCGTCCAGCGAGTTTTTCGGCGAGTTGAAGGCCCTGCTCGGCGTCGGATGCCTCGAATGACCTGGACCGTCGTTAGGAATTGGTGCCGACAGTGTCGCAGGTCATACCGGTGATGTCCGGACGGTGTCGATGTCGCTTGAGCGGAGTCCAGTGGCTCGTTGCCATAGGACGTCCCGGGCAGCGGACGAGTGTCAACTCAATCTATCCAAGTCGGCTCCTACATGAATCACCGGTCAGGGCGGGTGACGTGGTGCCTCACGCTTGCGTAAAGCCCGCCATGGTGGTGGTCCGGTAGCGGTCCTCGAACTCCTGAACACTGGGACGCTGAGCGTAGGGAGCCAGTGCGCGGCGCACAGCGTTGAAACGTTCCATGCTGCGAGCACTACGTAGCGAACCAAACGAGGTGACTACCTGACCGAGCAGCTCGCAGGCCCGGTCAACATCGCTGTGGGGGTTGCCCTCCGCAGGCAGATACGAAGCAGCAAGAGCCGTTGTATACAATACCTGGCGGCGCACGCTCTCACTCGAGAAGGCCAGAGCCTCCGGAGCAATTCGCTGAACATCTTTATATCGACCAAGGTCGCCGGCCACGTATAGCCTCTGCGCGATCAACTGGTCATCAGTGAAGATCATCACCCATGTTCGCCCACCGGTGGGAACGGCCCGGTCCAGCGTTTTCTCTGCGATCGTAAACGTCTGGGCGCAGGCTCGCTGCTCGCCCCGCAAGGCATGTGCGCGGCTCTGCAAGGCAGCGCATTTCGCGGCGGTCGACAACGAACCGCAGTTCAGGGCTGTGCGATACCCAGCAGTGGCCAGCTCCAGCGCCATAGTGGTATTCCCAAGATGGTGCGCCTGGTTAGACATGTCGGCTAGGATGTGTGCTCCTAGCATGCGGTTTCTGCTAGCCTGGGCCAGTCGCAATGCCTGAATGAAGTAGCGCTGGGCCAAGCCGTGCATGCCGGAATCAAAGCTCATAAACGCGCACAGATCACACAGGCGTGAGGTCGCAGCCATCAGCTCACGGCCGATAGCGTCACGGTAGCTGCCGTGCAGCAGCGGAAGCACCACCTCGCTGACGTAGTGCATCAATGTAGACCGGGCATACCCACCGCCAAGTCGTAGGTCGGCATCGGTGAAGGCCTCGCACATTGATCGCAACGCGTCGATATCGCTCTGGTTGACGGCTCGGCCAGGCCGATCCTGGAGCAGCTCCTCAGTCCGGTTGAGCAACCACTCACGGACCGGTTCAGCGAACGCCGAGGCGACCCACGTCGCTGACAGGAGAACCGAGCGTCGTTCCATGTCCGCCCTCCACAGCTTGCCGACCACCTCTACGGTAGCCGCTGCGGTAGCGGGCCACAGCAAGCCTAGGTCAGCCGGGATGGGTTCGCTGTGATCGACTGGAAGGCTCGGGCATAGGGTACGGTTTGTCCGTTCCTGTTCGACTTGGGGCCAGAGCCGTTCCAGGACACCTTCGGTGGCCAGTGCCGCATCCAGGCGCCGCGCGAGGGCGAGGCTGGGGAACCGCTCTGCCTTTTCGATCTTGCTGATTAAGGCGCTGCTGTCGTGAGTCAGTTGCCCGAGGCCAGCTTGGGACAGCTCGCGCAGCGTTCGCCAGTACCGTAACTCGGCACCGAAGGAGTGCAGCGCCGATTCCAGTGGCGTCAACTCCCGTGGTCGCTGCCCCATACCTTGCTACCTCCCAGCCCAGTACCTATGTGTATGCCCGTCCGGGCGCGGTGTGACATCGAAAATGTACCCATGGTGATGGCATACCCAGGGCCCGGCTTCGTACAGCTGGCGTTGTCCGCATTCGCGCCCTGGCGGCTGGTGCAGAATCCACGGTGGCTCTTGAACCCGAGCCGAATGGGTTGTCGACTGAGCACCAAAGCGTGACATACCGGACGCCAGGGCGCGACACACCGGACAATGGGGCGCGACACGCCAGGGAACGCAGATCCATTCACGGCCCCTTCCGACTAGCCCCAACAGCTGTGTGTGACTGATCAGGTCAAGGGAGAACCGCTTCCGCAGACAGTTGGATTAAGGTACAAGAGGGTGTGGATTCGGTGGGCGAGGTCGTGTGCGGTGGAGTCGGTGGTGTACTGGCGGATCACCGCACCCAACGCAGTCAGATCCCGGGTGGTCCGCCGGGAGCTGATCTGGCCCACGGAGGTCAAGACCAGTTCGGTGCCGGTGTTGGCGAGGTCGATCTCCCCGCAGCGGTACTGGTTGGCGGCCAGGGTGATCCGGCCCCAGAGCATCGCGCGGACGCGAGCGGGGTCGCGCAGGGTCAGTGCCTCGGTCATGTCCACCACCGCGGCCTCGGCGAACCGCAGGTCATGCCCGGCGAGCCCGGAGTAGGCGTTCGCCCGCCCGGCTGGCAGGTCGGAATGATCGGGCAGCACAGCGGTGCTGATCCACTCGTCGGAGGCCTCCCGCGCGTGGGCGTAGAGCCCCTCAGCGCGGCGAAACGCCCGCTGGACCTCGTTGGCGTCACCGAGTCCAGCGTGCGCCTGGGCAGCACCAAGGGCGAAGCTGGCGAGCATGCCCGGCGAAGCAACATCGCGGGCGGGGCGTTCGCCCAACCGGAGGATCCGCAGCGCCTCTCGATAGTGCCCGGCCCGCAGGTACAGCTCACCCAGGCGCCCCAGCGCGTGGGCGGCGAGCAGTGGCTGGCCGGCAAGCCGGGCCGATTCCAGCGAGCGCAGGTAGCAGCGCTGTGCCGAGGCGAGCAGCCACAGATCTTCCGATGTCCAGCCGGCCAGGCTCTCCAGGCGGGCCAGCGCGGCATGCAACGCCGCCTGCACGCTGTCCGAGGCGCTCGCGTCTCGCAGTTGCTGCGCCCAGCGCAGATAGCCCAGCACGGCATCCCGGCACGAACCGCCACCCATCGCCTTGTCCTGGTCCATCAGCTTCCGGGTCATCTCTTCGACCCGCGTGACATCCGGCGCACCGATCCGGGCAGGCACCGGGCTCACCCGCGCAGGGGTATCCAGCACAGCCCGATCCGCCGCACTCAGGCCCGCTCCCGCGGTGAGCTTCGCCGCCAGCTCGATCGCCTCACGCCGTCTCATCGCCGGGTCCTCCACGGTCTCGGGGCAGGGGTTCCCCACGACCGTAACAGCGGTTTTCGGCATTCTCGTGACAGTGTTGGACCCGGCTGACGCGCCCGACCAGTCCACCTCTGCGGGCAGCGCCGGGGCTACCGCCGCCGCCCGCAACGCCGCTACCTTGGCCCGAGCCTCGGAGAGTTGCGTTTCCCGGATCCACGCCTCATGCTCCTGCTTGGTCGCTTCCACCGCGTGAAATGCGGCCAGCAACACCCCTGCGGCCCCACACAGTTCATCGGCAACCCTCCAGAAGCGCTCATCGCCCGGCCTTCGCCCGCTCTCGGTATGTGCCACCGTCGTGCGATCGCGAAAAACGGCCTTGGCGATCTGGCTCTGGGTCAGCTCAGCCGCCTGGCGAAAGGTGGCAAGCTGCGCACCCAACGCACGCCGCATCTCAGCAAGCTCTTCTGGCTCCCGAGCCATCTCCCCACTCCGCTGTCCGCCTCACATGGTGAGCGCTCAGCGTAGCCACATGGAAGCAGAAATCCGTGTGACGGCAGTGTGCGCCCTTGTGGCCACATGTCGCACACCAAACGCCACATGCCGACTACGATTCCGGACACAGGTAGCCGACACACCGGGCAACAGGGCGCGACACACCGGGCATCAGGGGGAGAGCGTCGTTCTTCGACGAACCCGCTGGGTCAGAGCACTGGCTGTCCGAAACGCTGTGCCAGCAGGCTGGTGATGACCTGCGGCGGCCCCGGCCGGGCATAGAGATAACCCTGCGCGGAGTCACATCCGATCGCCCGCAGCCGGGCCGCCTGCGTCTCGGTCTCCACGCTCTCCGCGGTGACGGTCAATCCCAAGGTATGCGCCAGCGATACCAGGTTTTCCACGATGCGCAGGTCCACCGGATCACCGGTCGGGGCCCGCAGCCCGTCCATGAACGCACCCGCGATCTTCAGCTCATGCACCGGCAGCCGGCGCAGGTAGGCGAGGTTGGAGTAACCGGTGCCGAAATCGTCGATGGCGATCCGCACCCCCAGATCGGCCAACCGGTGCAGGGTACGTAGCGCCTCCTTGTCGCTGCCCATCGCCGCGCTTTCGGTGAGTTCCAACTGCAGCCGGGACGCCGCCAACCCGGTCTCGTCCAGGATCGCGGCCACCACGTCGACCACACCGGGGTCACGGACCTGCCGCTCGGCCAGGTTGACCGATACGAAACCGCCGTTCCACTGGGTCGCCTGCCAGCACGCCTGGCGCAGGATCCATTGCCCCAGCGGCACGATGAGGCCGGTCTCCTCAGCCAAACCGATGAACCGGTCCGGCCCCAACCGGCCGTGCATCGGGTGCCACCACCGGACCAGTGCCTCCGCCCCGACCGCCGATGCATCGGCCAGGCGCACCAGCGGCTGGTAGTCCAGGAAGAACTCGTCCCGTTGCAGAGCGCCGGGCATCGTCGCGGCCAGCGTGAACCGAGCGACCTGCCGGGCGTGTCGCTCGGCGTCATAGCACGCCCAGCGGCCCTTGCCCTCCCCCTTGGCCCAGTAGAGCGTGATGTCCGCGGCCTGCATCAGCTCAGCCGGATTGGTATAGGCCACGGGACGCTCAACCACCCCGATACTCGCCGTCACCACCAGTTCATGCCCGGCGATGTGCACCGGATGGGCCAGCGCCGCCAACACGGACTCGGCCACTGTGATGGCGTCCTCGGTGCTTGCGCAATCCTCCACCAGCACCACGAACTCGTCCCCGCCCATCCGGGCCGCCAGCCGCGACCCACCCTGGGCGCAGTCGGCCAGTCGCTGCGCCACCGCGACCAACAGCTGATCGCCGATATGGTGACCAAGACTGTCGTTGATCACCTTGAAGCCGTCGAGATCCAGGTAGCACAACCCGACCCGGGCTCCGTGACCGGAACAGACCCGGGTCAGCCGGTCCAGGAACAGCACCCGGTTGGGCAGCTGGGTCAGCGGATCGTACAGCGCCTGGTGTTGCAGGCGGCTCTGCAACTGATGCCGGTCGGTGACGTCCTCGGCCATCGCGACGCCGAAACTGGGGGCTCCGTCGTCCTCGCGCACCAGCGTCCCGGACAGCTGCGCCCACAGCACCTCACCGTCGGCCCGGACCAGCCGTCGCTCCAGGCGGAAATGATCGGGCCGCCCGGACAGCAGTTCCCGGGCCACCGTCCACACCTGGGCCCGGTCGTCAGGATGCACCAGGTCGGTGAAGGCACGCCCGAACACCTCGGGTAACGAACAACCGAGCATCTTCAGCAGAGCGGTGTTGGCGTCCTGCACCGTCCCGTCGAGGTCGACGACCGCGATGCCGACCCCGGCCTGGGTGAAGACCGCATGGAACCGAGCGTCGCTAGCGCGTAGGGCGTCCTCGGTGCAGCGCCGCGCCGCCAGCACGGCGCGCAGGATCGACTCCTGCGCCAGCTTGGTGCGTTCGCGCAGCTCCCAGGCGTAGCCACCGGCCAGTGCCCCCTGCACGGCCGCGACCCGCTCGTTCGGCACATCCGGGGAACCACCGGCCAGCTCGCGTCCGATGATCTCGACGGTCCGGCGCAGCAGATCTGGAGTGGTGAGCGGCCAGGCCACCAGCTTCGCTCCGACGTCCGCGGCGGCCTCGACGCAGAACGGATCCGACCGCAGCGCTTCGGCCAGCGTTGCGGCGTACTCTTCGAGCAATGTCTCCAGTTCGGCACGGGCCACTGGAGCATTGCCGGTATCTGTCACCGCTTGGGCCCAGACCCGGGCAAATGCCGCCTTCATAACGCTCCCCTTAACCGATGCGGCCAACCGCCGCGTAGTCGCTGATCTGCAATAACGCTGATCTGCGAGAACGCTGTCGGCGCGCGCTTCCCCAGCTGCAACCCCGAGGTGGGGGCCGGCGGAGCCGCGAGCCGTTCTTGCCACCACGCATCCACCTGCCTACCCCCGAGACCGCACGGGGGGAGCATAGGAGCGTTCACCCGTACGGCGCAGCCGGGGGTCCCTCGCGGGTTTTCCCGCAGCACAGAGGGGTTAACCGGGAGGCCAGTCGGGGAATCAACAACGCACCAGTGGCAACCAGCCCGACACATCGGCTCGGGGACCTGAGGCCGCCACCCGCCCGCCGGCCAGCGCGGTTGCCCAGGCCAGCCGGCCGGTAGCGAGTTCGAGCCAGGTCTGCGGATCGGTCTCCACCACATTGGCCGGGGTACCCCGGGTGTGTCGCGGCCCGGCAATGCACTGTACAGCAGCGAACGGCGGCACCCGTACCTCCACCGCCGCTCCGGGGGCCACCTGGGCAAGTGTGCGCACACTCAGCCGCACAGCCCGCGCGAGTTCGGCGCGGCCCGGTTCCGGCGCCCTCCCGTCAAGCCATCCCGTGACCACCAAGAGCGCATCCCGCACCTCATCCGGATCGACCCGCCGACTCTGTGACATCGGAACCTTCGACATCGGAACCTTCGACATCGTGACCTTTCTACCGCAGTATGCGGCAATACGGAGAGGCATGAATGTGCATCCTGCATCCGCTCTGCCGATACCCGGGGTACTACCAGGGAGTTACCCGGTGCCGAACAGCCCGGGCAGGGTGGCCTCCCATGCGGTGCGCAGCTCATCCAGGCGCAAGGTCGCGACGTCGACGATATTCAGGACGTTCGTTGCAGTGACCTGGCCGAGGCGGGTCACCGGAACCCCGTGCTGCGTGCCCAGCTGCGCGACCCGGTGCACATGGACGGCCGGCACGCCGACCAGAACACGCCCAGCGGATTCGGCCAACAACGCGATGAACGGGTCGAGTTCGGCGGGCAGCGCGATCTGCGCACCGCAGCCGCTGAGCAGGGCGGCCTCCACCAGGGCCTGGGCCAACCCACCTTCGGACAGATCGTGGGCCCCGGCCACCAGGCCGTCCCGGGCCGCCGCCGCCAGCACCTGGCCGATCGCCTGCTCGCGGGCCAGATCCACCGCGGGCGGACACCCCCCCAGATGCCCGTGCACCTCGTGGGCCCACTCGCTGCCGCCGAATTCGTCGCGGGTCTGGCCGAGCAACCAGATCTCGTCATCAGGAGCGCCGAACCCGGTAGGAATGCGCCGGCGTACGTCGTCGATCACCCCGAGTACCCCGACCACCGGAGTGGGCAGGATCGCGGTGTCCCCGGTCTGGTTGTAGAAGCTGACGTTCCCGCCGGTGATCGGGATGCCTAAGGTGGCGCATCCGTCGGCCAACCCGCGGACCGCCTGGTTGAACTGCCACATCACCCCGGGATCGGTGGGCGCGCCGAAATTGAGGCAGTTCGTCACGGCCACCGGCGTGGCCCCGGTGACCGCGACATTGCGGTACGCCTCGGCCAGCGCGAGTTGGGCACCCGCGTAGGGGTCCAACGCGCAGTAGCGGCCGTTGCAGTCGGTGGCCACCGCCACCCCGCGGTGGGCGGTCTCGTCGATGCGCACCATGCCGGCGTCGCTGGGCTGGGCGAGCACCGTGGCGCCGCGGACATAGCGGTCGTACTGGTCAGTCACCCAGGCCCGCGAGCACAGCCCGGGGCCGGCCACCATCCGCAGTAGCGTGGCCTTGAGCTCGTCCGGGCTCGACGGTCTGGGCAGCGCGTCCGGAGTGGACGCCCGTAGACCGTCCTGTGTGGGTGGTCGCTGTACGCGACGGTGATAGACCGGGCCTTCGTGGGCCAGGGTGCGGGGCGGGACGTCCACTACGCTCACCCCGTGCCAGGTGATCACCAACCGGTCGCCGTCGGTCACCTCGCCGATCACCGTCGCGGTGACGTCCCATTTCCGGCACACCGCCAGGAAGGAGTCCACATCGGACGGGCGCACCACGGCGCACATCCGCTCCTGGGACTCGCTGGACAGGATCTCGGCCGGTGTCATGTCCGGGGCCCGCAACGGCACCGCATCCAGCTCCACGCGCATGCCACCGTCACCGGCACTGGCCAGTTCGCTGGTGGCGCAGGACAGGCCGGCCCCGCCGAGATCCTGGATGCCGACCACCAGCCCGGCGCCGAAGAGCTCCAGGCAGCATTCGATGAGCACCTTCTCGGTGAACGGATCACCGACCTGCACGCTGGGCAGCTTCTTGCGCCCGGCTGCCCCGCTGAAGCTTTCGCTGGCCAGCACCGAGACTCCGCCGATGCCGTCCAGGCCGGTGCGCGCACCGAACAAGACGATCTTGTTACCGGTACCGCTGGCGTGTGCCAGATGCAGGTCCTCGGTCCGCATCACCCCGATACAGAGCGCGTTGACCAGGGGGTTCCCCGCGTAGCTGGGGTCGAAGCCCACCTCACCGCCGATGTTGGGCAACCCCAGGCAGTTGCCGTAACCGCCGATTCCGGCGACCACTCCCGGCAGCACCCGTTTCGTGTCGGCGGCCCCGGCGGGGCCGAAGCGCAGCGAGTCGGCCACCGCGATCGGCCGGGCACCCATAGCCATGATGTCGCGCACGATCCCGCCCACCCCGGTGGCCGCGCCCTGGTAGGGCTCCACATAGGAGGGATGGTTGTGTGACTCCACCTTGAATGTCACCGCCCAGCCGTCCCCGACCTCCACCACCCCGGCGTTCTCCCCGATCCCGGCCAGCATCCGCTGACGCATCTGTTCCGTCGTCGTCTCACCGAAGTAGCGCAGGTGCACCTTGGAGGACTTGTAGGAGCAGTGCTCGCTCCACATCACCGAGTACATCGCCAACTCGGC